>NZ_CP071632.1:4090000-4390000 GCF_017357385.1 Rhizobium sp. NZLR1 | reverse complement strand
GAATAATCGCACCTTCCAGGACCCCGCGAACTATCCGGCGGCCCGAACCGCGCTCTTGGCGAACGCCTTCGCCTTGACGAACGAACCGGTTCCTATCTTGGCGCAGACAACGTAACCCAGCCGTCCGGTTATCACCGCCGGCCTATGCGTCATTCATACGCCGGCGGGCAAAGGCTGGGCATGCAAATCGCTTAACAGAGGTCGTTCACGGAAATCTCAAGAGCGGTGGCAATCTTTTTGATGGTCTCGAAGCTACCGTCGCGCCCACCCTTTTCAATCTGCGAAAGGAACCCCGCGCTTATCCCGGCCTTCTCGGCAAGCTCGCGGGCGGTCATCGAGCGGAACTCACGCCAGACTCGGATCTGACTTTCGCCATTAATGATCCGGTTTGCGAATTCGGCGGGCATCAATTCTTCTTCGCCATCGGCGAGGCGCTGGTTAAATACTCGCACCGCTTCGGCGTCCGCGCGATCCTCAAGCGCTTCAATCAATCGCTGATACTCAGCTTCCGGGATAACCGCGAGGCGGTCACCGGTGGCCGTGGTGATGAATTGGGCTGCTATTGTGATCTGCTTCCTAGCCATTTTCCTTACCTTGGTGAACGAGACTAGTTGATCGCTTTCCGAAAAGGTAGCCCGCAGCTTCGCTAGTGAGGAGCCGCCGCCCTCCTACTTATCGGGCCGGGTGCCTTTGCGCTCGCTTTTCGACACGTAATCCCGCAACGCCGAAACTGTGTATGCGACGTTGCCGCCGATCTTGGCGTAAACCGGGCCACGTTTCGCGCTTCGCCAGCGAGCAAGTGTAGTCTCTGAAACTTTGAGGTAGTTGGCGGCATCAGGCGCTCTGACCAACTCGTCAGGTGACAGGTCGCTAAGGCTTACATGTTGGGTCTCGTCCGCGGCGCTGGCCATCAACCGTGAGCCCCCGGCGTGCCTCCAATAGCCGATGGCCGCTGCTTCCATGGCGTCAGCTACCGGGCTACTTACAAAGATCGCCCGCTCGCGCTCCGCCAGAGATATCGCCGCGAGCGCGGCCTCATGGCTCATGGCGGGGCTCTGCCAGTTCGTTAAAAAGGTATCAGGACCGCTTATCAAAGCCGCATATAGATCGTCCTCGCCTCCATCCAACGGAAAATTATTATCTTCGGCCGCGTCGTACGCTGCCAGGCCATTGCGGTAGGCATTGATCGCGACGAGAAGTGCATCCGCCGGACTTGTCATCGTGGCGGCGGATATGACGGTGAGGACTTCGGCCATGTGCGTTAACCTTTTTTGGGCTTGCTCGGAGTTGGCGGGAGATTCGATCTTCCTATCGATCCGGAATTTGTGTATAACATAAATATGTCAAAGTCAATTAATGTTAAACATAAAATGCGAGGAAGACCCGCGACCGGCAAAACCCCGATTACGGGTGTCCGGCTCGCAGATGAGATCGGCGCAGCACTCGACAAATTTGTTGAGAAGGAAGCTGACGCGCCCACACGTTCGGAGGCTATTCGTCGCATCCTCCGTGAGTGGCTTTCAGCCAACGGATACCTGCTGAAATAACTCGTTTGCGGCACAGGCCCCGGCGGAGGCACGGTTACGATTTAGCCGCGAAACCGCTTATCGGCCACGCCAAGGTGAAGGCTCAAAACCCGAAATCTATGTCGTCTTCGTGTAATTCTCTTTAATTAAAAGCAAATTCAACCGCTTAATGAAACGTTACCTTTAACCGTGAAAATTCCCGGGCAAATACTGGTTGTCAACACATACTTTACACTCTACTTGACACTCGATACAGTGTGCAAATCACCCCTGGGATAGCCGCCACATGGATTCAGAAGACTTTGACCCGCTGCACGGCGAGGCACCAAAAGAGATTCCCTTATCCAACGCGCCTCTTGCATCTGTGCTCTGCCAAGTGAGATTTCCTGAAATTGTTCAAGTCAGGGATATCAATTTCATTGGCGGTTTTCAGGAGAAGGTGCGCGCCTCCTACCCTCTGTTCTCTAGTGATTTGGTCCAGACGTTCAATGTTCTCCCGCATGCTCTTCAATCCAATCAGGATCAGTTGTGGCGGCTTTCGGATGCCGACGCCAATTGGCGAATTTCGCTTGGCGCTAATTTCGTTGCTCTTGAGACCAAGAAATATTCGTCTAGAGCGGATTTTCTGAAGCGATTGACATTCGTATTGGACGCCCTGGAAGAGACGATCCGGCCGACTCACGTCTGGCGGGTCGGGGTGCGGTATGTGGATCGCGTCCCAACTTCAGCCCTCGGGAATATCCGCGATATGCTGCGCCACGAAATGGCTGGTCTCAGCGCTACTGAGCTTCGTAGCTCGTTCAATTACTCGGTATCTGAGGTTGCCTGCAGGGTTGACGAGGGGAACCTTCTTGTAAAATGGGGGATTCTACCGGCTCACGGCAGTCATGAACCCGAAGTCATGCCACAGATCGATGATGAATCGTGGTTCTTGGATATTGACGTTTCCCACGAGCATCACGTTGCTCCTCGTCAGTTTCGCGTCGATGAACTCGTCTTTGATGCGGAACGAAAGGCGGCACGATGCTACAGTTTCTTTAGGTGGGCTGTTACCGAGGAATTCTTGCGGAGATTTGGGGGTGAGATCTGATGATTGCTGAAGTCCCCTATGGCGATCCCGAAATGGTAGTAGAACGGCGCCTAGGAACATCTCCATGCGCTGACCGCCGTAATCCTCCTATTGTTGTGTTCGATGCCGGCGCAAAAGTTTTGATAGTTGGAGGCAATTTTGCCTCTTCCACGGTATCCGGTTGGACTGCAAGTGATTGGTACTCCATCGCTGCACGCATTGGCCGAAACACGACTTCGACGTTTGAGAAGGTTAAGCCGGTCGAACCCGTAAGCGGCGAATTTAAGCCTCAAGACGCTTCGGCCCAGATCGCTGAAATCCGGCGGCTGCTCGGCGTAAGCGTTGATCAATTGAGCCGACTGTTAGGTTGCTCAAGACAGGCATTTTATGACTGGCAGAATGGCCTAAAGGTATCGCTGGTGAACCGGGAGCGAATTTCCAAATTGCTTGCGACGTTGCAGCATATTGATCGGGGATCGGTCGAAGATAATCAGAATCTTCTTTTTGCCAGCGGAAACGGATTTTCGATTTTCGCGCTCCTTGAAGCTGGCGAATACGACCGCGTTCGAACTTTGACAGCCAAAGGACCGGGCCGACCAGACGCGCTGTGGAAGAAAAAAGATCAAACACACTCAAAATTTGCAGATGAGTGGTACGATAGACTTATCGCTTCTGACGACATTGGTGATTCGGCAGAAGGGTTTGTTGGCCGAGAAACTGGAAAGAGGCTTCGGCTCAAGAAATTGTAGAGAGCTGAATGACTTCGACGGTAGGTTCGTCTTCGGAAATAGATAAGTCAGCTTTGGACAAGTGGCGCCAGGGCGACTACACGGTCGACATCAAGCAATTCTTGGTGGTTGACAGTGTTGAAGACGGCGAACTTGTGCCATTCGGGCTGGATGTGCCGGGTTTCGTCGTCATTAGCCAGACCTGCGACATCGTCAATTTTGGACCCGGCAAAGAGAGTGTTGTGGTTTGCCCGCTCCGGGAAGTCACTGACAGCTTTCTGAAGGAAATTCAAAGCGGTCGAACGCCAGTTGCCGCGAAGCTTCAACACCCTCCTAAAGCGACTGTCGTTATCGATCTAAACCGCATGATGACAGTGCCAAAGAGCGTTTTGAAGGCTAAAACGCGAAGTCGGATTTAGTGACGATGCCGAGAGGAACCGTTTTGGCGAGGCGCTGGCTCGTAAGCACGGTCGGTTTGCTTTCCCTGATGATTTCAACGACGAGGTGCTCGGCGCCATCCGAAGCAAAATGCAAAAGTGGCACGATAGGGACTCGGATAACGGAAAGGCGTTGCGTTCAATTGCGAGCATTCGCGCAACCGCCGCACCGGATTGGGATGCGAAGGTAGTTGAGGTTGGCTTCAGAGCGATATTGCACCCAGAGGTTCGGAGGCTGATCTCTAACGAAAAGATAAATGATGTGTTGAAGTCGCTTTTTGACGGTGTGCTATGGCCCGCCAAATACAACAGGGCTAGTCCGCTTTTCATCATGCAAACCTTGGCCGACTTAAGTGCGCAAGATTATGTCGACAGCATGCCTATCGACTGGGACTATCTCTCTAGTTCGTCGAAATAGAAGCCGGTCGGCTTGCCGTGATTCGCAGGTCCATCCCAATATGCCTAACGGGCGAATGGATACGAGGCTCCGGTAGCTATGTGGTCGCTGGCTAACATGCGCACGCCAGACGCTCAACTGAGCGTCTAATAACCGTATGATTTTCTTAGAGAAACTGGAGCGGGCGAAGGGATTCGAACCCTCGACCCCAACCTTGGCAAGGTTGTGCTCTACCCCTGAGCTACACCCGCTCAATCCACATCGGTCCGGGGTAGTTGTTGGACCGTGGGCGCCGCCTCGCGGCGACCGGCGCTATATGGCCTAACGGGTTTTCAAATGCAACAGGGAAATGACGGAGAGGTGAAGAAAAATTCTCCTGCTCGCGCGGGCCGGGCGGAAAGGCCGCAAATGCGGGGCAAAGCGTCGGCCGCAAAGATTGCCAAACGATGTCGACGGACTTAATCAGGACGCCTTGTCTTTTTCCCTTCCTATCCAATGGATTGCCCAATGTCCGAAAATGTCCCGAAGACCAGAGAAGAATTGTTTGCCTTTCTCGATGGGCTCGGCATTGCCCATAAGACGGTTGACCATGCGCCGGTTTTCACCGTGGCGGAATCGGTTGCGCTGCGCGACGAGATCCCCGGCGGCCACACCAAGAACCTGTTCGTCAAGGACAAGAAGGACAGGTATTTTCTGCTGACCGTCGAGGAAAACGCTGCCGTCGATCTCAAGCAGGTGCATAATGCCATCGGCGGGTCCGGCAGGGTCTCCTTCGGCAGGCCCGAGAAGTTGATGGAATATCTCGGCGTCATTCCCGGCGCGGTCACTGCATTCGGCGCGATCAACGATACTGCGGCGAATGTCACCTTCGTGCTCGATACCGATCTGATGCGCGAGGAGATCATCAACTGCCATCCGCTATCCAACGATGCGACGACATCGATTGCGAGCTCCGATCTCATCCGTTTCATGGAAGCGACCGGGCATAAGCCGCTTGTCTTGAAAGTGACGTCCTGACATACGATTTTAGCGCTAAAGCGCGTCGCGGACTTTCAGTTTCGCTTGCGGCGCTTTAGGCCTTTGGTTTTGTGCATGTCTTGATCGCAAAACCGCTACACTTTTGCGCGACATGCTTTAGCAAAGACGCCGGCAAGATCGGCGCGGCGGGAGATACCTATGAGCGGCAGCGACAACCCCTATAACAGTTCCTTCGGAAATCAGATGACGGCGACGACAAGCTTCGGCGCCACCCCAGAACCCGTGGCTGCAGCCGGCAGCTACATCACCGACACCACGACCGCGAATTTCGGCAAGGACGTCATCGAGGAATCGCGCAATCAACCGGTGCTGGTGGATTTCTGGGCGCCCTGGTGCGGGCCGTGCAAGCAGCTGACGCCGGTGTTGGAGAAGGTGGTCAACGAAGCCAAGGGCCGCGTCCGGCTGGTCAAGATGAACATCGACGACCATCCCTCGATCGCCGGCCAGCTCGGCATCCAGTCGATCCCCGCCGTGATCGCCTTCGTTAACGGCCGCCCCGCCGACGGCTTCATGGGTGCAGTGCCGGAAAGCCAGATTCAGCAGTTCATCGACCGTATCGCCGGCCCGGCCGGCGCCGATGAGGCGGCCGAGATCGAAGCCGTGGTTACGGAAGCAGCAGAACTGCTGGCCGCCGGCAACATCAATGAGGCCGCTCAGCTCTACGCCGCGGTGATGCAGGCCGATCCCGAAAATGCCAAGGCGATTGCCGGCATGGCCGAGTGCATGATCGTCGCAAACCAGCATGAGCGGGCGCGCGAAACTCTGACTGATCTGCCGGAAGAGTTGGCGAAGGACGCCGGTATCCAGGCCGTACTGAAAAAGCTCGAACAGATCGAGGAAGCCCGCAAGCTCGGCGATCCTGTTGCGCTCGAACGTGGCCTTGCCGTCAACCCCGACGACCATGAGGCGCGGCTGAAGCTCGCCAAGATCCTCAATGTCGAAGGCCGGCGCGACGAAGCGGCCGAGCACCTGCTGCTGATCATGCGCAAGGACCGCGCCTTTGACGATGACGGCGCCCGTCGCCAGCTGCTGCAGTTCTTCGAGGTCTGGGGCTTCAAGGATCCGGCGACGATTTCGGCTCGGCGCAAGCTTTCGGCGATGCTGTTCTCGTAAAGCGCCGCGGGTCCGACAGGGCGGCAAGGCGCTGTATTGCTTTGTATCCCTGTCTGATCCTGTTGAAAGGCGATTCGGATTTTCGGAGGTAGGCGCTAAGTTTCGAGCAACTGCCCTTGCGTTTTCGGACGGGGGCACCACATTCTCGTGAGGACGGGCATGCCCGTTACAAGAATGCGGGACGGTTTCATGCAAGTCGGGAATGCCAGATACCTGAAGCCGGGCGATCTGCCTGATACAATCGCCGTCTTTCCCCTGACCGGTGCCCTCCTTCTGCCGGCCGGGCAGCTTCCGCTCAACATTTTCGAGCCGCGTTATCTGGCGATGCTGGATGCTGTACTGACGGGAAACCGGCTGATCGGCATGGTGCAGCCGGCGCTCGGCGAACACGAAGACAAGGGCGGCGATCCCAATCTTGCCGCCGTCGGCTGCCTTGGCCGCATCACCTCCTTCGCCGAAACTGGCGACGGCCGCTATATCGTCTCGCTGACCGGCGTCTGCCGCTTTCGGTTGCTTGAGGAGAAAGCAACCAGCGATCCGTTCCGCACCTTCCGTATCGCGCCGTTCATCGCCGATCTCTCGGCCGCGAACGAGGAGGAGGCGGTCGACCGCGCAGCGCTTCTGACTGCCTTCAAGGCCTATCTCGATGCCAACAAGCTGGAAGCGGACTGGGAGAGCGTCGAGCGGGCGAGCAATCTGACGCTTGTCAATTCGCTGGCGATGATGTCGCCGTTCGGACCGGCTGAAAAGCAGGCACTGCTGGAAGCGCCCGATCTGAAGACGCGGGCCGAAACGCTGATCGCCATTACCGAGATCGTGCTGGCGCGGGTCTTCGGTGACTCCGACACGGTTCTGCAGTAGACTTCAGCCATGGATGAAAAACTCAGCCGCGTCGATCCAAAGCTGCTCGATCTGCTGGTCTGCCCGCTCTCCAAGGGCCGGCTTTCCTATGATCGCGAACACAATGAGCTAGTCTCGGAAAAGGCGCGGCTTGCCTATCCGATCCGCGACGGCATTCCGATCATGCTGGTGTCCGAAGCCCGTCGCCTCGACGAATAGGCGTCTTTAAATCACTATCAAATGACTTGGCCTGCCAGCAGCCGCGGATTGTCCTTTGCCGTCGTTCCAGCCGCCTGGCCGATGAAGAAAGATTTGAGGCGCGGCAGCCGGTCGACGATGCCGAGGCCGACGTCGCGGGCGATGCGGATCGGTGTTGCGTCGTTGGAGAACAGCCGGTTCAGCACGTCCGTCGTCACGCCCATACGGAAGGTGTCGAAGCGGCGCCAGGTCTGGTAGCGTTCGAGAATGTTGATCGATCCGATATCGAGGCCGAGCCGATCAGCCTCCACGATCGTTTCGGCAAGTGCCGCTACATCCTTGAAGCCGAGATTGAGGCCCTGGCCTGAGATCGGGTGAATGCCGTGGGCGGCGTCGCCGGCCAGCGCGAAACGCGGTGCGACGAAGGCGCGTGCCAGCGTCAGGCCGAGCGGGAAGGCGCGTTTGTCGCCGATGATTTTCAGCGCCCCAAGCTTGTGGCCGAAGCGGCGTTCGAGCTCTTCCTCGAAGACCAGGTCGTCGGCGGCGACCAGCCGATCGGCATCATGTGTCCGCTCCGTCCAGACGAGCGAGGAGCGATTGTTCTTGAGCGGCAGGATGGCGAAGGGACCGGCCGGCAGGAAATGCTCCTCGGCGCAGCCATCATGCGGCCGCTCATGTTCGACCGTGGCAACGATGCCCGACTGGCCGTAGTTCCAGGTGACGGTCTTGATGCCGGCGAGATCGCGCAGCGTCGAGCGCACGCCGTCGCAGGCAACCAACAGCCGGCTCTCCAGCGCGCTGCCATCCGAAAGCGTGACGGTTATGTGGCTGTCGTGCGTCTTCAGCTCCGTGGCGCCGAGCCCGTGACGGATGTCGATGCCGAGCCGCTCGCAGACGCCCCGCAGCGCTGCGACCATGGCGACATTCGGGATCATGTGGGCGAAAGGCCGGCCTTCCGCCGCTTCGCCGTCGAAGGTGAGAAAAACCGGGCGCACCGGATCAGAGGTCTTGGAGTCGGTAACGATCATTTTGGTGATCGGCTGGGCTTCCGGCTCGATCTCATTCCAGATGCCGAAGACCTCGAGCATCTTCGACGCCGCCGCGATGACGGCGGAAGCGCGCGTGTCGTTTTTCCAGACATGCTCCGGGGCCGCCTCGACGACGACGACATTCAGATGGGGGGCTGCCTGTTTGACCGCGACAGCGGCGGAAAGGCCGACATAACCCCCGCCCACAACCAGCATGTCCAGCATCGCGCCGCTCCCGTACCTTGTGCCTCAGATGTGACCTATATAGATCATCGCAACTTCACTTCCTACCGCCGGGAGACATACAAAATGACGCGCGAGACGACCGGGTCTTCGGCAATGGAGACACTGCTTTCGACGCTCGACCTGGAGCCGATCGAGGTCGATATCTTCCGTGGACGCAGCCCGCAGGCCGGCTGGCAGCGCGTCTTCGGCGGCCAGGTGATCGGCCAGGCGCTGATGGCGGCGCAGCGCACCATCGAGGGCGAGCGTTTCGTCCATTCGCTGCATGCTTATTTCATGCGGCCCGGCGATCCCTCGGTGCCGATCATCTACCAGGCGGAGCGCATCCGCGATGGATCGAGCTTCAATACCAGGCGCGTCGTCGCGATCCAGCACGGCAAGGCGATCTTCACGCTGTCGGCCTCCTTCCAGGTGGAGGAGCCGGGCTTCGATCACCAGATCGTCATGCCTGAGGTGACAATGCCCGAAGCGCTGCTTGGCGAACAGCAGATCAAGGAGCAATATCTCGCGCATGCGCCGGAGGCGATCCGAAAATACTGGCAGCGCGAGCGGCCGATCGAGATCCGTCCCGTCTCGCTGACGCATTATTTTTCCGACAAGAAGCTCGATCCCAAACAAGACGTTTGGGTGCGCGCCACCGGCCCGGTTCCCGACGACCGGCTCTATCAGGCGGCCGTGCTTGCCTATCTCTCGGACATGACCCTGCTCGATACGTCGCTTTATGCACACGGCACCTCCATCTTCGATCAGAGCCTGCAGGTGGCAAGTCTCGATCATTCGATGTGGTTTCACAGGCCCTGCAAGCTCGACGACTGGTTGCTTTATACGCAGGACAGCCCGTCGGCGTCGGGTGCCAGAGGGCTGACCCGGGGTAGCCTGTTTACCCGATCGGGTGAGTTGATTGCCTCTGTCGCACAGGAGGGTTTGATTCGGAAAAAGGCAAATGAATAAAAAATACGCATCTTTTTAAAATTGCGCATTATTTGTGCGATTGATGGCCGATCATTTGCCGATCATTTGCCTGTTTATTGGCGCCCGGTATTATAATCGTTATTTTTCAATAAGTTATTCCATGCCTCGAATCTGGCACGTCCCTTGAATGTATATCGCCGGTCGCTGTTCAGGAACGTCAGCGGCAAGGAGAGTCGGCTCCGCGCCGAGGATAACGAAGGATGGGAAACCAGATGAAAATTGTGATGGCTATTATCAAGCCGTTCAAGCTCGATGAGGTCCGCGAAGCTCTTACGGCGATCGGCATTCAAGGGCTGACCGTGACCGAAGTGAAGGGCTACGGGCGCCAGAAGGGGCATACCGAAATCTATCGCGGCACCGAATATGCGGTCAGCTTCCTGCCGAAGCTCAAGATCGAAATCGCGGTTGCATCGGAACTCGTCGACAGGGCGGTCGAGGCCATCGCGGCATCGGCCAAGACCGGTCAGATCGGCGACGGCAAGATTTTCGTCTATTCGATCGACCATGCCGTGCGCATCCGTACGGGCGAAACCGATTCAGAAGCGCTGTAAGCGGCAGATCAAGGAGCTTTTTCCAATGTCAATTTCGAAGTTTTCTTCCACCTTTGCGCGGATTTGCGCAGCTTCGGCAGCGCTTCTCGCGCCGGCCGTCGCTTTCGCGCAGGAAGCTGCACCGGCTGCGGCTGCAGCACCGGTGCCGGACAAGGGCGATACTGCCTTCATGTTCATTTCCACGATCCTTGTGCTGTTCATGCTGGTGCCCGGCCTAGCACTCTTCTATGGCGGTCTCGTTCGCGCCAAGAACATGCTCTCCGTTTTGATGCAGTGCACGATGATCGGCGCGGTGGTTATGCTGATCTGGGTGATTTACGGCTATTCCTTCGCTTTCGGCGGTTCGGACAGCCCCTATTGGGGCGGCACAGCCAAGATGTTCCTTTCCGGCGTTTCCACGGCAACCACGGCTGCAACCTTCTCCAAGGGCGTCGTCATTCCGGAATTCATCTTCATGTTATTCCAGATGACCTTCGCAGCGATCACACCTGCCCTGATCATCGGGGCTTTCGCCGAGCGCATCAAATTTTCGGCTGCAGTTCTCTTCTGCGCACTTTGGGCGACTTTCGTCTACTTTCCGATCGCGCACATGGTCTGGGATTCGAACGGCATGCTCTTCAAGATGGGCGCGCTTGACTTCGCAGGGGGTACGGTCGTCCACATCAATGCCGGTATCGCTGGTATCATTGGCGCTCTTCTGGTCGGTAAGCGCACCGGCTACGGCAAGGACATGATGGCACCGCATTCGATGACGCTGACCATGGTCGGCGCCTCGATGCTCTGGGTCGGCTGGTTTGGCTTCAACGCGGGCTCCAACCTCGAAGCCTCCGGCGGTGCGATGCTTGCAACGGTCAACACCTTCATCGCGACCGCAGCTGCCATCGTTTCCTGGACGCTCGTCGAAACCCTTGCTCGTGGCAAGGCGTCTATGCTCGGCGGTGCTTCCGGCATGGTTGCGGGTCTCGTTGCCATCACGCCGGCTGCTGGAATCGCCGGTCCGATGGGCGCGATTGTCATGGGCCTAGCCGTTTCGCCGCTTTGCTACTTCTTCGTATCCGTCGTGAAGAACAAGTTCGGCTATGACGACACCGCAGACGTCTTCGGCGTGCACTGCGTGGGCGGCATATTCGGCGCTATCGCAACGGGCGTCTTCGCCAGCGCGTCGCTCGGCGGCGTCGGCTATGTCGAAGGTGTGACGATGGGAAGCCAGGTCGTTGTTCAGCTCATTGCCGTTCTCACTACCATCATATGGTGCGGCGTCGGTTCGGCGATCCTCTACAAGATCGTCGATGTCGTCATCGGGCTGCGCGTCAGCGTCGAAGCCGAGCGCGAAGGTCTCGACCTCGCGACCCACGGCGAAGCCGCCTACCACTCGTAAATCAGCTTTGCGGCGCCTGGCTTAAGGGCGCCGCTCCACGGCCCGTCGCGGCCTATCTAGAGCTTTTCCGGGTTAGACCCGGAAAAGCTGCCATAGACCGCATTTGGCCCGGACCTCTCAAGGTTCGGGCTTTTTTTATTTCCCTGTCGCGAATGCACGTCCAGGCGTGCATGGTTAACATCGCTTTAACCCGGCTCTGATTAGGTGGAGCGGACGCATTTTGGCATGGCGAAGCTTCGGTGATTCGCCTGCCCTCAGGCATTGGACGGGTTAGACACATGGCAAGAAGCACGTCGCCGGCGATGGATGGCCGTCCGGATCGGTTCTCCCTCTCGGCATTCATGCTGCGGCAGATCCAGGCCCTCATCGGCTTTGCGATCTTTCTGCTATTGGCGCTCTGCGTCGCGGCGCTGGCGACATGGAACGTTGCCGATCCGAGCTATTCCTATGCCACTGCCAATCTGCCGACCAATATCCTCGGTTATAGCGGCGCTGCCTTTGCCGATATCGTCATGCAGTTTCTCGGCCTTGCCAGCGTCATTTCGATGCTGCCGATCGTCGCCTGGGCGCTGACGCTGATCTCGGGCCGCCGCTTCAGCCGTATCCCCGCCCGAGCCGGCGCCTGGCTTGCCGGTACGGTGCTTTCCTGCGCCGTGATCGGCTGCTTCCCGCCGCCGCTCACTTGGCCGATCCCGAACGGGATCGGTGGCGTCATCGGCGACATGATCCTGCGTTTTCCCGCACTCTTCGTCGGCGCTTATCCCACCGGCACCTTCGCCATGGTCGTCGGCTGCATCTTTGCCGCGCCGACCGCCTGGATGATGCTATTTGCGTCGGGCCTCGTCGGCCGCAGCGACTCCGAGGAGGAGATCGAGGAAGATTGCGTCGGGACAACAAGCAAGGTCCGCGTCGTCGGAGACGAGGACGAGGACGACGAGTCGCGCTGGGTCGCTCTTAGCGGTGCGATGACCCATGCTTGGTACATGAGCCAAGGGCGGCTGCGCCGGCTCTTCGGCATGGGGCCGCGCAAGCGCCGCCAGGGCGATTTCGAATCACCCTATGATTTCAACGATGACGAGTTCGGCACGCTGAACGAACCCGTCCGCGCTAAGGCGCCCACCGTCCGCGGCGAGCGCATGGAGCCGTCGATGGAGGCACGCGCAGCATCGCCGCGGCGTATCGTCTCTGCACCGTCGCTTTCCGTCGATGACGACGATGATGACGACGATCTGCCCTTCGATGCCGACATGCCGCCGCGCCCGGCCGATATTCTGCCCGATGATGACGACGACGACTGGATGATCCGCGCACCGGCAAAGGCCGCCGGCAAGCCGGAACCGCGCGTCGTGCCTTTGGTCTCGCGTCCGAAGCCCAGCGCCCGCATCGAGCGGGAGGCGCAGGGCTCGTTCATCCGTCCGGAGGGTTTCCAACTGCCCTCGATGCATCTGCTTGCCGAACCGAAGAATGTCGTGCGCGACTCGACGCTATCGGCCGATGCGCTGGAGCAGAACGCCCGCATGCTCGAAGGCGTGCTTGAGGATTTCGGCGTCAAGGGCGAGATCATCCATGTCCGCCCCGGCCCGGTCGTCACGCTCTATGAACTGGAGCCGGCGCCCGGCATCAAGTCGTCGCGCGTCATCGGCCTTGCCGACGATATCGCCCGCTCGATGAGCGCCATTGCCGCCCGCGTCGCCGTCGTGCCCGGCCGCAACGCGATCGGCATCGAATTGCCGAACCAGACGCGCGAGACCGTCTATCTGCGTGAACTTATCGCCTCCAGGGATTTCGAAGGCAGCAAGGCGAAGCTCGCCATGGCGCTCGGCAAGACGATCGGCGGCGAAGCCGTCATCGCCGACCTCGCCAAGATGCCGCATCTGCTCGTCGCCGGCACCACCGGCTCCGGCAAGTCGGTCGCCATCAACACGATGATCCTGTCGCTGCTTTACCGCATGACGCCGGAACAATGCCGGCTGATCATGATCGACCCGAAGATGCTCGAACTTTCGGTCTATGACGGAATCCCGCATCTGCTTTCGCCCGTCGTCACCGATCCCAAGAAGGCCGTCGTCGCGCTCAAATGGACCGTGCGCGAGATGGAAGAGCGCTACAAGAAGATGTCGAAGATCGGTGTTCGCAACATCGACGGCTTCAACACCCGCGTCGAGCAGGCCTTGTCGAAGGGCGAGGCGATCTCGCGCACGGTGCAGACCGGCTTCGACCGTCACACCGGCGAGGCAATGTACGAGACCGAAGAATTCGACCTCAGGCCAATGCCCTATATCGTCGTCATCATCGACGAAATGGCCGACCTGATGATGGTCGCTGGCAAGGATATCGAAGGCGCCGTGCAACGGTTGGCGCAAATGGCGCGCGCGGCCGGCATCCATGTGATCATGGCGACACAGCGCCCATCGGTCGACGTCATTACCGGCACGATCAAGGCGAACTTCCCGACCCGCATCTCCTTCCAGGTCACCTCGAAGATCGACAGCCGCACCATCCTTGGTGAACAGGGCGCCGAACAGCTGCTTGGCATGGGCGACATGCTCTACATGGCGGGCGGCGGACGTATCCAGCGCGTGCATGGTCCGTTCGTCTCGGATGTCGAGGTGGAAGAGATCGTCTCCTACCTGAAGACCCAGGGCTCGCCGCAGTATCTCGATGCGATCACCGCCGACGACGACGAAGATGGTGATTACGGCGGCGGTGGCCCGGCCGGCACGTCCAACCTTTCGGAATCGGAAGATCCTTACGATCAGGCTGTCGCCATCGTGCTGCGTGATGGCAAGGCCTCGACCTCCTACGTCCAGCGCCGGCTCGGCATCGGCTACAATCGGGCCGCCTCGCTGATCGAGCGGATGGAGAAGGAAGGCATCATCGGGCCGGCCAATCATGCCGGCAAACGCGAGATTCTTGTTCCGACCGAAGGCGATATCCTCGACCGCTGAAATAATTGGCATATATTTCCAATAGGGCCGGTTTTGCGGAAACCTGACAGCGTCGAAGCCGTTACCTCTCGCGGGCCGATCGCAACGCCTTGAAGACGCCGTCTTTCGGCAGCATGCAGATCGCATAAAGGAGATTTAGATGAGTAACTCCGACCCCTTCCTCTCCGGCCTGACGGTAACGCGCCGCGATCTTCTCGGCGCCTTTGCCGTTGCTGCGATGGTGAGCGCCGTTCCCTTCGGTGCTTATGCGCAGGCGGCAGCTCCCGCCTCCGGCACCGCGCAGGCGATCGCCGACCACTTCTCCGGTGTCACGACGATGCAGGGCGAATTCGTGCAGTTCGGTCCGCGCGGCGAGCAGACCGGCGGCAAGTTTTTCATCCAGCGGCCCGGCAAACTGCGCTTCAATTATGACGACCCGTCGCCGATGCGCGTGATCGCCGACGGCAAAAACGTCGCCATCGGCAATACCAAGCTGAAAACCTGGGACCTCTATCCGCTCTCGAAGACGCCGCTCAGCCTGCTCCTGGCGCAGCACATCGACCTCTCGGCCGGCATGGTGAAGCGCGTGAAGGAAGAGTCGGATCTGACGACGATTGCGCTCGGCAACAACACGGTATTCGGCAGCTCGACCATCACCATGATGTTCGACCCGAAGACCTACGACCTGCGTCAGTGGACGATCACCGACAACCAGGGCAAGGACACGTCGGTGATGATCTTCAACGTCAAGACAGGCATGCAGTTCGACGATCGCGTGTTCCGCGTGCCCTATGAGACCATTCCGGGCACGCCTCAGTCCCGCGACTGACGCCTTTTTGGTTGACTGTCCCCTGTTTTGCACGCGGGCGGTTCCCTCCCATCCGCCTTTGTTCTAAAGCCCTTTCATGAAAGCATGAAAGGGCTGGGAATATGGGCTTTTCGATCACCACCTGGAACATCAACTCGGTGCGGCTGCGCATGCCGATCGTCGAGCAGCTCGTTCTCAAGCACAGGCCCGACATTCTCTGCCTGCAGGAAACCAAGGTGGCGAACGAGCTCTTTCCGGCCGCACCGCTGCGGGCGATGGGCTACGATCACATCATCATCCACGGCCAGAAAGGCTATCACGGCGTGGCGATCGCCTCGCGCATTCCGCTGACGGAGGATCACCGGCAGGATTATTGCGGGGTCGGCGATGCCAGACACATTTCGGCGATTTTCGAGCGCGGCAATCGCCGTGTCCGGCTGCACAATTTCTACGTTCCGGCCGGCGGCGACGAGCCCGACCGTACCGTCAATCCGAAATTCGGCCACAAGCTCGATTTCATCGAGGAGATGAAGCGGCTGAAAGCCAATGGTGAGAGCAACACCTCCGCTATCCTGGTCGGCGACCTGAACGTCGCGCCGCTGGAGCACGATGTCTGGTCGCACAAGCAGCTCCTGAAGATCGTCAGCCATACGCCTGTCGAGACCGACGGGCTGCTTGAGGTGATGAAGCGCGGCGGTTGGCTCGATCTCATGCGCCAGCATGTGCCGGAGAACGAGAAGCTCTATACCTGGTGGAGCTACCGCGCCAAGGACTGGGAGGCGGCCGATCGCGGCCGCCGTCTCGACCATATCTGGTCGTCATCGGATCTCGGGCCGCATCTCCGGCGCATCGAGATCCTGAAGGAGGCGCGCGGCTGGGACCGGCCCTCGGACCATGTGCCGGTCACGGCGCATTTCGATCTTTAGAGCGGTGTGGTGGTTCAGCTTTTCGTGGAAGCGCAGAACCGCTCCAGCAGGCCTCAGCTGAAGCGGTAGAACTGGCTTGCGGCCTTTGCCGCAAGTTCGGCGAGATTGTCGCGGATGCGGTTCTGGATCAGCAGGGCTGCGTCCGGATATTCCTCGATCAGTCGGTGGAAGAGGGCGCGGGTGATGCGGATGATGCCGGTGTCCTCGCGCGCCACCGCGGTGAACTTGCGCTCCACCAGCGTGACCAGCGCCAGTTCGGAAATCATCGTTCCGGGGCCGGCGACCCCCTCCGTCTTCTGCATGCCGTCGCTGCTTGCAGCGCTCAGCTCCAGGCTGCCGCTGAGGACGACATAGGCACTCTCGGCGGGCGAGCCCTGGCGAAACAGCATCTGGCCGGCCGCGATCATGCGCCGATCGGCGCCGAAGGCGATCAGCCGCAGCTGATCCTCGTTCATATCCCTGAACAAAGGAAGCTGCGCGAGCATGTGGATGTCGTCGGTCAGCGCCATGCGGGCTTTTCGCCTAAGAGCAATTCCATCAAAAGCGCGTAGCGGCTTTGCGTCCGGAATTGCGTGAAAACAGAGAGATAGAGCATTTCCGTGATTCGGAGAAAAATGAAAATGCTCTAGGGTATGATCTTGTAGCCGCCGTTTTCGGTGACCAGGATTTCGGCATTGGAGGGATCGCGCTCGATCTTCTGGCGCAGCCGGTAAACGTGGGTTTCCAGCGTATGCGTCGTCACGCCGGAATTATAGCCCCAGACCTCTTCGAGAAGCACGTCGCGGGTCACGACCTTCTGTTCGGCACGATAGAGATAGCGGATGATCGCCGCCTCCTTTTCCGTCAGCCGGATCTTCTGGCCGTTATCGGTGGTGAGCAGTTTCTGGCTCGGCTTGAAGAGGTAGGGGCCGACGGTGAAGGTGGCGTCCTCGCTCTGCTCGTGCTGGCGCAGTTGCACGCGAATGCGCGCGAGCAGCACGGCGAAACGGAAGGGCTTGGTGACATAGTCGTTGGCGCCGGCTTCGAGGCCAAGGATCGTGTCGGAATCGGTATCGTGGCCGGTCAGCATGATGATTGGCGCCTTGAAGCCGCCCTTGCGCAGCAGTTTCACCGCCTCGCGGCCGTCCATATCGGGCAGGCCGACATCCATGATCAGCAGATCGACCGGTGTCGAGCGGGCGGTCGCAACACCCTTGCCGGCGTTGGCTTCCTGCAGAACCGAAAACTCCTCATACAGCGACAATTGCTCCGTCAGCGTCTGACGAAGGTCGTCGTCGTCATCCACCAGAAGAATGGTGCGTGCGGTCATGCCGTCTTGTCCTCGTGTTATCTTCCCTAGTCCTACGCCAAATTCCTGGTTTGGCAAGGATCGGGCGGCGGGCTGTTGCCGCACAGGTTTTCATATGATTTCAATGGGAGCCCCAGACAATGCAAGACATGCGAGAAAAATGGAAAAAACAAGGCGGAAGCCGGGGATGAAGCCGTCGACGATCGTGGTGCGGCCGGCGCCGGGCCAGAAAAGCCGGGCGATCGTCCGGTTCGGCGCCATCACCGTCCCTGCCGCGATCGGCCGCTCCGGACGAACCGCAATGAAACGAGAGGGCGACGGCGCCACACCGATCGCCTCGATGAGGCTGATATCAGGCTTCCGGCGTGGTGAGCGAAACGGCCGGCTCGCCACTTCTCTTCCCATCCGCCGCATCCGCGCCGACATGCTCTGGTGCGATCAGCCCGACAACGCCAGCTATAATCGCCTCGTCAGGGGGCCGTTCGGCCCGAGCCATGAGGAGATGCGGCGTGGCGACGGGCTCTACGATATCTGTCTGGTGATGGACTGGAACATCTCCTCGCGGGCGCGCAATCGCGGCTCGGCGATCTTCTTCCATCTCATCCGGCCGGGCTACGAGCCGACGGCCGGCTGCGTGGCGGTCAGCCTCAGCGACATGCGCCGGCTTCTGCCGCATCTTCGGAAAGGGACGATTGTCCGGGTCCTCTGATTGTCTTCCGGATACGGCCGCCTATATGTTTTCGGTGACCGAGCGCTCAGGCTGAAATGCGTTCCGGGACGCCTAAAAGTGTGGGCGCAATTCATGCCTCGTCCAATTCTCAAACTCCCGGAGATATATTGTGACCGCTCAACCCATCATTACTTTCCATGACGGACATTCCGTTCCCCAGGTCGGTCTCGGCGTCTGGCAGACGCCGCAGGACATTGCCGCCCCGACGGTGCGTACCGCAATTGCCGCCGGCTATCGCCATATCGATACGGCGTCCGGCTACGACAACGAAGAGGGCGTCGGTGAAGGCATCCGCTCTTCCGGCCTCGACCGCAAGGATATCTTCGTCACCACCAAGCTTAGGAATACCGACCAGGGTTACGACAATGCGCTCAGCGCCTTCGACGGCAGCCTGAAGAAACTCGGCTCCGACTATGTCGATCTCTATCTCATTCACTGGCCGTCGCCGCATCGCGGCCTCTACACCGAGACCTGGAAGGCTTTCGTGCGCATCCGCGAAGAGGGCCGCGCCCGCTCGATCGGCGTGTCGAATTTCTTTCCCGAACATCTGGAGCGCATCATCGGCGAAACCGGTGTCGTTCCGGTCATCAACCAGATCGAACTGCATCCCGACTTCCAGCAGAAGGCGGCGCAGGAGGCGCACAAGAAGCTGAATATCGCCACCGAATCCTGGAGCCCTCTCGGCCAGGGCAAATTCATTTCGAACCCGGTTATCGGTGAGATCGCCGGCAAGCATCGGAAGACGCCGGCCCAGGTCATCATCCGCTGGCATATCGACACCGGCCTCGTCGTCATCCCGAAGTCGGTGACGCCGTCGCGTATCGAGGAGAACTTCCAGGTATTCGATTTCAAGCTTGATGCCGATGACATGGCGGCGATCGCCAGACTCGACCGCGCCAGCGCCCGCATGGGACCGGACCCGATGACGGCAACTTTCTGATCGTCGTTTCGATCACGACCCAACCCATCAAAGGCCGCCTCTGAAGAAAAGATCGCCGCGGCGGCGGCCACATGGCACAGGTCACGCAGCCTTCACGTCAGTAATTGCAACTGGACGATCCGTTGGTCGGGGCAAAGCCGTAGTTGCAGGTATTGCCCAGGTTCGTCGGCCGTCTAATCGAGCCGGTATAATCGTCGAAGGCGCGCGAGGGATACCAATAACCGTTCGAGCTCTTGATATAACCGGGTCGGGCCTTGCTGGAGCCGCGATATCCGTTGACTGACGGTACTCTGTTCTGCGCCACCTGCAGCAGTTGGCTCGACGAGACCTGCGTGAGCGGCGGTAGGGTTGGATGCATCGATACGGCGCCCACGGCGTCGATCGATGCCAGCGATGCAAATACGGTCAGGATGGCATGCGCGAGACTCTTTGCCATTTTCCGCCTCATGACGACACTCCCCAAGGCGCAGTGTTCGCCGAAGCCGTCCGTAGCAGGCTGACGGTCTGTCGCGTGTCGCGCCTGATATCGATGAGGCCACAGGAATTTATCGATGTCGATTGCCCGAAAGGATGAAATGGGAATTGCCGGCGACGCACAAATGGGCTCGCCCGCAAGGGCATAGTCAAATCGCAAACGATCTAAGTTTTCATGCAAAACCTTAAGACGCTGCAGATCTTTGTGCGCTTGGGCGGCGCGCCGTGCTGCAAGCCGCAACAGCCTCGCACCGAAGCGACAGGGTCATGAAAGGCGAAGCCGCCCGATGTGCTCTGCAGGCATCGGGCGGCTTTCATTCTCTCCGTCGGACGGATCAGTTCCAGTCGCGGATATCGACGAAGTGACCGGCGATCGCGGCGGCAGCGGCCATTGCCGGCGAGACGAGATGCGTGCGGCCCTTGAAGCCCTGACGGCCTTCGAAGTTGCGGTTCGAGGTCGAGGCGCAACGCTCGCCCGGCTTCAGGCGGTCGTCATTCATGGCCAGGCACATCGAGCAGCCCGGCTCGCGCCAGTCGAAACCGGCAGCCTTGAAGATCTTGTCGAGGCCTTCGGCCTCCGCCTGTTCCTTGACGAGGCCGGAGCCCGGAACGATCATCGCATCGACGGTGGCGGCAACCGTCTTGCCTTCGACCACCTTGGCGACTTCGCGCAGATCCTCGATGCGGCCGTTGGTGCAGGAACCGATGAAGACGCGATCGAGGGTAATGTCGGTCATCTTCGTGCCAGGCTTCAGACCCATATAGTCGAGGGCGCGCCACTTGGAGGTGCGCTTGGTCTCGTCCTGGATGTCGTCGGGGTTCGGGACGATGCCCTGGACGGAGATAACGTCCTCGGGCGAGGAGCCCCAGGAGACGATCGGCGGCAGGCTGGCGGCATCGAGCACGACGACGCGGTCATAGTGAGCGCCTTCGTCGGTCTCCAATGTCTTCCAGTAGGCGATTGCCTGTTGCAGCGCCTCGCCCTTCGGCGCGCGCGGCTTGCCCTTGATGTATTCGAAGGTCTTTTCGTCAGGGGCGATCAGGCCGGCGCGGGCGCCGCCTTCGATCGTCATGTTGCAGATGGTCATGCGGCCTTCCATCGACAGCGCGCGGATCGCTTCGCCGGCAAATTCGATGACGTGGCCGGTGCCGCCGGCGGTGCCGATTTCGCCGATGATGGCGAGGATGATGTCCTTGGCGGTAACGTGCGGCGGAAGCAGGCCGTCGACCCGCACCAGCATGTTCTTCGCCTTCTTCTGGATCAGCGTCTGGGTCGCCAGCACATGCTCGACTTCGGAGGTGCCGATGCCGTGCGCCAGCGCGCCGAAGGCGCCGTGCGTCGAAGTGTGGCTGTCACCGCAGACGATGGTCATGCCGGGCAGGGTGAAGCCCTGTTCCGGACCGACGATGTGGACGATGCCCTGGCGCTTGTCGCTTGCCGAATAATATTCGACGCCGAATTCGGCGGCGTTGGTGGCCAGCGCTTCCACCTGGATGCGGCTTTCCTCGTTTTTGATGCCGAGATGGCGATCGGGCGAGGTCGGAACGTTATGGTCGACGACGGCGAGCGTCTTTTCCGGGGCGCGAACCTTGCGGCCGGTCATGCGCAGGCCTTCGAACGCCTGCGGCGACGTGACTTCATGGACCAGATGGCGGTCGATGTAGAGAAGACAGGTGCCGTCCGGCTGTTGGTCGACCAGGTGATCGTCCCAGATCTTGTCGTAGAGAGTACGCGGTGCGCTCATGGCGTTAAGTCCGTTTTTTGGATGCTTTGGGAAATCGAGAAAAAAGCGGATCAGGCTCCGCCGGCCGTCATTCGATCAACGAAGTCGGCTGCTGAGCGCACCGGACACGCATGCAAAGAACCGCGCCGGCAGGCGATAGTGGTCCTGCAGCACGAAAATATGCGCACCTGTGCATCTGAACTTGGATTCCATCGCCTGCATATAACGATTTTTCGCGGCGGCTTCAATTTGAATCATCAAAGGGCGTCCGCGGTCCCTTCAGCCGTGTCACGGCTATCGATCGTTCACCGCGACTTCATCCACTTCTCCGTCCGCCGCAGCGCCAGCGACAGGCCGATCGTCAGGATCAGGTAGATATAGGTGACGATCGAATAGGTTTCGAAGAAGCGGAAGGAGCCGGCGGCATAGACCTTGCCCATCTGAGTGATGTCGGCGACGCCGAGCACGGAGACGAGCGAGCTGTCCTTCACCATCGAGACGAAATCGTTGGAGAGCGGCGGGAAGATCACCCGGATCGCCTGCGGGAAGACGACGGAACGGAAGCGCCGGTAGCGGGAAAGGCCGAGTGCCTTGGCAGCCTCGATCTGGCCGAGATCGACCGACTGGAAACCGGCCCGGAAGATCTCGGCGATGAAGGAAGAGTAACCGATCGTCAGCGCGATGATCGCTCGCCACATCAACGAGAGATCGCGCACCAGGATGGGCTCGGCCATGCCTGATGTCACCAGCGGCGAAATCAGGACGTTATAGGAAGCAACCAGAGCCGGTGCACCGACGAAGGCGACGTAGAACAGTAGCACGAGGATCGGGATGCCGCGGATGATCTCAATGTAGAATCGCGCGATCTGGCGCAACACCTGGCTGTCGGCCATGCCGAGCAGGCAGATGCCGAGGCCGAGCACGGTGGCGAGCACGAAGGCGACCAGCGTGACGAAGACGGTGATGCCGACACCGTTGACGACGGTGCGGAAAACCTGAGCGTAGATATCGTTGGCGACGATGACGGCAGCAAGGGCGATGCCGATCACGACAAGCGCGATCAGCCACCAGGGATAGTCGTCCTTGACGTGCCTGTCGGGAGATGGTCGCAAAGCCATCAGCAATTGCTCGGCGTCATTCGCCCATCTTGTAGTCGAGGAACCACTTCTTGTTCAGCGCATCCAGCGTGCCGTCGGCCTTGAGAGCGGCGATGGCGGCATTGACCGGGGCGACGAGATCGGAGCCCTTCGGGAAAATGAAGCCGAAATCCTCGGTGCCGAGCGGCTCGCCGATCAGTTTCAGGGCGCCGCCCGAGGCATCGACATAACCCTTGCCGGCAGTGCCGTCTGTCAACACGACGTCGACGTCGCCGGCCTTCAGGGCCTGGACGGTGGCGCCGAAGGTTTCGAACAGCTTGATGCGCGGGTTCTGTTCGTTGCCGTCGAGCACTTCATAGACAGCGGTATAGAAAGGCGTCGTGCCGGGTTGCGCGCCGACCAGGCCGTCCTTGAATGCGCCGAAGGACTTGGCCTCGGTGAAACGCTTCTCGTCGCCGCGCACCAGCATGAACTGTTGCGAGCGCATATAGGGGTCGGAGAAATCGACCTTCTGCTTGCGGTCTTCCTTGATGGTAATGCCGGTCATGCCGATATTGTACTGGCCGTCGGAAACCGCCTGGATCATCGCGTCCCAGCTGGTGTTCTGATACTCGACCTTGAAATTCAGGCGCTTGGCGATCTCGTTCATCGCATCATATTCCCAGCCGATCGGCTTGCCGGATTTCGGATCCACGAATTGCAGCGGCGGATAGGCGTTCTCGGTAACGACGACGACGCTCTTGCCGCCTAGATCGGGCAGCGCAGCGGCCATTGCGGCGAGCGGCAGAAGACTAAGGGCGGCGAAGCTCGCAAGAACGGTGCGGCGAAACAACATTGATCGGTTCCCTAAAATTGAACGGCAAAAACTGTCATGGAAGATAGGTCCGAGGCAAGGCCGCCTGCTGCACGCCGAAGCAAAAAATAGAAAAGGCGACCCGAAGGCCGCCTTTTCAAGCAAAGAATTTTGCTTCAAGCAAAGACTGCGTCACGCAGATGTTATTCTGCTGCCGGTTCCGCGGCGGCAGCGGCTGCTGCTTCAGCAGCGGCCTTGGCTTCCGCTGCTTCTGCTACTGCCTTCTCGGCGGCGAGCGCCTGGGCTGCTGCAACCTTTTCAGCTTCGATGCGTGCCTTTTCCTCGGCAATGGCGGCGCGCTCGGCGTCGTTAAGCTTGCGGGCGCGGACGCCGGTGTCTTCAACAATACGGGCAGACTTGCCGCGACGGTCGCGCAGGTAATAAAGCTTGGCGCGACGGACCTTACCACGGCGAACGACGTCGACGCTTTCGATCATCGGCGAGTAAACCGGGAATACGCGCTCGACGCCTTCGCCGTACGAGATCTTGCGGACCGTGAAGTTTTCCTGCAGGCCGCCGCCGGAGCGGGCGATGCAGACGCCTTCATAGGCCTGAACGCGGGTACGGGTGCCTTCCGTGACCTTCACGTTGACGCGGAGGGTGTCGCCCGGGGAAAATTCTGGAAGCGTGCGCTTGGCTTCGATCTTGGCGACCTGTTCGGCCTCAAGCTGCTGAATGATGTTCATCGTCTTAACCTTTGGTTCTTCTGAAACAGCCAGAGCGCTCGACACTGATCCTTTGGAACTGGCCTCGGGACTTTGCCCTTTCGGGCGGGAGCGGGTTCGCCATTCTTTGTTTGCTGGCAGACGGGGATAAACCCCATTTCCGCGTGCGCCAATACACCAAAGCCCAGGGCTTGTCATCCCTCGCACGACATTTTTGTGAAAAAGGCCGTGAAATCAGCCGTTTTTGTCACTCTCAGCTTTTTCGAGCAGGTCCGGCCGTCGCTCCCGCGTCAGCCGCACCGCCTCCTGATGCCGCCATTTTTCGATGGCGCCGTGGTTGCCCGAGGTGAGAATGGCGGGGATTTCCCGGCCTTCCCAAGCCTGCGGCCGGGTATAGTGGGGATGTTCCAGAAGGCCGCCTTCGAAGCTTTCGTGCAGGCCGGAAAGATCGTTGCCCATGACACCGGGCAGGATGCGGATGATCGCGTCGAGCACGATCAGCGCCGCCGGCTCGCCGCCTGATAGCACGTAGTCGCCGATCGAGACCTCTTCCAGTCCGCGCGCCTCGATCACTCGCTGGTCGACGCCCTCAAAGCGGCCGCAGACGATGATGACGCCGTTGCCGGCCGCAAGCTCGCGTACGCGCTCCTGCGTCAGCGGCCGGCCGCGCGGGCTCATCAGCAGGCGCGGGCGGGTATCATTTTCCGCGGTGCTGTCGATCGCACGGGCGAGAACGTCGGGTTTCAGCACCATGCCGGCGCCGCCGCCAGCCGGAGTGTCGTCGACGGTGCGGTGCCTGTCGGTGGCGAAGTCGCGGATTTGCACTGCATCCAGCGACCATTGCCCTCGCTCCATCGCCTTGCCGGCGAGCGAGAAGCCCAGATGCCCCGGAAACATTTCCGGATAGAGTGTCAGCACGCTCGCCCGGAAGGCCATGGCGTTACTTCTTCTTTTTCGGCTTGTCCGCGGTGAATTTCGAAAGCTCTTCGGAATCGTCGACCAGCCCTGCCGCCAGTGGATCGATCAGCAGCGTTCCGGCCTCGAGATCGATCTCCAGCACCGAGGCTTCGGAGAAGGGGATTAGCACCGGGCGTTTGCCCGGACCCTTGAGTTCCAGCAGGTCGCCGCCGCCGAAATCGAAGACGCCGGTGACCGTGCCATAGCTGACGCCCTTGTCGTCGCGTGCTTCGAGACCTTCGAGATCGGCATAGTAGAACTCGTCGTCCTCCAGTTCTTCGTCCGGCAGGTTGTCGCGCTCGATATAGAGCTCAAGCCCGTTCAGCGCCTCGGCGGCATTGCGGTCGTTGACGCCGCGGAAACGGACGACGACGATATTCTTCGTCTCGCGGATTTCCAGCACTTCGAAGCTGCGGCCGTCCATGCTGTGCAGGTGGCCGTAGTCGCCAAGTGAGCTCGGATCGGCTGTGTAGGCCTTGGCACGCACCTCTCCCCGGAGGCCTTGCGCGCCACCGATCGTTGCCATCAGAACGGGGTTTTCAAGCTTTGTCATGGGTTCCTTCATGTGAAGCCGAAAGTCAGTTTCTCATAAACGAAGTGCGGACGATTGGAAACGAAAACGGGCGGCATGTCGCCATGCCGCCCGTTCGATAAGGGACTGTCCCGATTATTCCGCGGCGTCGGCAGCAGCAGCGTCGGCGTCAGCAACCTTCTGAGCCTTTTCGGCGGCGCGTTCCTGGGCGCGCTTGCCAGGCTTTGCCTTGACCGGGTTGTTCTTGACTTCGCGCTTGGCAACGCCGGCTTCATCGAGGAAGCGCAGAACGCGATCGGTCGGCTGGGCGCCTTGTTCGATCCAATGCTTGATACGCTCGGCGTTCAGCTGAACGCGCTTCTCATCGTCCTTGGCAAGCATCGGGTTCCAGGAACCGAGGCTTTCGAGGAAGCGGCCGTCACGCGGGCTGCGCGCATCGGCGAGAACGACGTGGTAGTACGGGCGCTTCTTGGAGCCACCGCGGGCGAGACGAATTTTCAGTGCCATGTTCTTTACTCCTTAGGCTTTTCTTGATCGCCTGATTAGGCGGGGTTATCGGGCTGCGGCGCTCTGCTCAGCGTGATCCGCAGCGATCTGCTCATGATGCCGGATGACTTCCTTGATGACGAAGTTCAGGAACTTCTCGGCGAAATCCGGGTCCAGATTGGCAGCCTTCGCCAGCTGGCGAAGGCGTTCGATCTGGTATTCCTCGCGCGCCGGGTCGGCCGGCGGCAGATTGTATTTGGCCTTCAGCACGCCGACCTCTTTGGTGCAGCGGAAGCGTTCGGCCAGCATGTGCACGAGAGCGGCATCGATGTTGTCGATCGACTGACGATAGCTCGCGAGCTGGGCTTTGACGTTTGGATCAATCATGGGGCAAGCGATCCTTTCACTTCTTCTTCGGCAATCCGGGCAATCCCGGGAAACCACCGCCAAGGCCCGGCAGCTTGGCGCCGCCGAGGCCCGACAAACCACCCGGCAGACCGCCGAGACCGGGCATACCCCCACCCGGCTTTCCAAGTCCCGCCGCTTCTGCCTGCTTCTGCAAGGCTTCGAGCTGCCGGGGATCGATATTCGAGAGATCGGGCATACCGCCACCCATACCGCCCATGCCACCGCCAAGCCCCATCTTGCCGGCAAGGCCGCCCATCATCTGCTTCATCATGCCGCCTTTGCCCTTGCCGCCCATCATCTTCATCATGTCCGCCATCTGGCGGTGCATCTTCAGAAGTTTGTTGATGGCGGCGGCATCGGTGCCGGAGCCGGCGGCGATGCGCTTCTTGCGCGAATGCTTGAGCAGGTCGGGATTGGTGCGCTCGGCCTTGGTCATCGACTGGATGATGGCGATCTGACGGCCGAAAAGCCGGTCGTCGAGGCCGGCTGCGGCCATCTTGTCCTTCATGCCCGACATGCCGGGCATCATCCCCATAATGCCGCCCATACCGCCCATCTTCTGCATCTGGCGCAGCTGGTCGGCGAGGTCGTCAAGGTCGAATTTGCCCTTGGCCATCTTGGCGGCCATGGCGGCCGCCTTCTCGGCGTCGATATTCTCGGCCGCGCGCTCGACGAGCGAAACGATGTCGCCCATGCCGAGGATGCGGTCAGCGATGCGGCGGGGATGGAACTCCTCGAGCTCGCTCATCTTCTCGCCGACGCCGATCAGCTTGATCGGCTTGCCGGTGACGGCGCGCATCGAAAGGGCAGCACCGCCGCGACCGTCGCCGTCCATGCGGGTCAGCACCAGGCCGGTGATGCCGACGCGCTCGTCGAAACTGCGGGCGAGGTTGACGGCGTCCTGACCGGTGAGGCTGTCGGCGACCAGCAGGATTTCATGCGGGTTCGAGCGCTTCTTGATGTCGGCCATCTCGGCCATCAAGGGCTCGTCGATATGGGTGCGGCCGGCGGTATCGAGGATGACGACGTCATGGCCGCCGAGCTTGGCCGCCTGGACGGCGCGGGCGGCGATATCGGTCGGCGACTGGCCTGATATGACAGGCAGCGTGTCGATATTGGCCTGGGCGCCGAGCTGGCGAAGTTGCTCCTGGGCTGCCGGACGGCGCGTGTCGAGCGACGCCATCAGCACTTTCTTCTTATCGCGCGTCGACAGGCGGTGGGCGATCTTGGCCGTCGTCGTCGTCTTGCCGGAGCCCTGCAGGCCGACCATCATGACGACGACGGGGGCCGCCGCATGCAGGTCGATGCCGACACCTTCGCCGCCCAGCATCTCGATCAGTTCGTCATGGACGATCTTGACGACCATCTGGCCGGGCTTGATCGACTTCAGGATCTCGGCGCCGACGGCCTTTTCACGCACGCGGTCGGTAAAGGAGCGCACGACGTCGAGAGCGACGTCCGCCTCCAGCAAAGCACGGCGAACCTCGCGCAGCGCTGCGGAAACATCGGCTTCCGAAAGCGCGCCACGGCCTGTCAGTCCATTCAGAATGGATCCAAGACGGTCCTGGAGGTTTTCAAACATCGGCTCTTCCTTGATACGTTTCGGGCGGGGGGTCGGATATGCCCGGAAACGTCGTGCTTTTCCTTGACGAAAACAAGACGCAAAGCCAAAAAGCACCCGAGGGCGCATCGCGCTGTCGGGTGTTGACCTCCGGGATCTCAGGTCCCGGTCGGCGGCTCGGAGTCATGCGGCTCGTCGCGGATTGGGCGGGATAAACAGGAAACGCGCGGGAAAGTCAAGGCAGATGGGGCAACGGCTCGTCGCGATTTTTCAGAAGTCGCGTGATGTCGGCGTACGCGACGGTGCCGTCCTGAAGAAACAACGCAGTCGATCGTCGATTGAACCGATGTATTGGACTTGCGATTCTGCCGGCGAATTCTGCCGGTTTTCAGATTTTACCGCTCAAAATTCCGCTCAGTCGTTCGAATTCGCTGTAGCGGCCAGTTGCAAATTATTCCGCTTGTGATTCTACTTTCTACTTAAGTGCGTCCTGTAAAATGATTCGTGAATATCCTTGATGCCGATGAATCGGCGGAGATATCGAATGTTAAATCCTGATATTGAGAGCTGGGCGCTGGCGCGGGCCCATCATATTGTTTTGAACGAAGGCCTGAACCTTGCAAAGGCGGCACAGGATCTGGATCGCAAGCGGTCCCGCTCGCTGGTCTACGAGCTGAGAAAGGTCATCACCGCAGCTATTGTCGAGGCGCATGCCGCGTCCTTCGATCCAGACGGCGCCGAGCGGTAAAGCCGAACCGGCTTGAAGGGTCGGCGGGCCACAGCGTCTGCCCGGCACTCATCCCACTGGTAATTCTTTCGCATTTCCGCCATATACACCGGAAAGACGGACGGATGATATCATGAGCGCAACGGTCGAATTCGCGAGGATGAACGGGCTTGGCAACAAGATCCTGGTTGTCGACATGCGCGGCCGGCCGGACAAGGTGACGCCTGCGGCGGCGGTTGCGCTCAATGTCGATCCGCAGACCGAGTTCGACCAGATCATGGCGATCCATGATCCGAAGGCCGAGGGCACCGACGCCTTCATCGATATCTTGAATTCCGACGGTTCGAAGGCGCAGGCTTGCGGCAACGGCACGCGCTGCGTCGTGCAGGCGCTGGCCGCCGAGACCGGCCGGAAGGCCTTCACCTTCCAGACGGTCGCCGGCATCCTCAACGCCGTCGAGCACGAGGACGGGACGGTCTCGGTAGATATGGGCCGGCCGGTGTTCGATTGGAACAGGATCCCGCTCGCCGAAGAATTCCACGATACCAGCCGCATCGAACTACAGATCGGACCGATCGACAATCCGGTGCTGCATTCGCCCTCGGTGATGTCGATGGGCAATCCGCATGCGATCTTCTGGGTGGATCGGGACGTGATGTCCCACGATCTCGCCCGCTTCGGACCGCTGCTGGAAAACCATCCGATGTTTCCCGAGCGCGCCAATATCACGCTGGCGCAGGTGACCTCGCCGACATCGATCACGACGCGCACCTGGGAGCGCGGCGCCGGGCTGACGCTCGCCTGCGGCTCGGCGGCCTGTTCCGCCGCTGTCAGCGCCGCACGCACCGGCCGCACCGGCCGCAAGGTGACGGTCAACGTCGCAAGCGCCAAGCCGCCGGCCACGCTTTCGATCGAATGGCGCGAGCGCGACGACCATGTCATCATGACCGGCCCAGCCGAATGGGAATGGTCGGGCAGGGTCGATCCTTCGACCGGTCTCTGGTCACGCGATGGTACCCCAGAGGCGGAGGCACAGTGAGCGGCATCGAGGTCATTACCTTCGGCTGCCGCCTCAACACATATGAATCGGAAGTGATGAAGGCGCAGGCTGAGAAGGCCGGGCTCAACAACGCCGTCCTGGTCAATACTTGTGCGGTCACCGGTGAGGCTGTGCGCCAGGCCCGCCAGGCGATCCGCCGGGTGCGACGCGACAATCCGCATGCCCGCATCATCGTCACCGGCTGCGCCGCACAGACTGAGAAAGAGACCTTCGCCGCGATGGCAGAGGTCGATGCCGTGCTCGGCAACGAGGAGAAGCTTTCGAGCGGCTCCTATCGCAGCCTGCCGGACTTCGGCGTTTCGGCCGAAGAGAAACTCCGTGTCAACGATATCATGAGCGTCAAGGCGACGGCGCCGCAGATGGTCAGGCATATCGACGGCCATGTGCGCGCCTTTATCCAGGTGCAGAATGGCTGCGACCACCGCTGCACCTTCTGCATCATCCCCTATGGCCGCGGCAATTCCCGCTCCGTGCCGATGGGAGCGGTCGTCGACCAGGCCCGCAAGCTCGTCGACAGCGGGTATCGCGAGATCGTGCTGACCGGCGTCGACGCCACAAGTTATGGCGGCGATCTGCCGGGGGCGCCGACGCTCGGATTTCTGGCGAAGACGCTGCTGAAACAGCTTCCGGATATTCGCCGCCTGCGGCTTTCCTCGATCGACAGCATCGAGGCCGATGCCCACCTGATGGATCTCATCGCCGACGAGTCCCGCTTCATGCCGCACCTGCATCTGTCGCTGCAGCATGGCGACGACATGATCCTGAAGCGGATGAAGCGCCGACATTTGCGCGCCGATGCGCTGCGTTTCATCGAGGAGGCGCGCCGCCTTCGCCCCAATATGAGCTTCGGCGCCGACATGATCGCCGGCTTTCCCACCGAAACCGAAGAGATGTTCGAAAATGCCGTGCGGCTGGCCGAAGAGGCCGACATCGCGCATCTGCACGTCTTCCCCTACAGCCCCCGTCCCGGCACGCCGGCAGCCCGCATGCCGCAGCTCGACCGGTCGCAGGTCAAGGAGCGCGCCGCCAGGCTGCGTGCCACTGGACATAGGCTCCATCAAGCCCATCTCGACAGCATGATCGGCAGCCGGCAATGGCTGCTTGTCGAAAACAGCGGCCTGGCGCATACGGAAAACTTCACGCTTGCCGCGGCACCCGGCCTTCGTCCCGGCGAACTTGTGCCGGCCACGATCACCGGCCACAATGGCAAGCATCTCGACATGCAATTGACGGCCGCAGAGGCGGCCTGACTTCTCACGGAATCCCCATGGCGCTCAGTTTTATCAAAAAGGTCTTCACCTTCGGCAAGGACAAGCCGGCGGAGACAGATACGGTAGAGACTGTCGACGTAAAGGCGCTGCAAGCAGAACTTGAGCCGCATTCGCGCGAAGAGCATCTGCCGCTTGCCGATGATCCGGTTCTCGCCGAGGAAATGGATACGGCTGGCGGCCCGGCTGCCGATGTCGGACAGGGCGGGGCGGAGGAGCCTGCCGGCGAGGATGATGCCGAACCCGCTATCCTGCCCCCTGCTGACCAGTTGAGCGACATGGGTGTGGTGCCGCTTTCGCTGCTGGAGGCCGAGGCCACCGCAGAAGCGGAGACGGAAACCCAGCCGACCAACGGCAACGCTGCGGAAGCACCCCCCTCTGTCCCTTCGGGACATCTCCCCCACAAGGGGGGAGATCGTTCGGAGGCTGACGCGCCGGCTTCGGTCGAAGGGACAGCGGAAGTCGCAGAAGCGCTCTCAGAGGAAATTTCTGCTGAGATCAATGTAGAAGAAGACATTTCCGTTCAGCCGATCTCCCCCCTTGTGGGTGAGATGTCCGGCAGGGCAGAGGGGGGTATCACATCCACCGAGCCTTCCGAGACGATCGCCGAACAGCCGAAGCCGGAATCTCCCAGTCTTCCCAAAGGCTTTGCCACCGGGCCGGCAATCGTCGCGCCGGAACCCATTCTCCCGCAGCCGAAACTCAGCTGGTTCCAGCGCCTGCGCAACGGCCTTGCACGCACCTCCTCGCAGCTGACCGGCCAGATCACCGCGCTCTTTACCAAGCGCAAGCTTGATGACGAGACGCTGCAGGATCTGGAAGACCTGCTGATCCAGGCCGATCTTGGCGTCGAGACCGCCATGCGGGTCACCGATACCCTGGCTTCCGAGCGTTATGGCAAGGATGTCACCGGCGAGGACGTCAGCCGGATCATGGCGTCCGAAATCGCCAAGGTTCTGAAGCCGGTCGCCAAGCCGCTGCAACTCGACCTGTCGCACAAGCCGCATGTCATCCTCGTCGTCGGCGTCAACGGCACCGGCAAGACGACGACGATCGGCAAACTCGCGGCGAAGCTCTCCGGCGCCGGGCTGAAGGTGATGCTGGCTGCCGGCGACACCTTTCGCGCCGCGGCAATCGAGCAGCTGAAAATCTGGGCCGACCGGACGAAATCCGAATTCATCGGCACCAAACTCGGCGCCGATGCCGCCGGCCTTGCCTATGACGCCTTCGAACTGGCGAAAGCAAAAAAATGCGACGTGCTGATCGTCGATACCGCCGGCCGGCTGCAGAACAAGGCCGAGCTGATGGCCGAGCTCGAGAAGATCGTCCGCGTGCTTGGCAAGCTCGATCCCGATGCTCCGCACACCGTGCTGCAGACGCTCGACGCCACCACCGGGCAGAATGCGCTCAGCCAGGTCGAGATCTTCCGCAACGTCGCCGGCGTCAATGGGCTGATCATGACCAAGCTCGACGGCACGGCGCGCGGCGGCATTCTCGTTGCCATTTCCGCCAAGCATAAGCTGCCGGTCTATTTCATCGGGATCGGCGAGGGCGTCGAGGATCTGGAACCGTTCGAGGCTGAGGATTTCGCTCATGCCATTGCCGGACTTCCCCAATGATGCCACAGATATGCCGCCGAAAGCGTGCAAGGCACGGCCGGCAATCAGGTTTTCAGGAATAGCAGGTTTGAAGGACGCATGAGCACCGAAAGCGATATTACCCCGACCGCGGCCGACCGGCATCACCCGTTGCTGAAACTGGCACTGGAACTCGGGCCGCTGCTGATCTTCTTCTTCGCCAATCTGCGCGGCCAGTGGCTGGTGGAACGGTTTCCTGCTCTTTCGGAGCTGGGTGGTCCGCTGTTCGTCGCAACCGGGCTTTTCATGGCGGCGACGGCGATTTCGCTGATCGTTTCGAAGATTGTGCTCGGCCATCTGCCGATCATGCCGTTCGTCTCCGGCATCGTGGTGCTGATCTTCGGGGCGCTCGGCATCTACCTGCAGAACGAGACATTCATCAAGATGAAGCCGACCATCGTCAACGCGCTCTTCGGGGTGGCGCTGCTTGGTGGGCTTGCCTTCGGCAGGTCGCTGCTCGGCTACGTCTTCAATGCCGCCTTTCAGCTCGATCCGGAGGGCTGGCGCAAGCTCACCATTCGCTGGGGCATCTTCTTCCTGTTTCTCGCCGTGCTGAACGAGGTCGTCTGGCGCAATTTCTCCGACGGTACCTGGGTCGCCTTCAAGGTCTGGGGCACGATGCCGATCACCATCATCTTCACGCTGGCGCAGATGCCGCTGGTGCTCAAACATAGCATCAACCTGGAAACGGACGGCGAGAAGTGAGCGCGGCAGACGTCGAATATCGGGCCAGACACCAGACCTTCTGGTTTGTCGCCTGCCTTGCTGTGCTGGTCGCCCAGATCGTCGCCGAATATATGATGGGCCGCGTGCCGATCTGCGCCTGCGGCTACGTCAAGTTGTGGGAGGGCGGGGTCAATACCAGCGGCAATTCGCAGCACCTGTCGGATTGGTACACGCCGTCGCATATCATCCACGGCTTCCTGTTCTACGGGCTCGGGCATCTGATCCTGCGCCGCAAACCGCTGGCAGCGAAGCTGCTGCTGGCGCTGTTCATCGAATCCGGCTGGGAACTGCTGGAGAATTCGCCTCTGATCATCGACCGCTACCGTACGGCGACGATCGCGCTCGACTATTACGGCGACAGCATCCTGAATTCGGCGATGGATACCGTCTTCATGTGCGTCGGTTTCTTCTTCGCAGCGCGTGCGCCAGTGGCGCTCACGGTTGCGATCGCCATCTTCTTCGAGATTTTCACCGGCTACATGATCCGCGACAACCTGACCCTCAACGTGGTGATGCTGATCTGGCCGGTGGAGGCGATCAAGGTCTGGCAGGGCGGCGGCGCGTAAGCTCTTACGAAACCGGCTTCCCCAATGCCTTTTCCATCGCTGGAAACAGCCCTTCCTTCAGGCTGATATCGTCGAAGGGGCCGACGCGTTTATAGAGGATCGTGCCGTCGGGGCCGACGAGGTAACTTTCCGGAATGCCGTAGACACCCCAGTCGATCGCTGCCTTGCCGTTCGGATCGATGCCGATCGCCTGATAGGGGTTGCCAAGCTCACCGAGGAAACGCACGGCGTTGTCGCTCTTATCCTTGTAGTTGATGGCGACGATGTTCAGCCGTCGGTCTTTCGCCAGCTCTTTCAAAACAGGATGTTCGTCCCGGCAGGGGATGCACCACGAGGCGAAGACGTTGACGAGGGTCAGCTTGCCGTTGACGGCGGCATCGGTCAGCGCCGGCAGGTTGGCGCCAGCGAGCGGCGGCAGGTTCAGCGCCGGCGCCTTGGTGCCGATCAGGGCGGAGGGGATTTCGGCGATGTTCTTGCCGTGGAAATCCTGGTCGTAGAGCATCTTTGCTGCCGTTGCGGCAATGCCGCCGAAGACGATCAGCGGCAGAAGCGCCAGCGCGTAGCGGCCAAGTCCGCGCGGTTTGGCGGTGGTGGTTTCAGGCGTCTCGCTCATTCGCCGTCCTTTGCGCGCGCCGAGCGGCGGCGAATGCCCGCGGCTTCGAGCGCTGCGAGTTCACGGCGGCGGGCTAGACCGTCGGCCCAGGTCCATAGCGTTACGACGACCGTCAGGAGCGCCGCAAAGCCATAGGAAGCGTAGACGTAGAAGGCATGCGTCACCGGCTATTCCTCCCGGCTCGCAAGGCGGGCGGCAAGACGGCGCTGGGCGGCAATGCGGCGGCGCCAGATCTCGTTGCGCATCGCCATGATATGCAGCGTGAAAAAAAGCAGGGTAAAGGCGATCGCCATGACGAAGAGCGGACGCAGGAATTCCGGATCGATCGCCGGGCCATCGAGGCGCATCACGCTTGCCGATTGATGCAGCGTATTCCACCACTCGACCGAGAACTTGATGATCGGGATGTTGACGAAGCCGACGAGGATGAGCACGGCGCTGACACGTGCGGCTCTCGACGGATCGTCAATGGCGCGGCTGAGCGCAATCAGGCCGAGATACATCAGGAAGAGAACGAAAACCGAGGTCAATCGCGCATCCCAAACCCACCAGGTGCCCCACATCGGCTTGCCCCAGAGCGAGCCGGTGACAAGCGCAAGCAGGGTAAAGGCGGCGCCGAGCGGCGCTGCGGCCTTGGCGGCAACGTCGGCGAGCGGATGGCGCCAGACCAGCGTGCCGATCGCCGAGATGCTCATGACCGTGTAGCACATCATCGCAAGCCAGGCCGCGGGCACATGGATGTACATGATGCGCACGGTTTCGCCCTGCTGGTAATCACCTTCTGTGGAGAAGCTGAGATAGAGGCCGATCGCGAAACAGAGGGCGGTAATGCCGGCCAGCCAGGGAATGACGCGCGCCGCCAGCGCCAAGAACCGGGTCGGGTTGGCGAGGTCGCTGAATTTGCTGATGGCAAGGCTGGTTTGGCTCATGTTCGCTTCCTTACCGTGATCCGACTTTTCCCGCAATCGGATGCCAATCAATCCGCCGTGTTTCGCAGCGCAAGGGCCGCGGCAGCCGGGCCGATGACCGCGAAGAACAGCGTCAGCGCGATGAGGATGAGAAAGGGCGGCAGGAACGGGGCGGGATCCTCGACGGCGGCATAGGTGGCGCTGACACCGAAGATCAGCACCGGGATGGTCAGCGGCAACACGAGGATCGAGACCAGCAGACCGCCGCGGGGCAATGCCACGGCGACGGCGGCGCCGACAGCGCCGATGAAGGTGATGGCGGGCGAGCCGACAAGCAGCGTCAGCGCGGTCGCGCCGATCGCCCTCTCGTCCATGTTCATGAAGAGGCCGAGCAGCGGCGAGGCGATGACCAGCGGCAGGCTGGTGGCGGTCCAGTGGGCGAAGCATTTGACCAGGACGGTCAGGACGAGCGGTGTTTCCTGCATCAGCATCAGGTCGAGCGATCCGTCATCGCGCTCGGCCTGGAACAGGCGGTCTAGGCCAAGAAGGGCGGCGAGCAGCGCGCCGATCCAGACGATGGCGGGGCCAATGCGCGAAAGCAGCTTGAGGTCCGGACCGACCCCGAAGGGGATGACGGCGACAATGGTCAGGAAGAACAGCACGCCAATCAGCGCGCCGCCGCCGGCGCGGATGGAGAGTTTGAGGTCGCGAAGGAAGAGGGCGGTCATGCGGGGCGGCTCTTTGCATGAGTTGTGGTCGGGGCGGCACCCCCCTCTGCACTGCCGGGCATCTCCCCCACAAGGGGGGAGATCGGCACGATGCATGGGCTTCGAGAAATCTTAATCGCGCGCCAAGCGGCCGCGTCCATCTGCAGCGTTTGACTGGGGCAAGAGGCCGCCCCTGGCCGATCTCCCCCCTTGTGGGGGAGATGCCCGGCAGGGCAGAGGGGGGGTGCAACGCCTCGAACCATCATCCCCACACTCCCTGATCCACACCGGCAAAGCCGGTCATCTTCAACTCGTGCGCATTCTTCAGCCCCAGCGGCTGATGCGTCGCCGCCAGCACGATGCCGCCTTTGGCCAGATGCGCTTCGATCAATTCGGCCAGCAGCTGGTCGGCGCGGGCATCCAGTGCGGCTGTCGGTTCATCGAGGATCCATAAGGGGCGATGGGCGACGAGCAGCTTGGCGAAGGCGAATCGACGCTGCTGGCCGGCGGAGAGGTAACCGAAGGGAAGGTGGGTGATCCCCGAAAGGCCGACGGCGTCAGCGGCGTCCTCGACGGAGAGACCGGCAGAGCCTCCTATACCGCCAAAAAAGCTGCGCCAGAAATCGAGGTTTTCTGCAACTGTAAGTTCATTCTTCATCGCATTTCGATGGCCAAGGTAGTGGCTGACCTCGGAAGAACGGCGGTCGTCTCCGCCCTCTCCGTCATGGAAGATGACGGCGCCTTTTTCCGGACTCAGGAGGCCGGCGACAACCCGCAGCAAAGTGGACTTTCCCGATCCATTTCTTCCCGTCAGCACAAGCGCCTCGCCGGCTGCCAAGTGAAAGGAAATGTTAACGAAAATGAGATCCTCACCGCGCCTGGCAGCCAGATTTTCGGCGGTGAGATGCATGCGTCGGCTCTTTCTTCGTTTCGGGTCGCGGCGGGGTCAAAAAATCTCCGATTTTGACCGCGCTCGGGTATGGCAAGTTTTTAGGAAATTATCTATAAGAGCCGCAACCACGCCAGCGGTCGGCGTGAATTTCATCCTTGCGCCGAACTTGGAGCATCTGTTCCACGTGCGGACAGCGGAAATGGCCGTACCCGCATCCTGATGTGCATTAAGTGCATAGGCGTTCGCACGACTGTGTTGGCTATCAGAACGGGGTCTCTCGTGTCTAAATCTCTTGACAGCTTCAATTGTCGTTCCACCCTTTCCGTTGGTGGAAAGGACTATGTCTATTACAGCCTGCCCAAGGCTGAGGCAAACGGTCTGGCCGGCGTCTCGAAGCTTCCCTATTCGATGAAGGTGCTGCTCGAAAACCTGCTGCGCTTCGAAGACGGCCAGTCGGTCACCAAGGAGCATATCCTCGCTGTTGCCGAATGGCTGAATAATAAGGGTGCGGTCGAAAACGAAATCGCCTACCGCCCGGCGCGCGTGCTGATGCAGGACTTCACCGGCGTTCCCGCCGTCGTCGATCTTGCCGCGATGCGCGACGCGATGGTGTCGCTCGGCGGCGATCCCGAGAAGATCAACCCGCTCGTTCCCGTCGATCTCGTCATCGACCACTCGGTCATCGTCGACGAATTCGGCACGCCGCAGGCTTTCGCCAGGAATGTCGAGCTGGAATACCAGCGCAACGGCGAGCGCTACCGCTTTCTGAAATGGGGCCAGCAGGCCTTCAAGAATTTCCGCGTCGTGCCTCCCGGCACCGGCATCTGTCATCAGGTCAATCTCGAATATCTCGGCCAGACCGTCTGGACCAAGGAAGAGGACGGCGAGACGATCGCCTATCCGGATACTTGCGTCGGCACCGACAGCCACACGACGATGATCAACGGTCTCGGCGTGCTCGGCTGGGGTGTGGGTGGTATCGAAGCTGAGGCGGCGATGCTCGGCCAGCCGGTCTCGATGCTGTTGCCCGAAGTCATCGGCTTCAAGCTGATCGGCAAGCTCAAGGAAGGCGTCACGGCGACCGACCTCGTCCTCACCGTCGTGCAGATGCTGCGCAAGAAGGGCGTCGTTTCGAAGTTCGTCGAATTCTTCGGCCCCGGCATGGACAATATGCCGCTCGCCGACCGCGCGACGATCGGCAATATGGGTCCGGAATACGGCGCCACCTGCGGCTTCTTCCCGGTCGATGGCGAGACTATCAACTACCTCACCGTGTCCGGCCGCACGCATGACCGGATCGCTCTCGTCGAGGCCTATTCGAAGGCCCAGGGCATGTGGCGTGATGGCGACGGTTCAGATCTCGTCTTCACCGATACGCTGGAACTCGATCTTGGCGACGTGGTGCCGTCGATGGCCGGCCCGAAGCGTCCGGAAGGCCGCATCTCGCTCGAGAACATCGCGACCGGCTTTGCCGGCTCGATGGATGCCGATTACAAGAAGCCGGGCCAGCTCAACAACCGCTACGCCGTCGAAGGCACGGATTTCGATCTCGGCCATGGCGACGTGGCGATCGCTGCCATCACCTCGTGCACCAACACTTCCAATCCGTCGGTACTGATCGCTGCCGGGCTTCTGGCTCGCAACGCCGTAGCCAAGGGCCTGAAGACGAAGCCCTGGGTGAAGACCTCGCTGGCACCGGGATCGCAAGTCGTCGGCGAATATCTTGCCACGTCAGGCCTGCAAGCCGATCTCGACAAGCTCGGCTTCAACCTCGTCGGCTTCGGCTGCACCACCTGCATCGGCAATTCCGGCCCGCTGCCGGCGCCGATCTCGAAGACGATCAACGACAAGGGCCTGATCGTTTCCGGCGTCCTTTCCGGCAACCGCAACTTCGAAGGCCGCATTTCGCCCGACGTGCAGGCGAACTACCTGGCTTCGCCGCCGCTCGTCGTCGCCTATGCGCTCGCCGGTACGGTGCAGATGGATCTGACCAAGGAGCCGATCGGCGAAGACCAGAACGGCAATCCGGTTTATCTCAAGGATATCTGGCCGACCTCGCACGAGGTGCAGGAGTTCATCCAGAAATACGTGACCCGCGAACTTTACGAAAGCAAGTATGCCGACGTCTTCAAGGGCGACGTCAACTGGCAGGCAGTTCAGGTTCCTCCGGGCCAGACCTATGCCTGGGACGACGATTCGACCTATGTCCAGAACCCGCCCTACTTCGTCGGCATGGGCAAGAAGGGCACCGGCATCGCCGATATCAAGGGCGCCCGCGTCCTTGGCCTGTTCGGCGACAAGATCACCACCGACCACATTTCGCCGGCCGGTTCGATCAAAGCGGCATCCCCTGCAGGTGCCTATCTGCTCGGCCATGAGGTCGCCGTTGCCGACTTCAACCAGTACGGCACACGCCGCGGCAACCATGAAGTGATGATGCGCGGCACCTTCGCCAATATCCGCATCCGCAACCATATGCTCGGCCCGAACGGCAAGGAAGGTGGCTACACCATCCACTACCCGTCGAAGGAAGAGACCTCGATCTACGACGCGGCGATGCAGTACAAGGCCGAAGGCGTGCCGCTCGTCATCTTCGCCGGTGTCGAATATGGCAACGGCTCCTCGCGCGACTGGGCTGCCAAGGGCACCAATTTGCTCGGCGTCAAGGCTGTCGTCGCCCAGTCCTTCGAGCGTATCCATCGCTCGAACCTGGTCGGCATGGGCATCATTCCTTTCGTCTTCGAAGAGGGTACGACCTGGCAGAGCCTCGGCCTGAAGGGCGACGAGCTCGTCACCATCGAGGGCTTGGAAAAGATCAAGCCGCGCGAGAAGAAGATCGCCAAGATCACCTATGGCGACGGCACTGTGAAGGAAGTTCCGCTGCTGTCGCGCGTCGATACGCTCGACGAGGTGGTCTACCTCAACAATGGCGGCATCCTGCAGACGGTTCTGCGCGATCTCGCTGCCTGATTGTTAAGAGCTTCATAATATGATGATGGCCGCCGGAGAGCATTTTCCGGCGGCTTTTCTTTGCGGCGACGGTATTTGAGGGACCTCACGATGATTTGTTTTATGCGGGTTCCGGTTGCGCTGCGTCTCACCCGTTCGTGACTTTTCGTTTGGATCCGGAAGGATTATTCGTACGTTCATATGTCAGGGCCTCCGGTCGAACACGCCGTCGGCGCTGAAAAAGAGGTGCAGGTGAATGTCCCCCCGTTTTCTGATTCCGCTGATCGCCGGCGTTGTTCTCTCAGGCCCGCTTCAGGCCGAAGACGGCACGCCGAAAGGTGTCGTCGAACTGTTTACGGCGCAGGGCTGCTCCTCCTGTCCTCCCGCGGATGCTGCTTTCCGTAAGCTGGTGAGCCAGGGCGATGTCATCGCGCTCGCCTATCATGTCGATTACTGGAACTATCTCGGCTGGGCCGATACGCTGAGCTCGAAGGAAAACACCGAGCGGCAATATGGCTATGCGAGGACAATGGGCCGCAGCAACGTCTACACGCCGCAGGCCATCGTCAACGGGCGCGGTCATCTGGCCGGCGCCGATCTCAACGGTATCAACGGCAAGCTCGATACCTATAGCGGCGAAGGCAACGGGCTGACCGTCCCCATCAGCGCGTCGATGCGCGGCGACGAGCTGGAGATCAAGATCGGCGCGGGACAGGGCAAAGCCAATGTCGTGATGGTGTATTTCGACAAGGAAAAGACCATCGACGTCGAAAAGGGCGAGAACAGCGGAAAGAAGATTTCCTATCTGCACAGCGTCACCAATGTCGAAACCGTCGGCATGTGGGACGGCAAGGCGACCAGTCTGACGCTGCCAGCCAGTGTCCTGCAGCGGCCGCAGCTCGAGGGCTGCGCGATCCTGCTGCAATCGGCGACCGACAACGGCGATCCGGCTGCGATCCTTGGGGCGACCGTGGTGATGGCTGGAAAAAACATCTGAGATTTCATCCGCTTGCGGATGAAGTACCGGGCGGCCCGGCTGAGCGTATTCGGGGCTGGGGTTAAGGTCGATACGCTCCGCCGGGCCCTTTGGCGCGCTGGCGCCAAACCGGGATTCATAATTCTCCTGCAAATGAGGCGCTGTTTTGACTGAAATGCGGCGCTACCGAGAAAGCGACAACGCTATTATGCGCATCGGACGATGCGCCGATTCAAAGTGCTACGGCATCCTTGCGCGTCCAACGCGCGGCGCTGGAGTGCGGCCGAATGTGACGGCCGGCACTCTTGCAATTTGCGGCGGCTCGGGCACACTGTCACTCTCCTGTCACATGCAGAGGCCTCGGAGACTGAATGACAGATCAGCCGGATTTGCGACACGGCGAAAGCCGTTCCGTCGACAATAGTTCCTCAGTCGTCGTCGATCTCAGGGAATACAAGCAAAGCAAAGATCCACTTCCGGTGACCTTTCATCGGCGCGAACTGGATGCGATCCTCTGGATCTACGGCCGTATGGTCGGTGACGGCGAATGGCGCGACTACGCCATCGATCATCTGAAAGACAGGGCGGTATTTTCCGTCTTCAAACGCTCCGGTGAAATGCCGCTCTTCCGCGTCGAGAAAAATCCCAAGCTTGCCGCCAAGCAGGGCGCCTATTCGGTGATCAACGTCCACGGCACCATTCTGAAGCGCGGTCACGAGTTGAACCAGGTGTTGAAGGTGTTCGACAAGGCGCTGAAGCTGGTCGATAAGTAAGCCGAAACACTTTTTCTGCATGTCGTTATCCCGGAACCGCTGCACACTTCCGGGCGACATGCATCAGCCGGCAAACAGCGTGCCGGGATAGATGGACGGATCCGGATCGGTCGTCATACCCTCGCCGAGGACGCGCTGCATGAGCATCGTATCCAGCCAGCGGCCATGCTTGTAGCCGGCCCCCCGCATCAGGCCGACCTCCACGAAGCCCGCCTTGAGATGAAGCGCGATCGAGGCGGGGCTGGCGCCGCCGATGACCGCGATCATCTGACGAAAACCGAGACCGGTGCAGCGGTCGATCAGCTCGGTCATCAATGCTTTGCCGATGCCGCGGCCGCGGGCTTCGGGCGCCAGATAGATCGAATCCTCGACTATCCAGCGATAGGCCGGGCGGACGCGAAAGGCCGAGGCATAGGCGTAGCCGAGCAGGTTTCCGTCAGCATCGGCTGCGGCGATATAGGGATATTGCTGGCCGACGATCGCCGCAAACCGCTGCGCCATCTCAGCCTCGGACGGCGGCGTGATCTCATAGCTCGACGTGCCGTTCAGGACGGATTCGCGATAGATTTCGGCGATGGCGGGGATATCGGCTTCGGAAGCATTGCGCAGGAGGAAGGACATTTCGGCGGCAGGTCCATCGGAGGGCAAGGTCTCTCCTAAACCATTCCGCGAAAGCCGGCGCAACAAAAAAGGCGGCCGAAGCCGCCTTTTCGATCTCAGTCTGTCCTGCTTATTTACGGTTGCCCATGAACTGGAGCAGGAACATGAAGAGGTTGATGAAGTCGAGATAGAGCGTCAGCGCACCCATGATCGCCTTGCGGCCGGCCACGGCGACGTCATCGGCTTCCAGGTACAATTCCTTGATCCGCTGCGTGTCGTAGGCGGTAAGGCCTGCGAAGATCAGGACGCCGATCGCGGAGATCGCGAACTGCAGCGCGGACGACGCCAGGAAGATGTTGACGATTGAAGCGATGATCAGGCCAAAAAGACCCATGATCAGGAACGAGCCCATCGCCGACAGGTTACGCTTCGTGGTGTAGCCGTAAAGCGACAGCGCGCCGAAGGAGGCGGCGGTGACGAAGAAGGTCTGAACGACGCTCTGGCCGGTGTAGACCAGGAAGATCGACGAGAGCGACAGGCCGACAAGTGCGGCATAGACCCAGAAAGTCGTCTGGGCGGCGGCCACGCTCATGCTGTTAATGCGGAAGCTCAGGAAGAAGACGGCCGCAAGAGGCGCAAGGATGACGACCCAGCGCAAAGGCGACTGGAACAGCAGCACGCCGAACTGGGTGAGCTGGCCGTCCTGAACAGCGAAGTTGAATCCGAGATATGCGGCCACGCCGGTGATCGCCAGACCCAGCGCCATCAGGTTGTAAACCTTGAGCATATAAGTGCGCAGGCCTTGATCAATCATCTCGCCGGTCTGCGCGCGGCTTTGATAGTTACGAAGGTCAGCCATAGTTTCCTCTTACAAGCTCCGATGGAAATACGGTGTCGGGTTTTCGACCCGGGCGCCGCTGCGGAGCTCCAGCATGCCTGCAGACAATATGAGGCTTTCGCCGATCGCAAACAAGAGGCTTGCAAAGGCTCGGTCGGTTAAATCGCCGTAAGGTGAAGGGTTTGGGCGTCGCTATCCGGTCAGAGTTCGCGCAGGACGGGCGCCGCCTTCTGTCCGAGGATCCGCCAGGTGCCGATGAGGCCGATGCCGACGGTGAGGACGAGCGCGGTCACCAGCGTCAGCCCCGCCACATCGGGCAGGAAGGTCGAGGGCAGGCGCATGATGCGGGCGACGATGAACCAGGCGGCAACGCCGCCGGCGATCAACGCGAAGATTGCGGTTGCCAGCCCGAGGATCAGATATTCGTAGCTGAAGGCGCGGATCAGCATGGCGCGGGTGGCGCCAAGCGTCTTCAGCACCACCGCGTCGTGGGTGCGCGCCCGGTTTCCGGCGGCAAGCGCGCCGGCCAAGACGAGGATCGAGGCGATGAGAGCAACGGAGGCGGCGGCGCGAATTGCGGTCGCAAGCTCGCCGACCAGCTGGTTGACGATATCGATCGCGTCCTTGACGCGGACGCTGGTGATCGTCGGATAGGTGTTGGTGACGGATTTCAGGATCGCCGCATCTTCGGCCGGTGTCGAGGAGGGATCAGTGAGGGTCGCCAGCCAGGCATGCGGGGCGCCGCGGAAGGTGTTCGGCGAGAAAACCATGACGAAGTTGATCGACAGCGATTCCCATTGGACGCGGCGCAGATTGGCGATTTTCGCGGTAATATTGCGGCCGAGCACGTTGACGGTGATCTTATCGCCGATCTTCAGGCCGAGTTCATGCGCCTCTTCCGACGAGAAGGAGACGAGCGGCTCGCCGCTGTAATCCTTGCCCCACCAGTTACCTTCCGTGAGGGCGGCATTCTCCGGCAGGGTGTCGGCATAGGTGATGCCGCGATCGCCGTTCAGCACCCAGCGGCCGGCGGCCGGCACGTCCAACTTGGTGACATCTTCGCCGTTGAAGGCGACGATCCGGCCGCGCAGCATCGGCACTTCAACGAGCTTGCCCTGCGGCGCCTGCGCCTTGACGAGATCGCGGAAGGCGTCGACCTCGGCGCTCTGGATATCGACGAAAAAGAAGTTCGGCGCGCCTTCGTTCATGCGGCCGGTCAGCTGCCGACGCAGGTTGCCGTCGATCAAGGTCAGCGTCACCAGCAAAGCCAGGCCGAGGCCGAGCGAGAGCACGACCGAGGGCGTCAGCGCGCCGGGGCGATGGATGTTGCCGATTGCCAGCCGCAATGCCGGCGAGTTGACGCGCGGGCTGCGGCGCGCAAGCCAGGCGATCAGCGCGGCGACAAGGCGAAGGGCGACGAAGGCAAAGACGATCGCGCCGACGAAGACGACGGCGATGAAGCGGTCATAGGCGGTGACGATGGCAAGGCCGGCAAGGGCGGCCATGAACAGCGCGGCCAGCAGGATGTAGGGCCAGGAGGGCAGGCGGCGGGCCTCGAAACCCTGCTCGCGGAAGAGTGCCGTCGCAGGCACTTCGCGGGCGTGGCCGAGCGGCAGGATGGCGAAGGCGAGTGTCGTCAGGATGCCGAAGAGCGTGGCAAGCAGCAGGGCGCCGGGATAAAGGGTCGGCGCAGTCGAGACCGGCAGGAACTGCGCCAGGAACTGCGCGGCGAAGATCGGCGACAGGGCGCCGATGACGAGGCCGATCAGGATGCCGCCAAGCGCGATGATGGCGATCTGGAAGAGATAGATCAACACGACGACCTGCGCCGGCGCACCCAGACATTTGAAGGTGGCGATGGTGGTGCGTTTGGAATCGAGAAAGGCGCGCACGGCATTGGCGACACCGACGCCGCCGACGATCAGCGCGGTCAGGCCGACCAGCGTCAGGAACTGCGAGAAACGGGTGATGTTTTCGGTGAGCGAGGGTGCGGCGCGGTCGCTGGTGCGAACAGCCCAGCCGGCGGAGGGGAATTCCTTGGTGGCGCGCGCCTGAATGCCCGACATCGCGCCCTTGTCTTCCAGCCGGATCTTGTAGGCATGTTCGACTAGGCTTCCCGTCTGGATCAGCCCGGAGGCTGCGAGCGCCCGGCGGCTGACGAGCAGGCGCGGCGCAAAGCCAAAACCCTCCGACAATGCATCCGGCTCGGTTTTCACCGTGCCGGTGATGCTGAGCTTGACGGTGCCGAGCAGCAATTCGTCGCCGACCGCAAGCCCGAGCCGATCGAGAAGCAATGGGGCTGCGACCGCACCATAGGTGCCGCCTTGGCCTGAAAGCAGGGCTGCGAGCGGATAGTCCGGCTCGGCCACGAAGCGGCCGTAGAGCGGGTAGGCGTCATCGACGGCCTTGACCTCGACCAGCGCCTGATCGGAACCGTCAGGCTTGCGGGCCATCGAGCGCAGGCCCGTCGAGACCGAAACGGTGCCGAGGCCGTCGAGGAAGCCCATTTCCTCGGGCGTCGCCTCGCGATTGTTGAGCTCGAAACGCACGTCGCCGGCCAGCAGCTCCTGCCCCTGCGAAGCGATCGTGTCGGTGATCGACTGCGACACGGAATTGACCGCGGCGATCGCACCCGTGCCGAGGGCGATACAGGCGAGGAAGATGTAGAAGCCGCGAATGCCGCCGCGCAGCTCGCGGAGCGCCAGGCGAAAAGCGAGCGAGACGCGCGGCGTGATGATCCTCATGCGATCGCCGCCTCGTTGTGGCGGGCGGCGCTGTCGCCTTCGATCCTGCCGGAGCGGACGCGGATCTGGCGCGAGCAGCGGTTTGCGAGCGAGACGTCATGGGTGACGAGCAACAGGGTCATGCCGCGTTCGGCCTGCTTGGAGAACAGCAGGTCGGCGATCTGGCGACCGGTCTCGGTGTCGAGATTGCCTGTGGGTTCATCGGCGATCAGCAGGGCCGGAGAGGGGGCAAGCGCCCTGGCGATCGCCACGCGCTGCTGTTCGCCGCCGGAAAGCTGGCCGGGATAATGGTTCAGCCGTTCACCGAGGCCGACCGATTTCAGCTCGCGATGGGCGATCTCGAAAGCGTTGCCGACATTGGCGAGTTCCAGCGGCACGGCAACGTTTTCCAGCGCCGTCATGTTGGCGATCAGGTGGAAGGACTGGAAGACGATACCGATGTTGCGGCCGCGGAAATCGGCGACCTGATCCTCGCTCAGCGTCTGAAGCGGCGTGTCGTTGATGTTGATTTCGCCGCTGTCGAGTTTCTCCAGCCCGGCAAGCACCATCAGCAGGGTCGATTTGCCGGAACCGGACGGGCCGACGATGCCGACGGATTCGCCGGCAGAGACATCGAGATCGATGCCCTTCAGCACATGCACGGAGGCGGCTGCACTGCCGAGGGTCAGATCGGCGCCCTTCAACTCGATGATGGTTTTTGCCAACAGAAATCGCCCTATATAAATCCATAATCGAATGGCCGCATAACAGCACTTCGCCAATCTAGGGAAGCCAGAATGAGATTTAAAGTTGCCGCGCTTCAATTCACCGTCATTGCCGTCTCGCTGATCTTTGCCGTTGCAGCGGATGCCCGAACGATCAATCTCGTTGGTTTCGGGGACAGTTTGATGGCGGGCTACCAGCTGCCGCCCGGCGACGGCTTTCCGGAAAAGCTGCAGGCGGCCCTGAAGGCGAAGGGGCTCGACGTCGCCGTTGCCAATGCCGGGGTCTCCGGTGACACGACGTCAGGGGGCTTGCTCGCATCGACTGGTCGATACCTGACGGCACCGATGGCGTCATATTGGAGCTTGGCGCCAATGATGCGTTGCGCGGCATCCCGCCTGAAGAAAGCGAGAAGAATCTCGATCAGATGATTGCTCGGCTAAAGGATCGCGGGATTGCTGTTTTGCTTGCCGGCATAATGGCGCCGCCGAACATGGGGGCGGATTATGCGGCGCGGTTCAATCCGATTTACCAGAGGCTTTCGGAAAAACACGGACTTCCGCTCTACGCGTTCTTTCTCGACGGTGTCGCGCTGGATCCAGGGCTTAAACTCGAAGACGGCATGCATCCGAATACGAGAGGTGTCGAGATCATGGTCGGGAAGATGGAGCCGGCCGTCACAAATTTCGTCGAAGCGATTTCTTCTGTGAAGAAATAGGGGCTTGCGCGGTCGTTGATTGCGTGATTCCGTGTGAGCATCTGCAAAAGATTCGGGGAGTGCTCGTTATGCCGAGACTTTTTACCGCCCTCGAAATTCCGCGCAATGCGGCGATGAGCCTTTCATTGCTGCGCGGTGGCCTCCCCGGAGCACGATGGATCGATGTGGAGAATTACCACATCACCCTGCGCTTCATCGGTGATGTCGACGGCCGCACGGCTGATGAAATCGTAGAACGACTCGACCGGATCGACCGGCCGGAATTCCAGTTCCGGCTCGAAGGCATCGGTTCCTTCGGTTCGAAGAAACCGCATTCGGTCTGGGCCGGTGTTTCGCAATCGCCTGAAATGCATGCGCTGCAGGGTGAGATCGAGCGCATCTGCCAGCGTATCGGCCTGCCGCCGGATCCGCGCAAATTCATGCCGCATGTGACGCTGGCGCGGCTTAAATCGTCGCGGCTCGACGATGTCGTGCAATATCTGGCGGGACGCGGCAACTTCCACACCGCAAGTTTCACCGCGCCGCGCTTCGTGCTGCTTTCGTCGCGCGAATCGGTCGGCGGGGGGCCCTACCTCACCGAGGAAGTGTTCCCGCTGCACGAGGCGCGCTCGACGCCCAGCGTTTCGAGCAGGCTGCTGCAGCCGGTCAAGAGCCTGGTATAGACCAGCTCGAAACCTGCCGGGCCGCCATAATAGGGATCGGGAATATCCTCTCCCGTTCCAAGCGCGGTATCGCCGAAAAGACGGATGGTTGCCTCAGGCGGCGCGATCTTTTCGAGCGCCGCCACATTATCGCGGTCCATGGCCAGGATCAGATCGAAATCCCTGAAATCGCTGGAGCGGATTCGGCGGGCGCGTTGCCCGGATATGTCGATCCCGTGGCTTTTCGCCGTGGCGATCGACCGCAGGTCAGGCAGCTCGCCTTCATGCCAGCCGCCGGTTCCGGCGGAATCGATCGTGAAGCGGCCACTCAAATCCGCCTCGGCGGCGACGTGGCTGAAAATTCCCTCCGCCAGAGCATGATGCCGAAAAGTGTAAGCGGTTTTCGGACGACATCATGCTCTAACTCTTTAATGTAGAACAGGATTCAGATTTTAGGCCGACCCGGCCTAAAATCATCCTGTTCTAGCGGAGAACGGCATATATTGCCCATGCAAACGAAGAGGATGCTGATGCGTTTCATCGGTAGACCTGTCGGACACACAGGAGGAGCATGGCATGAAAATGGAAAGACTGGAACGGACGGCGGTCGAGGCGCAACTGGCGGGGCTTGCGGGCTGGGCGCTCAATGATGCGGCCTCTTCGATATCGAAGAGCTTCAAGTTTGCAAATTTTATCGAGGCTTTCGGCTTCATGACGGAGACGGCGATCACGGCCGAGAAGCTCAACCACCATCCTGAATGGTTCAACGTCTATTCCAGGGTGGATGTGACGCTGAACACGCATGATGCCGGCGGACTGACGGAGCTGGATTTCAAGCTCGCCAAGGCGATGGAGAAGGTTGCGTCGCGACGCGGCGTTTGAAAGCGGGGCCGATTGAAAGGGGTCGATTGAAAGAGTGGGCGCCATCACCATATGTTCGCTTGGACGAAAGGAGGCAGGGATGAACGACGTCAAATTCGGGGAAATCCTGTTGCCAGGCGACGAGGACACCCAGAGCCGACGGGAAAAGACCGTACGGCAGAAATTCTGGCCGACTTTCCGGCGGGCTGTGCGGCAAATTCCGTTCTCACGCGATGTCGTCGCCGGTTTCTACTGCGCGCTCGATCCGCAGACGCCGACGAAGGTGCGCGGCGTGCTGCTCGCAGCGCTTGCCTATTTCGTCATGCCGATCGACATAATCCCGGATGTTTTCGCCGTCATCGGCTTTTCCGACGACATCGCCGTGCTCTCGGCGGCCTTCGCCATGGTGCGTGGCCATATCCGCCCGGGCCACTACGAGGCGGCCGACCGCGTTCTGGCCGACCGGACCGAAGAAACGATGAAGACGATCTAAGCCATCTCGCGTTCCAGCACCTTGCGGAGCTTGCCGAAGGCAAGCCGGATTCGCGACTTCACCGTGCCGAGCGGCAGCCCGGTCGCTTCGGCGATTTCCGAGTGCGATTGACCGAGGAAGAAGGCGGCGCGCAGCATATCGCGCTGCTCCTCCGGCAATTGGCCGACGGCGGCGCGTATCCTGGCGTCGCGATCGTCGTTGGCGACGATTTCCTCCGCGCCGATTTCGGCCGGCGGCTGCAGAGCCGGATCGGTTTCATCGAAGATGCGGGTATTGACGCGGCGCTGCATGTCGATGCGGCGATTGCGGGCAATGCGGAAAAGCCAGGTCGAGAGCGAAGATCGCGTGGCATCGTAGAGATCTGCCTTGTGCCAGAGCACGATCATGGTCTCCTGAACCAGTTCCTCGGCCTCGCCTGAGGTCATCTTCTGGCGCATCAGCCAGGCTTTCAGCCGGGGTGCGAAATAGTCGAACAGGATGGAAAAGGCCTGCTGGTCGCGATCTCTGGCGACGGCCTTTGCGAGGGCAGCGAAACGCTGTCTTTCCTCGGCATCCATGTCCCCTCACCAGCCCCCTGCGCAATAAATTCGTATCGGATTTCCAAGTCTTAATGAGGTACAACGGATTTGGGAAAGGTCAAACTCTTGCCTGAATCTTTGTGTCTTAAATTCAGCGGAACGGACGGCCAGTACCATCGGGACACGGTGTTGCAGCCGATACCGTCAAAGGGTCGAAAATTGACACTCGAGCTGAAATGACACAGGCACATACAAATCGCGGCTATTGTTGACCATTTGGTAACCTGAATTAAGTCAAAATAAAGCAGATCGTGATTATGCGGCGCCCGCTATGATCGCTTCGGGCCTTGATCGCAAGAACCGGCAGGAATCCATGTTTGTAAAAAGTATCGTATCCGCTCTCGCACTCACCCTTGTTATGGCCGGAGTTGCGGCAGCGCAACAGGCCGCCGCGCCGAACCGCATCCAGCAGTTCCAGGCATGGGGCGCCTACTCCTACAAGTCGGGCAATAGCACCGTGTGCTATGTGCTGTCCGTTCCGACGGCAAAGCAGCCGGCAAGCGTTGACCACGGCGACAACTTCTTCATCGTCTCGCAGCGTCCGGGCCAGAACATCTCCTACGAACCGCAGGCGATGATGGGCTACACGGTGAAGGAAAATTCGAAGATCAACGTCGTCATCGACAACAAGACCTTCGTGATGTTCACCAAGGACAAGGCCGGCTGGGTCGAGAATGCGGCGCAGGAGCCAGCCCTCGTCGCGGCGATGAAGACCGGTCATTCGATGACGGTGAATGCCGTTTCGCGCAAGGGCACCGGCACCTCCTACAGCTATTCGCTCTCCGGCATCTCGGCTGCGCTGAAGCAGATCGAAAGCTGCAAGTAAGCAGCCTTTCCCACCGCAGAATTTCGAGAGGGGCCGGCCTTGCGCCGGCCCCTCTCGATTCCATCTAAAGCGCAGCGGGATCTTTCAGATTCGCTTTCCACGCTTTAGGTCTTTGGTTTCCACATGTCGTTGTCGCAAAACCGCCGCACAGTTTTGCGCGACACGCTATGTAGTGACGGGCGGGCAAAATGATGCTAAAGCCGGCCCAACAGCGGATAGATCGCGATCAGTCGCCGTTCCGCCATTCAATTTTTGCCGATCTGCCGTCATGCGTCCGCAAGTCTTCCGGTTCACCCTGAAGCATGCGGGCTCGCAGGGGCAGGACATGTTTGAATTCGGGATGAATGCTTATGTCCGTCATGGATGCGATCGTTGTTAGCAAGCCGCAGGCGCACACCTCCGCCAGCCTCGAAAAGCCGTCTCTGATCGGGCTGTCGCGCGAGGAGATGGGGGCGGTACTCCGGGAAACGGGAGTGGCTGAGAAGCAGATCAAGATGCGCGTCGCGCAGCTCTGGAACTGGATCTATGTGCGCGGCGTCTCCGATTTCGACCATATGACGAATGTCGCCAAGGATATGCGGGAGATGCTGAAGCAGCATTTCACTATCGAACGTCCGGAGATCGTCGAGGAACAGGTCTCGAACGACGGCACGCGCAAATGGCTGCTGCGTTTTCCCCCGCGGGGCGCGGGGCGCCCCGTCGAGATCGAAGCCGTCTATATTCCGGAAGAGGGCCGCGGCACGCTCTGTCTTTCCAGCCAGGTCGGCTGCACGCTTACCTGTTCCTTCTGTCATACCGGGACACAGCGGCTGGTGCGGAACCTGACGGCAGAGGAAATTCTGTCACAGCTGCTGCTTGCCCGTGACCGGCTCGGCGACTTCCCGGATCGTCAAGCGCCGCAGGGAACGATCATGCCTGCCGAGGGCCGCAAGGTCAGCAACATCGTGATGATGGGCATGGGTGAGCCGCTCTACAACTTCGACGCCGTCAAACAGGCATTGCTGATCGCCACGGATGGCGACGGCCTGTCGCTGTCCAGGCGCCGAGTGACGCTTTCCACCTCCGGTGTCGTGCCGGAGATCTTCCGCACCGGCGATGAGATCGGCGTCATGCTGGCGATCTCGCTGCATGCGGTGCGCGACGATTTGCGCGACATTCTCGTGCCGATCAACAAGAAGTACCCGCTGAAGGAGCTGATCGAAGCCTGCCGAACCTATCCGGGCCTTTCGAACGCACGGCGGATCACCTTCGAATATGTGATGCTGAAGGATGTCAACGACAGCCTGGAAGATGCCAAGGGGCTGATCAAGCTCTTGAAAGGCGTGCCGGCGAAGATCAACCTCATTCCGTTCAATCCCTGGCCCGGCACCAATTACCAGTGTTCCGACTGGGAACAGATCGAGAAGTTCGCCGATTTCATCAATTCGGCGGGTTACGCCTCGCCGATCCGCACGCCGCGCGGCCGCGACATTCTTGCCGCCTGCGGCCAGCTGAAATCGGACTCCGAACGTATGCGCAAGACCGAGCGCCTGGCCTTCGAGGCGATGATGATTGCCAATCACGGCGCCGACGACTGATCAGCAAGTTTGATCCTTGCTACAATTCTCCGCGATTGATTTCAGGGCGCCCCTTTCCTAAAACTGGCGCCAAAATCAATCAGGAGGATACAAATGCGCTCGATTTTACTCGCTCTTGCCGCCAGTTTGGCCCTTTCCCTGCCCGCAAAGGCTGACAATGTGACCGTTGCCGTGACGGCGATCGTCGAACATCCGGCGCTGGATGCAGCCCGGAAGGGTGTTCTCGATGCGCTGACGGCCGCCGGCTACAAAGAGGGCGAGAACCTGAAATTCGTCTTCGAGTCGGCGCAGGGCAATCCGGCGACGGCAGCCCAGATTGCCCGCCAGTTCGCCGGCGACGAGCCGAATGTCATCGTGCCGATCTCCACGCCATCGGCCCAGGCGGTCGTCTCCTCGACGCGCGATATCCCGGTGGTCTTCACGGCCGTGTCGGATCCGCTCGGCGCCCAGCTCGTCAAGAATATGGACAAGCCCGGCGGCAACGTCACTGGCCTTTCCGACATGTCGCCGGTCGCCGAGCACATCGCGCTGATCAAGGAAATCCTGCCTGATGTGAAAACCATCGGCTATCTCTACAATTCCGGCGAGGCGAACTCCGTTTCGCTGCTGGCGGTGCTGAAGACCGAAGCCGAAAAGGCCGGCCTGAAGGTTGTGGAATCGGCCGCCACCAAGTCGGCAGAGGTTCAGGGTGCGGCACGCGCGCTCGTCGGCCGCGCCGATGTGATCTACATCCCAACCGACAACACCATCATCTCGGCGCTCGAAGGCGCCGTCGCGGTTGCCGAGGAGAGCAAGCTGCCGCTCTTCACCGCCGATACGGATTCGGTTTCGCGCGGGTCGATCGCCGCCCTCGGCTTCAACTATTACGATGTCGGCAAGCAGACGGGCGAAATCGTCGTGCGGGTGCTGAAGGGCGAAAACCCCGGTGATATTGCGGTCAAGACCGCCGCCGGCAGCGATCTCGTCGTCAACAAGGCTGCTGCGGCCAAGATGGGCGTCACCCTGCCGCAGAGCGTGCTTTCCCGCGCCACTAAAGTCATCGAATAAGCAACGCGGCTGCTGCCATCGGTCAAGTTTTACAGCCGCTCTCGTTCCACACGAGAGTGGCTGATGCTATTGGAAGCTTGAATGTTTCGCACGCATGCGAAACGGAAACGGAAGAAAAGGGGCGGAAGCCTTGAGCCAAATCGCATTCTGGGGGGCCGTCGAGCTCGGCCTGGTCTATTCCTTCGTCGCTCTCGGCGTCTATCTCGCTTTCCGTGTTCTGGACTTTCCCGACCTGACGGTCGACGGCTCCTTTCCGCTCGGCGCGGCGGTGACGGCGGTGCTGATCATCGCTGGTGTCAACGCCTGGCTCGCGGCCTTGGTCGCGATGGCGGCCGGCGCGGGTGCGGGCATGGTAACGGCGCTGCTCAACGTGCGCTTCAAGATCCTCAACCTGCTTGCCTCGATCCTGACGATGATTGCGCTGTTTTCCGTCAATCTGCGCGTGATGGGCAAACCCAATGTCGCCCTCATCAATGCCGACACGATGATCAGCCCATTCTTCGGCCATGGTCTTCGCGATTTCTACGTGCGGCCGCTGTTCGTCGGCGTTCTCGTCGTCATCGCGCTCATCGTGGTCTGGCGCTTCCTGGAAAGCGATGCCGGGCTGGCGATGCGGGCGACCGGCGCCAATGCGCGGATGGCGCGGGCGCAGGGCGTCGATACCAGCCGGCAGATCTATCTCGGCATGGCGATCTCGAATGCGCTGGTGGCGCTCGGCGGCGCATTGTTTGCCCAGACGAACGGTTTTGCCGACGTCACTTCGGGCGTCGGCACAATCGTCGTCGGTCTCGCCGCGGTCATCATCGGTGAGACGCTGCTTGGGCGGCGCGGGCTGCTGATCGCGTTGATCGGCTGCGTGCTCGGCTCGATCCTCTATCGCATCGCGATCCAGCTGGCGCTATCCAGCGACGTCATCGGCCTGCAGGCATCCGACCTCAATTTCGTGACGGCGGTATTGGTGACCGTGGCGCTCATCCTGCCCCGTCTTCGCGGAGGTGCCGCATCGTGATCAGCGTCAAGGACATCAAGGTTGTTTTCGGGCGCGGCACGCCGCTGCAGAAGCAGGCGCTGAACGGCGTCAGCCTGACCATAGAACAAGGCTCCTTCGTCACCGTCATCGGCTCCAACGGCGCCGGCAAATCGACTTTGCTCGGCGTGCTCGCCGGCGATGTCCTGCCGAGCGAGGGGCAGGTGCTGATCGGCAAAAACGAGGTGACGCGCAAGTCGACGGCATCACGCGCCGGTCTGGTTGCGCGTGTGTTCCAGGATCCGCTGACGGGAAGCTGTGGCGCTTTGTCGATCGAGGAAAATCTCGCTTTGGCTGCCAGTCGGGGCAAGAAACGTGGGCTTGCACCGGCGCTCGGCGGTAGCAGGCGCGACTATTTCCGGGAGCGGATCGCCGAACTCAATCTCGGGCTCGAAAACCGGCTGAAGGACCGCATGGATCTGCTCTCCGGCGGGCAGCGCCAGGCCGTTTCGCTCGTCATGGCGACGCTTGCAGGCTCGGAAGTGCTGCTGCTCGACGAACACACGGCAGCGCTCGATCCCGGGATGGCGGAGTTCGTGATGAACCTCACACAGAAGATCGTTACCGAGCGCAAGCTGACGACGATGATGGTGACGCATTCGATGCGTCAGGCGCTGGACTACGGCCACCGCACGATCATGCTGCATGGCGGCGAGATCGTTCTCGACGTGGCGGGCGACAACAGAAAGAACCTGCAGGTCGAGGACCTGATCGCGATGTTCCGCAAGATGCGCGGCCAGACGCTCGATGACGATGCTTTGCTGATCGGATAAACCGACAGCGTGCTGATCGGCTAGCGCCGACGGCGTGCTGATCGGCTAAGGCGACGGCGTGATCGGCTAAGGCCGACCGTGAGCGGATCGTTTCGCGACCGCGGATTGGCTGATCATCTGGCTTGGGTGAGCAGGATCTTCGCCGCGAAGATCGAGAAGACGCCGGCGAAAGTGTAGTCCATGCCGCGCAACACCTTCTTGTTGGTTTGCAGCCAGGAGGCCAGCCAGTCGGCAGCAAAGACGACGCTGGCATTGACCGGCATGCCGATCAGGATGAAGCAAAGCCCGAGGAAAAGCAGCTTCTGCGTGACGGCTGGATCGCCGGCGCTGACGAATTGCGGCAGGAAGGTCATGAAGAAGATGATGACCTTGGGGTTCAGAAGATTGACCCAGAAGCCGGAGGAGATGTTGGAAAGCGGCGTGCCCTTCTGCTCCTCGACCTTGGCGACGGTGAGCTTTGAACCGAAACGGATCGCCTGCACCGCCAGCCAGAGCAGATAGGCGGCACCGCCAGTCTTCAGGATCAGGAAGGCGGTCGGCGAGGCGGTAATCAGCGCCGAAATGCCGAAAGCGACCAGCATGGTGTGGACGACGATGCCGAGGCTGGTGCCGACGACAACGAAGAGAGCCGCCTTCTTGCCCTGGGCCAGTGCGCGGCTGATCGACAGCGTCATATCGGGGCCTGGGGTTGCCGCAAGCAACAGCGTCGCGGCGGCAAAGGCGAGCAGGGTCGGCAGGCTGGGCAGGAAATCCATGACACACTCTGAAGCCGGAAAGGATCGGGGGATCTCTTACCCGGCTTTCAGAAAATTACCAATCAAACCTTCTTATGGTGCCGATTACTTCTGGTCGAGGAACGCCTTGAAGCTGTCGGCGTAGTCCTTGTGCCAGCGCGACAGCGGCGGACGGTTCTCGATGATATCGCCGGCCGCCCAGGCCATCCGGCGCTCGTCGAGAGGACGCGCCACGTCATTGTCGGGGCAAAGGATATAGAAATCGCCGCGTTCGAGGCTTTCGACCATAAAATCGACGGTCTGTTCCGGCGTCCAGGCGGCGGCCGGTTTTTCGGCGCGGTCGCCCTTGGTGAGGCCGGTGAAGACGAAGCCGGGGATCAGAAGATGGGCGGAGATCTTTCCGCCTTCGGTGTTGCGAAGCTCGTGCTGCAGCGCTTCGGTAAAGACCTTCACCCCTGATTTGGAGATGTTGTAGGCGGGGTTGCCGGGCGGCGTGGTGATGCCCTGCTTGGAGCCGGTGTTGATGATCAGGCCCGGTTCGCCATGCGACAGCATCTTCGGGCCGAAGGTGCGCGTGCCGTTGATCACGCCCATCAGGTTGACGGCGAAGATATTGTCCCAGTTCGCCTGCGGGCTGAAGATCGAAGTTTCCGGGCCGATGCCGGCATTGTTCATCAGCACGTGCACACGGCCGAAACGCTGGAGTACGGCGCGCTCGAGCGCTTCCAGCGAGTCTCTGCTGGCGACGTCGGTCTCGACCGCCATCACATTCTCCTCGCCGGCAATGGCCTTGAGTTCATTGGCGGCGTCGGCCAGCCGATCGCCGCCGAGATCGGCGATGGCAACGCTCATGCCGCGTCCGGCGAAATATTTCGCCGCGGCAAGACCGATGCCGGAGGCGCCGCCGGTGATGACGGCAACATTGGATGTCTTGAAAATGTCTTGAATATTCGTCACGGGGCAGCCTCTCCTCGAGCATTTGCGGACGCTGGCGAATATGGGCTCCGCTTTGGCGCTGTCAAACGCTATCGGCACCATCAGCGTCGCACTTGGCCTTGCGTCACGCGCCAATCTCGCTAAAAGTGCCGCGACACCGGGTTTTGCCGGCCTTTTATGCAACGGACCTCATCATCATGGCATCATACAAAGACGTGAAGAAAGTCGTTCTCGCCTATTCCGGCGGCCTCGACACCTCGATCATCCTGAAGTGGCTGCAGACGGAACTCGGCGCCGAAGTTGTCACCTTCACCGCCGATCTCGGCCAGGGCGAAGAGCTGGAGCCGGCGCGCAAGAAGGCCGAGATGCTCGGCATCAAGGAGATCTACATTGAGGATGTGCGCGAGGAATTCGTGCGCGATTTCGTCTTCCCGATGTTCCGCGCCAATGCCGTCTATGAGGGCGTTTACCTGCTCGGCACCTCGATCGCCCGTCCGTTGATTTCCAAACATCTGATCGATATCGCCAAGAAGACCGGCGCCGATGCGATCGCCCACGGCGCGACCGGCAAGGGCAACGACCAGGTCCGTTTCGAACTCTCCGCCTATGCCCTGAACCCCGACATCAAGATCATCGCGCCGTGGCGCGACTGGGCGTTCAAGAGTCGCACCGACCTGCTGGCCTTTGCCGAACAGCATCAGATCCCGGTTGCCAAGGACAAGATGGGCGAGGCGCCGTTCTCCGTCGACGCCAACCTTCTGCATTCCTCTTCCGAGGGCAAGGTTCTCGAGGACCCCTCCCAGGAGGCGCCTGAATATGTGCATATGCGCACCATTTCGCCTGAGGCCGCACCCGACAAGGCAACGACCATCAAGGTCGGCTTCGAAAAGGGTGATGCGGTTTCGATCAATGGCGTGCGCATGAGCCCGGCGACGCTCTTGGCTGCGCTCAACAATTATGGCCGCGACAACGGTATCGGCCGTCTCGACCTCGTCGAGAACCGCTTCGTCGGCATGAAGTCGCGCGGCGTCTACGAGACCCCCGGCGGCACGATCCTGCTTACGGCGCATCGCGCCATCGAATCGATCACGCTCGACCGCGGTGCCGCCCATCTCAAGGACGACATCATGCCGCGCTACGCCGAGCTGATCTACTACGGCTTCTGGTTCTCGCCGGAACGCGAGATGCTGCAGGCGCTGATCGACAAGAGCCAGGAGCATGTCGACGGCGAAGTAACGCTGAAGCTCTACAAGGGCAATGTCATGGTCATCGGCCGCGAAAGCGAAAAGTCGCTCTATTCCGACAAGCTCGTCACTTTCGAAGATGACCAGGGCGCCTACGACCAGAAGGATGCGGCCGGCTTCATCAAGCTCAACGCGCTGCGCCTGCGCACGCTCGCCAAGCGCAATCTCGTGAAGTAATCACGGGTTCCCTTCGAACCGAATATCAGCCCGCCGGCATTGCCGCGCGGGCTTTTTCGCGGAATGAGGTAGCAAACCAGCAACTCTTAGAGCGTCTGGATGACCGGATTTGCGCAAGGAGCAGTAGTTGGCCCGGGGTGAAGGAATGACCGTTACGGGGCCGACTGCCGACCGTCCGCTGTTAGCATACCCGACGAGAAAACGGACATTCGGGCACTCCGCGCCAAGGTCTGGGAATGGCCCAAAGCCGTCGCTAATCATTGCTCTGCAGGCAATAATTTTGGATGTAAGCCTGTCGGTTGAGCGCCTGCTGTGTTCACTGAGCCTCCAGCATTTCAGCAGCCTTTGTGTATCCGCCGCCCATTCCGTCGAGGAAATGAAGATGAGAGCCCTTGTTGCCGGAAGGTACCAGGCAAGTCATGAGCGCGTGGGACTGCCGGTGTAGCCCAAACCTGATGTCACCACGATTTCTGGCGCGGACAAGCAGAGCTTCGACCACTCCGATCTGTTCGGCCGTGCAATCCAGCGTCAAACGTAGAACGTCGTCGTATCTGCGATAGTCCGAATTCGCGACGACATCGGCCCATGCTGCGCCGCTGAGATAGTCTTCGACGTCCTGCGTGATGACGATGTCGTTAGGTACCGGGTGGGAATGTCGCTCTCCTGTGTCGAAAACCGCCACGATTTGCTTGGCAAGCTTCGCGAACATCGTGGACCTCGAATGGTCGCAGGGTTCCACGAGGAGGGAAAGTATTTCGCCGCTCCGGCTGTGGATCGGTGCCCATTCGCAAGTCAGGCCGCTCAGGTTCGCGGAGGTGTCCGTGACGTTGTCGGCGATCCCATACTTTCCGGATTTGATCTGCCGATCAGCCCAGTTAAGTCCGCCGCCAGCAAACATCGAATAGATAGCAGTTTCGGATGCTGAGAATCGAGCAGTACGGACATCTTTACCCCCTGCACGGATTTCTCTCACCGAGACCAGGCCAGCCCGGAGATCAAGCTGGAAGACGTCGCGGACGTGTCCAACGGTCTGCCGGAGCGCCGCCGTCGCTGTTTCCAGTCTGTCGGGATGGAAGGCGAACGCGGCACCGTCGCCTCGAAACACGAATGGGAAATCGAAGCTGTTCCAGGCGTTCCCCAATGCCGCGATGGCCGATGCGCCCGCGTAATTAACGTCCTTGTAGCGTCCCGCATTCACCGCAGAAGTGGAGTTCACGACATCCGTAATCCCGACAAGCCATTCGTCAGGCAATGGCTGGTAGATCGTCGTGTCAAGCAACTCGGCAAAATCATGATAGGCGTGACGTTTAGTGCTGAATCTGAACATTGCATTTCCTCCAGACATTTCGACGTCGCTGTTTGTGCGGATGGCTTGACAGCTCGATGATTGTTGGGTCTGCCCGTTAAACCGGACAGACCCAAAAGGTCGCGCTTAGATGAGATTGGTGACGACGTCGATATTGCCGTGCGTTGCCTTCGAATAGGGGCAAATGCCGTGGGCGGCATCGAGCAGCTCGCGAGCAATCACCGGGTCGATGCCGGGGACGCTGACATTGAGGCGGGCACTGAGGAAAAAGTTGCCATCGTCATTGTTCAGATCGATTTCAGCGTCGACTGATATCCCGGCAGGGAGCTTGATCTGTTTTCTGGAGGCCACCAGTTCGATGGCTCCCATGTAGCAGGCGGACCAGGCGGCTCCGAACAGGTTTTCGGCGGCAGGATGCGGCTGCTTCATCTTGATGTCCAGAAAGCCATCGGCGCTGCGAGCACCGCCATCGCGGCCATTGGTGTTGTGTGTCTTACCAGTGAAGAGAACCTTGGAGGTCATGGCGAAATTCCTTTTGGTAGCTGTTGATGATTGAGCGTCTGCACCGCTGTGCTGACCAAAGACCTACCTCGCCGAGTCCGGGATCGCACGTTATGCGTTGCTAGCTGTTAATAGCTGCGATTAACGGCACACGAGCACCGCATAAGCGAAGCCCGTCCACACGGGGGGCTCGCAGGCCAACGGATGCTGCTTCCGATAAGCATCGGGCCGTTATCAAGATCTCACAACACCTAACGTGTGAACTCCACGTCCCCAGCGTACCCCTTGAAGCAGCACAGTCGTGCAGACGTTCAACCTGTTTCCAAGGAGAATGATCATGACCGCTATCAAGACTGACGTTATCGACGAGGATCGCCGTCGCCTTCTGGCTGCTGCAGCGTCCGGCATTGCTGCCCTGGGCATCGCAAGTTTGCTTCCCGCGGGTTCGACTGCCGCAACGGAATCCGATGCCATCCGCCCGTTCCGGGTGAACGTTCCAGAGGCTGATCTCGCCGACCTTCGCTATCGCCTTGCTCACACCCGCCTCCCCGAAAAGGAGACAGTCAGCGATTTCTCCCAGGGTGTACCGCTCAAAACCACCAAGCAGTTGCTCGATCACTGGCAGAACAAATACGACTGGCGCAAGGTCGAAGCCCGGATCAATGCCGTGCCGAATTTCATCACCGAGATCGATGGGCTGGACATCCATTTCATCCATGTTCGTTCCAAGCACGAGAACGCGCTTCCTCTGATCGTGACCCACGGATGGCCGGGCTCGATCATTGAGCAATTGAAGATCATCGGGCCGCTCACCGACCCGACAGCCTACGGTGGCAGTGCCTCGGATGCATTTCACATCGTCATCCCGTCGATGCCAGGATATGGCTTTTCCGGAAAGCCTGATGCGACCGGCTGGGGACCAGAACGGATAGCGACGGCATGGATCACTCTGATGCGGCGTCTGGGCTACAAGCAATTCGTTGCGCAAGGCGGCGATTGGGGCGCAGTCGTGACCGATATGATCGGTGTGCAGGCTCCTCCGGAATTGCTCGGCATCCATACCAACATGCCAGGAGCGATCCCCAACGACATCAACAACGCATCCTTTGTCGGAGCCCCTGCTCCAGCAGGGCTGTCGGACGAAGAAAAAGCCTCCTACGACCAGCTCGTCTCCTTCTACAAGAATGTCTACTACGCATTTCTGATGGGCACGCGTCCCCAGACCCTCACGGGCTTGTCGGACTCACCCATCGCACTCGCGACCTATATGCTCGATCATGACAGGGCGAGCCTGGCGATGATCGCACGATCATTCGACGGCCAGGATGAGGGTGTGAGCCCTGACGATGTCCTCGACAACGTGACGCTGTTTTGGCTGACAAATACCGGCGTATCCGCCGCGCGGCTCTATTGGGAGAACAAGCTCGTATTCTTCGCTCCGAAGGGCGTCAAGGTGCCGGTCGCAGTCAGCGTCTTCCCAGACGAACTCTACCAGACGCCCCGCGCCTGGGCCGAGAAGGCTTATCCAAACCTGGTTCACTACAACAAGCTTCCGAAGGGTGGACACTTTGCAGCATGGGAGCAGCCGAAGCTCTTCACAGACGAGGTCCGTGTCGGCTTTCGCAGCCTGCGGAAGTCCGGCTGATCTTATCAGGCGAGCGCCCCAACCGGCGCTCGCCGCTCAAGGGATATGTCCATGAACAACACCATGCATCTGATCTACACGGCAATCACCGAAACGACAGGCGGGCGTCAGAACGGGATCGCCCGCAGCACCGACGGCGTGCTCGACATCAGGCTTTCAGAACCCGGTTCGGCCCGAATCGGCACCAATCCCGAACAGCTCATGGCTGCCGCCTGGTCGGCGAGCTTCGCAAGCTCCATGGCGAAGGTCGCCAGAGAGACCGGAGTGAACCTTCCCGCCAACGTCAAAATTCATGCCGAAGTCGATCTGTCATCGGACGACGATCAATCAATCCTCGGCGTTCGGCTCGCCATTCAACTTCCCGGTTTGGAAAGAGACGTCGCTTCCTCTTTGATCGAAGAGTCGCGGCGGATATGTCCTTTTTCCAGGGCTACACGGGGCAATGTCGAGGTCGTATTCAGGATCGGGTGAGAGCGCGCTGCGGCAGTATTCGTCCTCAATAGCCTCAGCAGTGCGATTGGAGTATAAGGAGCCAGTGGGGACGGCTGGGGCAAAGCCATGAACATAGGCGGCGACGTTAAAGCGGAGGAGTTATCCTTCGGTCCGTTCCGTTTGAGTGTCGGCCAACGGCTTCTCGCGAAGGACGGGGTTCCGATAAACCTCGGGGCGCGTGCACTGGACTTGCTGGTCGCTCTCACCCTCGCTCCCAATGTCATCGTCAGCAAGCAAGACCTGATATCCCGCGTCTGGCCTGATGTCATCGTCGATGAAGGCAGCCTGCGTTTCCACATGACAGGCCTGAGGAAGGCGCTGGGCGACGGTCACGATGGAGCACGGTACATCACCACTATTGCCGGACGGGGCTATTGTTTCGTCGCGCCAATCTCACGATCCGGTCTCCTTCGACAAGTCTCCGCCGAACTCGATTTCCGTTACGCTATTCTGCCGGGCCGACCGGATCGCATGGTCGGCCGAGAGCAGGATGTTCTCGCGCTGACCGAAAAGCTGATGGCCTCGCGAATGGTCACCATTGTCGGCGTCGGCGGTGTCGGAAAGACGACCGTCGCCACGGCAGTTGCGCATCACCTCGCTCCCACATTCAAGGGAGCAGTCCTGTTTGCCGATTATGGCATGGTGAGCGATCCGGCTCTAGTCGCGGCCGGGATCGCCTCGATGCTTGGTTTGTCCGTCAGCTCCAGCGATGTACGTCCCAGTTTGATTGCCTACCTCCGCGACAAGCAAATCATGTTGATACTCGATACCTGCGAGCATCTGATTGATGCCATTGCTGATCTCGTGGCCGCCATTGTCGAAGCCGCCCCTCAGGTCTTTCTGCTGGCAACAAGTCGCGAGGCGTTAAGGATCGAGGCCGAAAGCGTCTACCGGCTAGATACCCTCGCTTTCCCCCCGGATGACCTGGAACTTACGACCGACACGATACTTGCCTTTCCAGCGACTCGGCTGTTCGTCGAACGGGCTGCGGCGAGCGGTGCCAATCTCAATCTCAGCGACCAGGATGCCCGCGTCGTCGCGAGTATTTGCCGAAAACTCGATGGTATGGCGCTTGCGTTAGAACTCGCCGCCAGACGCGTCGAGAGCTATGGCCTCCTTCAGACCGCCAAGCTGCTCGATCAGCATCTGACATTGGGGTGGGCGGGATCGCGAAACGCACCGCCGCGACAAAGGACCCTACAGGCGACGCTCGACTGGAGCTTTGGACTTCTAACAGACCTGGAGCGCACGGTGCTCCGGCGGCTTGCCGTTTTTGTCGGCGACTTCACCCTCGACGCCGCGCTGGAGGTCATTTCCACAGCGGACATGGCGCCCTCGGCCATATTCGAGGCACTGGACAATCTGGTCGCCAAGTCTCTGCTCGCAACGCGGCCGGCAGGGGCGACGATGCGCTACCGCTTGCTGGATACGACACGTGCCTACGCGCTCCATGCGCAGACGGACGAGGACCGCGCCGGATTGAATGCGCGTCACGCGACCTATTGTCAGCGTTGGCTGGAGCAATTCGGACCGGATTGGCCGACGCTTTCTACGGGGCCTGAGCGATTGCCGTATTTCGTGAGCATCAACAACGTGCGGGCGGCACTGGAATGGGCGTTCGGGGAGCATGGCGATATCGACGTCGGCATCAGGCTTGCGGCTGCTGCTGTACCTGTGTTCCAGGTGATGTCACTTTTCCCGGAGTGCCAGCGATGGTCGGAACGGGCGGTTCTTGCACTGGATGAGGCGTTCAGGGGAGGCGTCGAGGAAATGCACCTACAAGCCGGTCTGGGAATTTCCCGGATGTATCTGCAGGGAGGCCGCGAGACACCGCAGATCGCTCTTGGTCGCGCCCTCCATATTGCCGAGGACCGGGGGAACACGCTCGACCAGTTGCGCATACTAGGTCCGTTGCACATGTTCAGCCTTCGGATAGGAGATTTTAACGCCGCTCTTGATTATGCCCGGCGGTGTTCGGCAATCGCCGCCACTCTTGATGACGCCGCCACTGTCGAACTGGCGCACTTCTTCCTCGGCAATTCGCTGCACTTTACCGGTGATCTTCGCCACGCCCGCACCGAACTCGAAGCGGCTACAAGAAGCGAACATCAGCCACAACGAACACCTGCAAGCTACGTCGGCTTCGAGGGAAAGCATCTCGCTGGCGGAATTCTTGCACGGAACCTTTGGCTACAAGGCTACCCGGAGCAGGCCGACGTCCAAGCGCGACAGGCGATCAGCGATGCCGCTAAGTTGGATCACTCACTGACACTCTGCATCGCACTGCTTGGAGGCATTGCAGTCTTCCTATGGCGGGGCGACGTGCCGAGTGCCGAGGAACACATTGAATGGCTGGTCTCCCGTGCGGGGCTACACAACCTGTCTCCCTACGTGTCGGTGGCTCGGGGCTTCGAAGGCGAACTGGCCATCCGTCGGGGACAGGTGAAGCTGGGGATCGAGACACTCAGACGATGCATCGAGAAGCTTCATGCATCCACCTACGAGGTGTTCACGACGATGCTGGAGCTGTCCCTTGCAAAAGGACTGGCACTGATCGGAGAGCGCGAGGAAGGGATGGCCCGGATCAACAAGACCATCGAACTTGTCGAGAGGAACGGCGACCTTTGCTATATGCCGGAGCTGCTGCGCGTGAAGGCAGGTTTGCTGTCGATCAATTCCGCAACCGACGCCGAGGCTTGCTTGGTCTCGTCTTTGGAAAGAAGTGCCAGCATGGGTGCACATGCCTGGGAGCTGCGGGCAGCAACCGATCTGGCCGCACTGATGGCCAGCGACGGTAGGTTACGCGAGGCTCGGGTACTGCTGACGCCAGTGTGTGAGAGATTTGAAGAGGGTATGGACACGACAGACGTGATGGCCGCAGACACACTACTACAAAACCTGTCATAACCTCGCGAGTAACTGAAGTGGCTGCTTTTGGTGCACAGGGGGACGGAGACCGTGCCCAAGACGATGTCCGCTTTCAGGAAGCTGCGAAGCCGCCCTCTATGGTCGACATGGGCGCGCAAAGCGGCCTTATCCTTCTAAAGCGAAAAAGTTCGCTTAGGGCCGAAAGCCGCTCCGCTTTTCGTGCTAATGCAACCACCCTTGACGAATGCCTGCGATTGCCTAGTCTGCAACATCATCCTCCGGAGCATTTCCATGACGCAGTCTTTGCTCTTCGGCGCCTTTCTGGCGGCGCTCTTCTACGTGCTCATTCCGGGACCCGCCTTCCTGCAGCTGCTCGGCATCGGCGCCGGGCAGGGCCGCAAGGCCGGCGCCTTCTTCATGATGGGGCATCTGGTCGGGGATCTCATATGGTCGTCGCTGGCGCTGATCGCCATCGTCGGCGCAAAGACGATCGGAACCTTCGTCTTCGACCTGCTCGGCCTTGCCTGCGGTTTCTACCTCGCCTGGATCGGCTGGAGCGCTGTCAATGCCAAGCCGAAAGCGGAAGGGCAGGCGCTTGTTGTGGTCGAGCGGCCGTTTCGCCGCGGTCTGATTTTCGGCGTCACCAATCCGAAGGGTTATCCGGTGGCGCTCGCCACCTTCACTGCACTGGTTGCCGGCTCGGCCGGCGCGCTCGATTTCGAGGCGTTGCCGGTGCTGCTCGGCGTGTCGTTCGTCGGTTTCGTGACTGCCGACATCATCCTGATCGGCATCATCGGCGCCGGTACGGTACGGCGCTTCTATCGCGCCCATGAGCGATTGATCGTGCGCTGCTCCGGCGTGCTTTTTATGGGATTTGCCGCCCAGGCGCTCTGGCACGCAACGCCCGGCCTGCTCGGTTGGCGCAAGGCTTAAACGCAATCAGGCATTCAGGAAATTGACGATCGATTTCAGTGTCTGGACCTCGCCAGAATCGCCGATCGACATGGCGATCTGCAGCTGGTTCTTGTAATAATCGAGGAAATTGAAGCTGGTGCCGTCGGTGACGCTGGAGAGATCGACGATGTTGCCGAGTGGATCGATCGCATGCATCGGCAGCGGTTCGGAAATCGCGGCGTAGGTGTTCTGATCGATCAGGCCGCTGTCGAAACTCTGGCGTGCGTAATTGCGCAGTTCCCCAGGGCTGACCGCGGTGAAATCCGGGCCTTCGCCAACTTCGTCTTCGATCTGGAACGAGGCCGGGGCGGGAGCTCTGGTCTCGATTTCAATATCAGAGGTCTTCGAACTTTTTGCGTTATTAGGATTGTTTTTAAAAAGCAAACTCTGAGAAGACCGCACAGAAAAAATTTCCATGGCGCATGTCCCCTTACAAGAAGAACATGAGGAACGTAGCGCTTACGCGTGATTCGCGTCAATCGTTAACGATTGGTTAATTTTCACGTATCAATTGTTGTCCACCAGATTTGATAGGCGAGCCAAAAAGGCCCTTCCGGCAACATACCAATTCTCTGACGGCTCTCCTATATTGACGATCCACTTGCATGCCAAAAAGGAATTCTTCGATGTCTTCTCCCCATGATTTCAATCCGGCGCTGGTAACCTGGGACGGTCTTCACGGCCTGCCGCGTTTCGACGCATTGAATGACGGCGATTTCGCCGCTGCCTTCGAAGCAGCGCTTGCCGCGCATGAAAGGGAGATCGATGAGATCGCCGGAAACGCCGATGCGCCGACATTCGAGAATACGGTCGTGGCGCTGGAGATTGCCGGCGACGCGCTGTCGCGTGTTTCGGCGCTGTTCTGGAACAAGGCAGGCGCGCATACCAATGATGTGATCCAGGCGCTGGAGCGGGAGATCTCGCCGAAGATGTCGCGCCACTATTCGAAGATCGGGATGAATGCAGCGCTTTTTGCTCGCATCGATACGCTCTGGGAGAATCGCGAGACGCTTGGCTTGACGCTCGAGCAGACACGCGTGCTGGAGCGCCACTGGAAGGGCTTCGTCAAGTCGGGCGCCAAGCTTGAAAAGGCCGAGCAGGAGAAACTTGCGGCGATCAATGAAAAGCTTGCCGGCCTCGGGACGCAATTCGGCCAGAACGTTCTCGCCGACGAGAAGGCCTGGGCACTCACGCTTTCTTCCGGAGCCGAGCTCGACGGGCTGCCGGAATTCCTGCGCGACGCAATGGCTGCGGCTGCGCGCGAACGCGGCGAAGAGGGCAAATATGCGGTGACGCTGTCACGCTCGATCATCGAGCCGTTCCTGACCTTTTCGGAGCGCCGCGATCTGCGCGAGCAGGCTTTCAAGGCTTGGGTGGCACGCGGCGAAAATGACGGCGAGACGGACAATCGCGCCGTCATCAAGGAAACGCTGGCGCTACGCCATCAGGTGGCGAGCCTGCTTGGCTACGGCAATTTCGCCGAGCTGAAGCTCGATAACACGATGGCAAAGACGGCAGATGCGGTGAACGACCTGCTAAAGGCCGTCTGGGCGCGGGCGGTAAAACGCGCCGGCGAGGAGGAAGCCGATATCGCCGCGCTGATCGCCGAGGAGGGGCGAAACCACGAAGTGATGCCCTGGGACTGGCGCCACTACGCCGAAAAGATCCGGGCGCGAAAATTCGATTTCTCCGAGGCCGAGCTCAAGCCCTATCTGCAGCTCGAGAAGATCATCGAGGCCTGCTTCGAGGTGGCCGGCCGGCTGTTCAGTATCCGCGCCGTCGAGAAGAAGGACGTGGCCGCCTATCACCCGGATGTCAGGGTGTTTGAAATCAGGGATCGCGAAGATCGGCTGGTCGCCCTGTTCCTCGGCGATTATTTTGCCCGCGGCTCGAAACGTTCCGGCGCCTGGATGAGCTCGTTGCAATCGCAGCACAGACTGGAACTGAAGAACGGCCACCACGGCGAGCAGCCGATCATCTACAACGTCTGCAACTTCGCCAAGCCCGCCGAGGGCAAGCCGGCGCTGCTGTCGCTCGACGATGCGCGCACGCTGTTCCACGAATTCGGCCACGCGCTGCACGGCATGCTTTCGAACGTCACCTACCCCTCGGTCTCCGGCACCGGCGTTTCGCGCGATTTCGTCGAGCTGCCGTCGCAGCTCTACGAGCACTGGCTGACGGTGCCCGATATTTTGAAGCGCTACGCTGTGCATGTCGAAACCGGCGAGCCGATGCCGCAGGCTCTGCTCGACAAGGTGCTTGCCGCCCGCACCTTCAATGCCGGCTTCAACACCGTCGAATTCACCTCGTCGGCGCTGGTCGATATGGCGTTTCACACGCGTGAGGCGGTTGCGGATCCGATGGCGGTGCAGGCGGAGGTGCTGGCCGAGATCGGCATGCCGAAATCGATCGTCATGCGCCATGCCACGCCGCACTTCCAGCACATTTTTTCCGGCGGTTATTCGGCCGGCTATTACTCCTATATGTGGTCGGAGGTGCTCGATGCCGACGCGTTTGCCGCCTTCGAGGAGACGGGAGATCCCTTCAACGGCGAGATGGCGCGCAAACTCAAGGAGAATATCTATTCCGTCGGCGGCTCTATCGATCCGGAGGACGCCTACAAGGCCTTCCGCGGCAAGCTGCCGAGCCCGCATGCGATGCTCGTCAAAAAGGGGCTTTCGACCTTCGAGGAATTGACAGGCAGCGACGCCTAAGACAATTTGACGACACGCTATGATGCGGCAGGGCGACAGCCATGCCGCAGCTTTTGCGCGTTCCCCTCTTTCGCAAACGCAAAAAAAACTGTATGGACGCCCCAAACCAATAGGCCCGTCCTCAAGAGCGTGCGCCGCAGCCTCAGAGATTTCACATATGGCACTTCGCAATATCGCGATCATCGCGCACGTTGACCATGGCAAGACGACCCTGGTGGATGAGCTTCTCAAGCAGTCCGGCTCGTTCCGCGAAAATCAGCGCGTCGCTGAACGCGTGATGGACTCGAACGATCTCGAAAAAGAACGCGGCATCACCATTCTCGCCAAGGCGACCTCGGTCGAGTGGAAGGGTGTCCGCATCAACATCGTCGACACCCCCGGCCACGCCGACTTTGGCGGCGAAGTCGAGCGCATTCTCTCGATGGTGGATGGCGCGATCGTTCTCGTCGATGCCTCCGAAGGTCCGATGCCGCAGACCAAGTTCGTCGTCGGCAAGGCGCTGAAGGTCGGCCTTCGCCCGATCGTCGCGATCAACAAGATCGATCGTCCGGATGGCCGCCACGAAGAAGTCATCAACGAAGTCTTCGACCTTTTCGCCAATCTCGACGCGACCGACGAGCAGCTCGACTTCCCGATCCTTTACGGTTCCGGTCGCGACGGCTGGATGAACGTCAATCCGGAAGGCCCGAAGGACCAGGGTCTCGCACCTCTGCTCGACCTGGTGCTCAAGCATGTGCCGGAGCCGACCGTCCACGAAGGCCCGTTCACGATGATCGGCACGATCCTCGAAGCCAATCCCTTCCTCGGCCGTATCATCACCGGCCGCATCAATTCCGGTTCCATCAAGGCGAACCAGGCGGTGAAGGTTCTTCACGCCGACGGTAAGACGATCGAAACCGGCCGGATTTCCAAGATCCTCGCCTTCCGCGGCATCGAGCGCACGGCGATCGACGAAGCGCATCAAGGCGATATCGTTGCGATCGCCGGCCTTTCCAAGGGCACGGTCGCCGATACGTTCTGCGATCCCTCGATCACCGAGCCGTTGCAGGCGCAGCCGATCGATCCGCCGACGGTCACCATGTCGTTCATCGTCAACGATAGCCCGCTCGCGGGCACCGAGGGCGACAAGGTGACCTCCCGCGTCATCCGCGACCGTCTGCTTAAGGAAGCAGAAGGCAACGTCGCCCTGAAGATCGAAGAAGCCGAAGGCAAGGATTCGTTCTACGTGTCCGGCCGCGGCGAACTTCAGCTCGCCGTTCTCATCGAAACCATGCGTCGCGAAGGCTTCGAGCTTGCCGTGTCGCGTCCGCGCGTCGTGATGCACAAGGATGAAAACGGCCAGCTTCTGGAGCCGATCGAGGAGGTCGTCGTCGACGTCGACGAAGAACATTCCGGTGTCGTCGTGCAGAAGATGTCCGAGCGCAAGGCCGAAATGGTCGAGCTGCGTCCTTCGGGCGGCAACCGTCTTCGCCTGCGTTTCTACGCACCGACCCGTGGCCTGATCGGCTACCAGTCGGAACTGCTAACGGATACGCGCGGCACGGCGATCATGAACCGCCTGTTCCACGACTACCAGCCCTACAAGGGTGTGATCGGTGGCCGCGTCAACGGCGTGCTGCTCGCCAACGCTCCCGGCGAAGCCGTCGCTTATGCGATGTTCAACCTGGAAGACCGCGGCCCGATGATCATCGATCCGGGCGAAAAGGTCTATGCCGGCATGATCATCGGCATTCATACGCGCGATAACGACCTTGAAGTGAATGTCCTGAAGGGCAAGCAGCTCACCAACATCCGCGCCGCCGGCAAGGACGAAGCCGTCAAGCTGACGCCGCCAATCCGCATGACGCTTGATCGCGCTCTTTCCTGGATCCAGGAAGACGAACTGATGGAAGTGACACCGAAGAATATTCGTCTGCGCAAGATGTATCTCGACGCAAACGATCGCAAGCGCTTCGAAAAGTCCAAAGCGGCTCTCTGAGAGCGTAATGCATGTCGCCCGGAAGTGTGAAGCGGTTCCGGGATAACGACATGCATAAATAAAGAGCTTTAAAAACAACGTTTGAAGCCCCGGCCTTCGTGCCGGGGTTTTTTGTTGTGCGCCGCGTTGATTCCGACTTGTGACAATCGTTAAAAAAGCGTTAAATTTTAGCTGTCGTCCACATATCAAGTCTGTGGGCAATCGATCACGATGCGCTGGGTGCATATGGTTAATTGCCCTTGGCGGGACCAGAGTAAACGTTATGAAGACGTTGTCGATCGATGTTCGGCGGGCCGAACCCAACGATGCCCGAGCCATATCGGAAACCCACAGGCTCGCCTGGCAGCACACTTATGCAGGCATTATTCCGCATCGCGCGCTGACGCAGATGATCGAGCGGCGCGGTGAAAACTGGTGGCGCAAGGCAACGCGTGGACCGGCGACGTTGCTGGTTCTCGATGTCGCCGGAACCGTTGCCGGCTACGCGACGCTCGGCCTCAACCGCGCCCGGGCGCTGCCGCAGGAAGGCGAGATTTACGAGCTTTACCTTCGTCCGGAATATCAGGGCATCGGTCTCGGCCGGATGCTGTTCGGCGAGGCGCGCCGGCTGCTGAAGTCGCTCGGCTGCAACGGGCTGGTCGTCTGGTGCCTTGAGGAAAACGAGACCGCCGGCCGCTTCTATCGTCATCACGGCGGTGTCGATTTCTGCGAAGGCATGGAAAATTTCGACCACAGGCAGTTGAAGAAGATCGGCTTCATCTGGAACTGACGGGGTTGGTTGCGACCGCCTGTTTTCCCATTCGAAAGTTTGAGCATTTTGCGCCGGTGCCATCACGCATCGGTGATCTCAAATGTTGCGTTGCCACATGAAACTGATTATCTGGCTGCGATCAATTCAACCTCGCGGGAGTTTCCTATGCGCATCGACGCCATTTCAATCGGTAATAATCCACCTGAGGACGTCAACGTTATCGTCGAGGTTCCGGTCGGTGGCCATCCCATCAAGTATGAGATGGACAAGGAAGCCGGCACGCTGGTCGTCGATCGTTTCCTCTACACGCCGATGACTTATCCGGGCAATTATGGTTTCGTGCCGCATACGCTGTCTGAGGATGGCGACCCGATCGACGTGCTGATCGCCAGCACCCGCCCGCTGGTTCCCGGCTGTGTCATCAATGTGCGTCCGATCGGGGTCCTGAAGATGGAAGATAATTCCGGCAAGGACGAGAAGATCATCGCCGTGCCGTCGCCGAAGCTGACGCTGCGTTATGAGAAGGTGAAGGACTACACCGATCTTCCCGAGATCACGCTGAAGCAGATCGAGCACTTCTTCGAGCACTACAAGGATCTGGAGCCCGGCAAGTGGGTGAAGATCTTCGGTTGGGGCGATTCCAAGGAAGCCGGCGAACTCATCCTCGAAGCCGTCGAGCGCGCCAAGAAGAAGGGCTGATCGCTCAGCGCATAGAGCGTCCTTAGCGCATCCAGCGGATGCGCGGCGTTCTAACTGAAAAGCATTTCTAGTTTTTTTGCCAAATCCTCCGGGTCGCCTTCGATCCGGAGGATTTTTTTGCGCGCGGTGTCGCCGGAGATGAGGCTGACGCTGGTTTGGGGGATGCGCAGCGATCCGGCGACCAGACGGATGAGGGCCTTGTTGGCCTTGCCTTTTTCCGGCACGGCAGTGACGCGCGCCTTCAGATGGGTTTCGCCCTTGCCATCCGCCTCGATGCCATCGATCGCATCACGCCCGCCATTCGGCGTCAGCCGGACGGCGAGGCGCAGATGATCATTGAAAAGACTCCAGGGACGGCTCAAGCGACCAGCGGGTAGACCGTGGTCCAAAGCAAGGTGCGCAGGAAGAAGATGATCAGTAGCAGGATGATCGGCGAAATGTCGATGCCGCCAAGGTTCGGCAAAAAGCGGCGGATCGGCTTCAGCACCGGTTCGGTGACATTATAGAGGAATGTGCCGACCGAATTGACGAACTGATTGCTGGAGTTGATGACGTTGAAGGCATAGAGCCAGGAAAAAACGGCACTGCCAATCAGGATCCAGGTGTAAATATTCAAAGCCAAATCAATGGTTTGAAACAGCGCAAACATCGTCGTCTCCAATTCGTTGTTGACAGACATGTAGACATTGGCGACTAAACGAGCAAGTGCCGTGTGGAAACACGCGGTGAATCATGTTTAACGGGCTGCCTTGCCGCAATTCTGGCGCGCCCGTCTCCTCGGAAAACACCCATGTCGTTTTCGCCTACCGGAGACCGTTTTGCCGCGTTCCGGCATTCGTCCTACACGCGGTTCTTCTTCGCGCGGTTCCTGCTTTCCTTCTCGCAGCAGATCGTCAGCGTCGCCGTCGGCTGGCAGATGTACGACCAGACGGGCAGCGCCATCTATCTCGGCCTGATCGGCCTTGTGCAGTTCCTGCCGTCGCTGCTGCTCATGCTCGTCACCGGTTCGGTGGCCGACCGGTACAATCGCCGGGCGATTGCGGCCCTCTGCTCGCTGGTGAGCGCGCTCTGCACGCTGGCGCTGCTTGTCATGACGGCGATGGGAACCTTCACGCCCCTGCCTGTTTTCGCGGTGCTTTTGATCTTCGGCATCGAACGCGCCTTCATGTCGCCGGCGGTGCAGTCGCTGGCTCCCAATCTCGTGCCGGAGCAGGATCTCTCCAATGCGATCGCCTGGAATTCGTCGTCCTGGCAGCTCGCAGCAATCACCGGGCCGGTGCTCGGCGGTCTGCTCTACGGCGTCAGCGCACCGACCGCCTACACGGTGGCGGTGATCTTTTCGGTCCTCGGTGCGGCTCTTCTCTACATGATCCCGAAACCGGTGCAGAAGACGACGGGCGAGACCAAGAGCTGGGCGATGATCCTTGGCGGCTTCAGTTTCATCCGCGCCGAAAGGGTGGTGCTCGGGGCGATCTCGCTCGATCTCTTTGCCGTGCTGCTCGGCGGCGCAACCGCACTGATGCCGATCTTCGCCCGCGATATCCTGACCCTCGGCCCCTGGGGCCTCGGGCTGCTGCGCGCCGCACCGGGACTTGGCGCCATCGTCATGGCGATCTTCCTTGCCGCCTATCCGCTCAAGCAACGCGCCGGCATCTACATGTTCATCGGCGTTGCCCTGTTCGGCGTCGGAACGATCATTTTCGGGGTCTCGACCAATACCGAAGTCTCGATCGCGGCGCTGGCGCTGATGGGGGCGGCCGACATGGTGTCGGTCTATGTCCGCGAGAGCCTGATTGCGCTCTGGACGCCGGATCAGCTGCGCGGCCGCGTGAATGCAGTCAACATGGTCTTCGTCGGTGCTTCGAACGAACTCGGAGAATTCCGGGCGGGCACGATGGCATCGATCTTCGGCGCTGTGCCGGCGGTCGTTATCGGCGGGATCGGAACTCTGGCGGTGGCGGCGATCTGGGCTTCGAGTTTCCCGAAATTGCGGCGGATCGATACGCTCGACGCGCCCAGCACGTGAGATAGCGCATGCTGCCGTATATGCAGGTCTCTACGCAGGAAGCGTGATCGGGGAGGCGGCCTTTGCCATCTTGCCTTCGAAGACAATATCGAGGAATTCGTTCAGCCAGGCTTTCAGCGGCGCGTCGAACAGCATGCGGCCTTCGAGGTGTTCGCGGCCCTGCTGGGCGTTCGGCAGAATGAAGCGATGCGCGCCATGCACCACCCAGCGGTGCATCATCACCCGGGTCAATTCGGCGTGGAACTGCAGGCCCCAGGCGTTACCGTCGTAGCGGAAGGCCTGGTTCGGATAAGCATCGCCTTCGGCCAGAAGGTGGGCGCCGTGCGGCAGCTCGAAGCCCTCGCGATGGAAATGATAGACCATCTTCGGCCAGTGCATCAGCAGGCGGCCTTTCTCGGTCGGGCGCAGCGGGTACCAGCCGATCTCCGTCGAGCCGTCGGTATTCGGCTGCACCTTGCCACCGAGATGGTGCACCAGCATCTGCGCGCCGAGACAGATGCCGAGGTAAGGGCGTTTTTCCCGCAGCGGAACGTCGATCCAGCCGATTTCCTTCTTGACGAAGTCATCGGGATCATTGGCGCTCATCGGCCCGCCGAAGACGACGGCGCCGGCATGGTCTTCGAGCGTCGCCGGAAGCGGCTCGCCGAGAACCGGGCGACGGATATCGAGGCGGTAGCCCTTTTCGACAAGCAATTGGCCGACACGGCCGGGGCTCGACCGCTCCTGATGCAGGACAATGAGGATCGGGCGCCGGTCGCGGTTGGGGTTTTGCTCAGTCGGTGTCATCTTGCGCAACCCGGACATCTGTGACCCTGGCGGCGGCCTCCTGCCGCTTCTGGATGCGCTCGCGCGAGGAGACGCCGAGCAGATCGGCGATGCGCCAGATCACATGGTCTTCCATTTCGCTGCGTTCGCCGTCGGCATAGACGATGTCCCAGAGAATGCCGATCAGCTCCAGCCGTTGCTCGGTATTGAGATGGCGTTTCAAGTCGGCGGTGAAGCGATAATAGTCGACGGCGGTGCTTTCGGCCTCAAGGCCGGCGGCGATCAGTGCATCGAGCTGCTTGCCGTCGAGTGCATACTGCTCCTTCAACAGCTTGCGCAGCCGCTTCTTCTCGCTGGCTTTGATCTGACCGTCGGCCTCCATGACCTGCATACAGAGTGCCGCCACCGCGATGCGCGGATCATCGGGGGCAAAGCCTTTCTTCGGGTGGTCGGCGGTAAGATTCTGGAAGAATGCCTGAAAGCGTTCGAACATGCGGTTTTCGTTCCATTTCAGAAAAGGCGGAGCCGGGTCTTGGGTTCCTGTTCCACCCTGGGATCGCGAACGCCGGGATCATCCGGCCGGCCGCCAAAGAAAGGTTTTGTCTCGCCCGGTGCGGGCGCTTTTTCGCTGACGGATTCGGCGGGCTTCGGTTTTGCCGGTGCCGGCGTCGGGCGTGCCGCCTCGGCAATCGTCGCGGCGCGTTCCAGTTCGATGATGCGATGGTCGTTGACCGGGCTTTCCGGCCTGACGTCGCGCAGCGGCGGCAGTGTCTTCAAAGCGGTTTCGATCGAGGCGGGCGCCGAGCCGTCCTCGAGCCGACCTTCGACCTGGCCGAACGGCGCCTTCCATTCGAAGGCGTCCAGGCGGCCGGTCACCGGCGATACCGGCAGCCATTTGTCGGATACGAAGCCGTCTGCCACCCAGGCCGGATCGCGCGGTGCCTTGAGCGCCTGGGCCAGCCAATGGCGCACCCGGCCCTGGTCGCCAGTTTCGGCTTCTTCGATGTCGGCCAACAGCAGGAAGGCGGCTTCACGCGGCTGCATGCGCGCTGCCGCTTCCGCCTTGGCGCGAGCCTTGGCGAATTCCTGCGCGTCGAGCGCTGCCTGGGCGACGACGAGAAGGGATTCGACGTTGTTCGGGCGCAGCCCTTCCAGCCGTTCGGCGCGCTTCAGCCGGTCGAGCGTGGAATCACCACTGCGGGCCCTGACATAAGCTTGGCCGATCTCAGGATGCGGTGCCGATTTCCATGCCTGTTCGAGGATCGAGGCGGCCTTGCGCACACCGCCTTCGCGAAACAGCGCCTTGGCGGCAATAAGGGCTGCCGGAATGAAATCGGCGGCGAGCTTCAGTGCCTGCAACGCGTCGTCGCGGGCACCGGTCGGATTGTTTTCGAGCATTTCGCCGGCGCGCGCCGTCAGCAGGACGGCGTGCAGACGGTTGGCTTCGGCCTTTTCGACGACGCGGGCGGCCTTCTGTTGTTCGAGGAGGCCGATGGCATCGTCCCAGCGGCCGGCCTGGCTGCGATACTCGAGAGTCGCCTGTGCGGCCCAGGGCAGATAAGGCGCGTTGTCGGCAGCCTTTTCGGCATATTGGCGGGCGGCCTCGTTGGCCCCGAGACGGCGCGCCTCCAGATAAAGGCCGCGCAGGCCGAGTTCGCGTGTCTCGGGATCGTTGGCCATCGCCTCGAACTTGGCGCGTGCCTCATCATGGCGGCCCTCGATCAGGGCCGCCTGGGCTTCGAGCAGGTTGATCAGCGGCTCCTGGTCGGCGCGGATGAGACCGCGTGAGCGGGCGGCCATCTTGCGGGCAAGTAGCGCATTGCCGGCGCCGGCGGCGATCAGCCCGGTCGACAGCGCCTGATAACCACGGTCGCGCTTGCGGGCGCGGAAATAACGCGTCACCGAATGCGGCGAGGTCCAGACCAGGCGGACGAACCACCAGCCGATCATCACGGCGGCGATCAGAGCGATGATCGCACTGGCAGCGACGATCAGCTTCGTCTGGTAGATCTGGCCCTCCCAGATCAGCGAGAGGTCTCCGGGACGATCGGCGAGCCAGGAGAAGCCATAGGCGAGAAGCAGCACGAAGAGGGCGAAGACGACAAGGCGGATCAGCATGGTCTCATCCCTCCTTGCCGGTGCCGGAAACCGCTTTCGACAGCGCCCCGCCGACCAGTTCCTCGACGCGGATACGCGCGTCGAGAGATTGCTTGAAGGCGGTGGAAGCCTGTTTGCCGGGAGCCGGCAGGTTATTCCATTCGGCAGTAGCGCCCGGCAGGTCGCCGATCTTCACTTTATCCTCCAGGCGGGCGGCGACGGCTTCGACGCTTTCGCCCTCGATATTGCCGACGGGACGGACACTCACCAGCGACTTGGCGCTCGACATCAACCGGTCCGACCAGCTCTCGTTCGGATCCGGCTGGTTGACGGCTTCGACGATCGCGGTGGCGACATCTGGAACCTGACGCACGAGTTCAGCGCGCGAGGGAATGCCGGTCTCGGCAAAGGCGCGCAGGTCAGCGACCGCAGGATCGTCGGGTGCGACACCGGCGAAGGTATCGAGTTCGGCCAGGAACGGCCCACCGCGATCGATCGCGGCCTTGAGGGCGGCAGCTGCGATCGCCCGGGCAACGGCGACATCCTCGCGCGGCGCGTTCAGCTTCTTTTCGGCCTCTTCGAGGCGCTTGGCGATATCGGCGCCGCTCGTCGTCTGCTGCTCGGAAGATTGGGAAAGTGTGGCGCGCAACTGGTCGACCTGACCGGTCAGTTCCGCAATCTTCTGGTTGAGTGACTCGACATTTGCCGAATTGGCCGGTGCGGCGGCTACCGGGGCCTTCGCAGCCGTTTCCAGCGCGGCGACGCGCTGCTCAAGCGCACCGTCATCCGTGCTCGCCGGATTGGCGGCAAGGTTGGCGACGGCCTGTTTCAGTCCGTCGATCTCGCCGGAAAGATCGGCAGTCTGCGGTGAGGTCGTCTGCGGCGCGGAAGAGCCGCCCGGGAGGTAACCGGCATATTGGATGGCGCCGGCGCCAAGCAGCGCCACGAGGCCGCCGACGATGCCGGCGGCAATGAGACCGGAGGTGGCGGCGCTCTTCGGCGCGGGCTGTTCGGCAGGCGTGAAGGAAGGTTCCGGGGCTACCGGTTCCTCCTCCGGCGCATCCATCGCCGGTTTCTCTTCATATTCGGCATGCGACTCAGTGTCGGTTTCGGGCGGCGGGCCGACATCGGCGGTGCTGTCGGCATCGCCGGTTTCATGGTCCACCGGTTTTTCGGTATCGGCTGCGGAGGCGAATTCCTGTGCATCGAGGTCGATCGTGACCGGCTCGTCGGCGCTCTTCGAATGGCGTGGCGGGTTTCCCGATACCATGAGGTCCTCTTTATCCTGCATTGCAACGAAACTAGACAGTGATGCCAGTTAAGGGAAGAGGTTAGATCAAATTTGGGCGGCTAAAGCCTTCAAAGCAGCGACAAAAGGCTTTTCTCATCCGTCATTGGCGAAATCATTACGCTTTTTCTCAGAGCCGCGGGAATCGCTTCCGCCACCGCTTCGCTGAGGCAGATAAGGCGGATTCCGCTCTCTTCCGGCAGGGCCGATCGCAGTTCCGGCACGCGAAAGAAATCCTCGGCCGTCTGCCGGGAATAGAAGAGTATGACCTCCGGCCTCCGGCCTGAGAAAATCGCTCCGATCTCTGCCGGGCCGGGGGCGACCGGCTGCATGCGATAACATTCGGCGACGGAAAAGCGGATGCCGCGTTGGCGCAATCCTGCTTCGAAAGTTTCGGCGCGCGGCAAGCCGGCAAGATAGAGCAGGCGGTCGGCTCCCTGCGCCGCGGCGAGATCGACGAAATCGCCGACGAGATCGGCGAGATCGCGGCCGTTGCCCTTGGATGAAGCGACCGATCGGAAGCCGAGCTTGCGCGCTTCTTCCGCCGTCGTCTCGCCGACGGCGAAAAGCGGGCGGGCAAGATGCGGACGAAGCTGCTCTTCGAGAGCGGCAACGACCCTGATAGCTTCGGCGCTGGTCACTGCGATTGCGCCGCTGGTTCTAGCCAGCGCGGCTGCGGCTGCAGCGCTGTCGTGCAGCGGCCGACGCAGAGGCAGCAGCAGCGGCTCGTGGCCCATATCGCGCAGACGTTGTGCGGTTTTCGTCGCCGAATGCGCGGGGCGGGTGACGAGCACGCGCATGGCCGCGTCAGTGCCAATCGTCGAAAAAGGCGCTGCCGGCCCTTGCTCGAACGTCCTGGCCGGCGCGGGTGCCGAGGGCTGCCGCATCGCGGCGGTGGCCGTCGGTCGTCACCGCATGCTGGCTGCGGCCGTCAGGCGTGATGATAAGGCCGGAAAAGCGGATCAGGTCGCCTTCGCAGACCGCATAACCGCCGATCGGCGTGCGGCACGAGCCGTCGAGAGCGGCGAGAAAGGCACGTTCGCAGGAGACGGCATCGAAGGTCGGCGCGTCGTTGACCGGTGCCAGCAGATCGTCGATCCTGGTATCACCGATGCGGCTTTCGATGCAGATCGCTCCCTGCGCCGGCGCCGGCGGGAAGGTGTCGGGATCGAGGATATCGGTCAGCACCTCGACCTTGCCAAGGCGCTTCAGGCCGGCAAGCGCCAGCAGGGTCGCATCGACCTGACCCTCTTCGAGCTTGCGCAGGCGCGTTTCGACCGAGCCGCGGAAGGTGACGACGTTGATATCCGGCCGCATGCGGCGGATCAGCGCCTGACGGCGCAGCGACGAGGAACCGACGGTGGCGCCATGCGGCAGGTCGATCAGTTTGCGCGCGGTACGGCCGATGACGGCGTCGCGGATATCTTCGCGCGGCAGATAGGTGGAGAGATAAAGCCCCTCGGGAAGCTTCGTCGGCATGTCCTTGGTGGAGTGCACGGCGAAATCCAGCGCGCCGGCAACGAGCTTCTGTTCGAGTTCCTCGGTGAAGAGGCCCTTGCCGCCGATCTCGGCCAGCGAACGGTCGGTGATGCGATCGCCCTTGGTCGTCAGCACGACGATCTCGAACATGTCCTCGGGTAGATGATGCGCCGCCATCAGCCTGTCGCGGGCCTCATGCGCCTGGGCAAGCGCCAGCGGGCTGCCTCGCGTGCCGATCCGGAAAGGTTTTGTTTGCATCCGCTCTATTCCGTTGTTACCGGAGTTCTCGTAAACGGGTTTCCATCCCATCGCAATCAACGAACAGGCTTCATGGTTCCCTTTCTGCGCATCCTTGGCATCGAAACGAGCTGCGACGAGACCGCCGCCGCCGTCGTCGAGCGCGATGCGGAGGGGCGTTCCAACGTGCTGTCGGATATCGTGCTTTCCCAGCTCGACGAGCATAGCGCCTATGGCGGCGTGGTGCCGGAAATCGCCGCGCGCGCCCATGTCGAGGCGCTGGACGAGCTGATCGAGGAGGCGCTGAAGCGCGCCAATGTGTCGCTGGCCGATATCGACGCCATTGCCGCCACGTCGGGGCCGGGGCTGATCGGCGGGCTGCTGGTGGGGTTGATGACCGGCAAGGCGATCGCCAGAGCCGCCGGCAAACCGCTTTATGCGGTCAACCATCTCGAAGGCCATGCGCTGACGGCGCGGCTGACGGACGGGCTCTCCTTTCCCTATCTGATGCTGCTCGTCTCCGGCGGCCATACCCAGCTCATCCTGGTGCGCGGCGTCGGAGAGTATGAGCGCTGGGGCACGACGATCGACGATGCACTCGGCGAAGCCTTCGACAAGACGGCAAAGCTGCTGGGCCTGCCCTATCCCGGCGGCCCGGCGGTGGAACGGATGGCGCGGAACGGCAATGCCGATCGCTTCGCTTTTCCGCGACCACTGGTCGGCGAGGCACGGCTCGATTTCTCCTTCTCCGGGCTGAAGACGGCGGTGCGGCAGGCGGCGCAGGATATCGCGCCGCTCAGCGATCAGGATGTGGCGGATATCTGCGCGTCGTTTCAGAAGGCGATTTCGCGCACGCTGAAGGACCGCATCGGCCGCGGCCTGCAGCGGTTCAAGACGGAATTTGCGGCGGCATTCTCAGCGACTGGCCCAGCGACTGGCGAGAAGCCGGCACTGGTCGTTGCCGGCGGTGTCGCTGCCAATCTCGAACTGCGCGGCACGCTGCAGGCGCTATGCGACAAGAACGGCTTCCGCTTCATCGCGCCGCCGCTGCACCTCTGCACCGACAATGCGGTGATGATTGCCTGGGCAGGACTGGAGCGGATGGCGACCGGAGCCGCGCCGGATGCGCTCGACGTCCAGCCGCGTTCACGCTGGCCGCTCGATTCCCATGCGCAAACGCTGATCGGTTTCGGAAAGAGAGGGGCCAAGGCATGAGCGAAAACATCGCCGTCGTCGGATCTGGGGCTTTCGGCACGGCGCTCGCCACCGTCATCGCCCTTGCCGGCCGTAGCGCGGTGACGCTCGTCGGGCGCAATCCGTCGCTGATGGCCGATCTGAAGGCCGAACGGCTGCATGATGCGGTGCTGCCCGGCATCTCTCTGCCCGATACGCTGAAATTTGCCGCCGAGGCGGAGGCAATCGCCGGCGCCTCCATCGTGCTTTTTGCGATGCCGTCGCAGGCGCAGTCCGATGCGGCGCGGCAATACGGCCCCTATCTTTCCAAGGATGCCGTTGTCGTCACCTGCGCTAAGGGCATCGAGCGGGCGACCGGCAATCTTCTGACCGACATGCTGGAACGGGAACTGCCGGATCATTCCGTCGCCGTGCTCTCCGGCCCGGGTTTTGCCGCCGATATTGCCAAGGGCCTGCCGACGGCGATGGCGATCGCGGCTGATGACATGGAGATCGCGGAGCGGCTTGCACAGGCGATTTCCGGCCGGACCTTTCGGCTCTACGCCTCCAACGACCGCATCGGTGTACAGCTCGGCGGCGCGCTGAAGAATGTGCTGGCGATCGCCTGCGGCATCGTCGAAGGCGGCGGCATCGGCGATTCCGCCCGTGCGGCGCTGATTGCGCGCGGGCTTGCGGAAATGTCGCGCTTCGTCGTCGCCAAGGGCGGGCAGGCCGATACGGTGCGCGGGCTTTCCGGCCTCGGCGATCTGGTACTGACGGCGACGAGCCATCAATCGCGCAACCTGCGCTTCGGCATCGCGCTCGGGCGCGGCGAAAAGGCCGATCCGCTGCAGGGCGCGCTGGTGGAAGGTGCGCTTGCCGCCTCCGTCGCCTCGCGGCTTGCCGCAGAGCTTGCGGTCAGCATGCCGATCACCGACGCCGTTTCCGCCATTATCGACGGCAGGCTCGATATATCAGAGGCGATAGAGCAGCTGATGACGCGCCCGATCACCACCGAATAGGAGACAGACATGCTTTTCGCCCTTCTCTGCAAGGACAAGCCGGGACATTTGAACGTGCGCATGGAGACGCGTCCGACACATGTCGAGTATCTGAACGGCCTGAATGCCGATGGCACATTGAAGATCGCCGGCCCGTTTCTCGATGACGACGGCAAAGCCTGCGGCAGCCTGATCGTCGTCGAAGCTGAATCGAAGGAGGCAGCGCGTGCGCTTGCCGATGCCGATCCTTATGCCAAGGCCGGACTGTTCGAAAGCGTCGACGTCAAGGCCTTCAACTGGGTCTTCAACAAACCGGAGGCTTGAGCATGGCGCACTGGCTCTACAAATCCGAACCCGCCTCCTGGTCGTGGGAGCAACAGAAGGCTGCCGGCGAAAAGGGCACGGAATGGACCGGTGTCCGCAACTATCTGGCGCGCAACAACATGCGGGCGATGCAGATCGCCGACAAAGGGTTTTTCTATCATTCCAATGACGGGCTCGAAGTCGTCGGCATCGTCGAAGTCTCAGCGCTGTCGCAGCCCGATTCCACCGCCAAGGGCGACCCGAAGTGGGATTGCGTCCACATTCGCGCCGTCATGGACATGCCGAAGCCGGTGACGCTGAAGGATGTCAAGGCGAGCGAGAAGCTCGCCAAGATGGCGCTCGTCACCTCGATGCGGCTTTCGGTGCAGCCGGTGACGGAAGAGGAATATCTCGAAGTCTGCCGCATGGGCGGACTGGACAATCCGCCGCGTTGAAGACCGATCCGGAAGCCTTCATCCGCGCCAATACCAGCCCGATGCCGCCGCCGCATGTGCCGGAGATTTCACTCTATCTGGCGAGCGAGGCGCATGATCTGTGGCTGAAGACGGAGGAGGAACTGGAAGCGATCGGCCTGCCGCCGCCCTTCTGGGCTTTTGCCTGGGCGGGCGGCCAAGGACTGGCGCGCTACATTCTCGATCATCCGGAGGTGGTGCGCGGCAAACGGGTGCTGGATTTCGCCAGCGGTTCCGGTCTTGTCGGCATAGCGGCTGCTATGGCCGGTGCCCGGGAGGTCACCGCCAATGATATCGATCCCTGGGCGGAGGCGGCAGTCCGGCTGAATGGCGGGGCTAATGATGTTTCGCTCGGCTTTAGCGGCGCCGATCTGATCGGGCAGGCCGTCGAGGCGGATATCGTGCTTGCCGGCGATGTCTTCTACGACGGCGCTTTTGCCGATGCACTCGTTCCCTGGTTCGCGAAGCTGGCGGACCAGGGAAAGCCGGTGCTGGTCGGCGATCCCGGACGCAGCTACCTGCCTCGGGATCGGCTGGAATTCTGCGCAGCCTATGAGGTGCCTGTGACGCGGGCGCTGGAGGACAGCGAAATCAAGAAGACGACGGTGTGGCGCTTCGTTTCCTAAGTCGGATCGACATTCAGGATTCGATCATTCGCGATCGCCCGGACAAAAAGACGTCAGCCGGCGATCAAAGCGGCTTCATACACCATCGTCGCGGCGGCAAGATCAGCCAACGCCGTTCCGACTGCCTTGTAGAGAGTGATTTCATCGTTGGACGCCCGCGCTGGACTATCCCGACGACACAGCTCGTCAAGTGTCGCACGCACCGCATCCGTAGAAATGACGCCGGCCCTCATCGGCTGAACCAGATCGCCTGCTTCGTGAAGGGCTTCGTGAGTGTCGATATAGACCGATGAGCGCCGAAGCGCCTCGTCATCGGCCTCGCGCATCGCCGGGGTGAAGCCGCCGATCAGATCGACATGGGTGCCCGGCCGTAGCCATTCGCCCCGGATAAGCGGTGCCGTCGCCAGCGTCGCTGCGCTGACGATATCGGCTTGCCGCGCCGCGGTTTCCAGATTCGTAACGGCAGTGGCCTGGAGCCCCTTTTGCCGGAGGCTCTGCACCAGCCGTTCCGCACTGGCGGGATCGATATCCCAGATATCGACATGCGCGATCGGCCGGACGGCGCGGTAGGCATCGGGTATGAGGCTCGCGACGCGACCTGCGCCGATCACCAGCAGACGGCGTGCGTCCTGTCGGGCAAGATAGTCCGCAGCAAGGGCCGATGCCGCTACCGTGCGGCGCGTGGTGATCGTGTTTCCGTCAAGTAGCGCAAGCTGCATCCCGGTCCGGCCATCATAGAGCATGTAAGTCGAGGTCAAACCGGGAATGCCGCGTACCGTGTTGCCGGGAAAGACGGTAACGATCTTGATGCCAAGGTAGCGCTCCGACCGGTGCGTTTCATGCCAGGCCGGCATCAGAAGCAGCGTCGCATCCGGCTCGCCGCTATTGGCTATCGTGTGGTGATGCCGTACCGGCACAACACAGCCTTCGGCAAATGCTTGCCGCAGGGTCGCGACCAGCGCGCCGAATGGTAGGAACTCGCCGGTTGTCTGGGCATCGAGAAGACGGATTTGTGTGTCGGTCATTGAAGCGATCTCTCAGTAAGTTTTGACTGCTGGATAAAGCGAGTTCTGTGTGACTGAACGAGAGCAGCGCCTGAGCCGCGTCGCTGCTCGCGGCGCGCTATCTTTTCAACCGGGATCGGCTCTTTGGACACTCCGTTGCGATCGGAATGCGGAGCAACTCGGCACCGCTCAGCCAAACGCAGCTTTCTTCTCCAGAATTCTGGCGTATTGCGTAAGCGGATAGCACAGGGCGAAGAAGATCAACGCGACGAGACCGTAGACCTTGAAAGGTTCGAAGGTCGCGTTGTTGATGGCGTTCGCGGTTTTCAGCAGTTCTTCGAAGCCGAGGATCGAGGCCAGTGCGGTGCTCTTGATCAACTGGACCAAGAACCCGACAGTCGGCGCGCGCGTGATCCGGAAAGCCTGCGGCAGGATGACAAGGCGAAGTTCGAGGAGACGATGCAAGCCCAGGCTGGCTGCGGCGTCCCATTGCCCGCGCGGCACCGCCTCGACGCCGCTCCGCCAGATTTCCGCAAGATAAGCGCTAGCATAGAACGTCAGGCCGCAGACGGCGGCGGTCCATGACTCGATCCGGAAGCCGACCATCGGCAGGCCGAAAAACATCAAAAAGAGCTGCATGAGGAGCGGCGTTCCCTGAAACAGGGCAATGTAGCCGGACGCGAAGCTGCGCGACCAGCGGGTTTTCGATATCCGTGCAGACAGGATCGCCAATCCAACGATGGCGCCGCCGGCAAAGGCTGCGAGCGAAAGCAGCAGGGTCCAGCGTGTCGCGAAGACAAGATTGCGCAGAATGTCCCAGAAGGTGAACTCAATCATGCCAGACCGGCTCCCAGAAAACGGCGTTTCCCGGCGAAAAGGAGCCGGCGAAGTGCGGCGGACATCGAAAGGTAGATCAACGTCGCCACCAGATAGGTCTCGAAGGAACGGAAAGTGCGCGACTGAAGCAGATCGGCCTCCTGCGCCAGCTCGCGGACTGATATTTGCGAAACCACCGCCGATTCCAGCATCATGATGATGATCTGGCTCGTCAACGCCGGGAAAATGATGGCAATCGCTTGCGGCATGATGATTTTGAAGAACACCAGCCGGGGCCTCAGGCCGAGTGCCTGCGCAGCCTCCTTCTGGCCTCTCGGTATGGCATCGAGCCCGGCCCCGACCACCTCGATCGTGTAGGCCGCCATATTGAGGGTCATGGCAAGAACTGCGGCAGAGATCGGATCGAGGCGAATGCCGAGGCTGGGCAAGCCAAAGAAGATGAAGAACAGCTGCACCAGGAATGGCGTATTACGCATGACTTCCACATACAGGCCGACGACCTTGCGCAACCATGGATAAGGTCCCCGGCGCGCGGCCGCGCCGAGAATGCTGAGAACGATCCCTAGGACCGATGTGGAGGCCGTCAGTGCAAGCGTCGTGCCTGCGCCATAAACCAGAGCTCCCATTCCGTCCCAAAGCCAATTGAAATCGAGGCTGTATCTCATCGTTTGTCCTTTGGAGCCGGATGATCTGGGCCGGGTCGGCCCGAAATCTCGATCCGCCTCTCAATCAAAGAATTGGAGCATGACTCCACCGGAATCGCTTACAGCTTTCGGCATCACGCTCTGGCGAGTGGGAGGCCGTCCTCGTCAGTCCTTCAGGTTTTCAGGGTTGAGCGGCGCTTTCAGCCAGCTCTTCGAGCTTGCGTCGAGAGAACCATCGGAGATCATTGCGGCGACGCTGTCATTGACAGCCTTCTTCAGGCCTTCCTCGCCCTTGCGGAGCGCGATGTGCGAGGGGGAGCTAAGGAGCTGGAACTTCTGCTCCGGCTTCAGCGCGTCCTGTCGTGCCAGAACCTGCGCACCGACATCATTGCCGACGACCATCAACTGGGTCTGGCCGGATATGAAGGCCTGGATGACCGAATTGTAGTTCTCGAAACGCTGGATCGCAGCCGAGCTAGGGGCGGCGGCCGTCAGCGACGTGTCTTCGAGCGTCCCACGATTGACGGCAACGGTCTTGTCGACAAGGTCTTCCTTGCCGCTCACCTTCAGCGCAGCCGGACCGATGACGGCGATATAGTAGGGGGCGTACGGGGCGGCAAAATCGATAACCTCGGCACGCTCCTTCGAATAGCCGACGCTCATCAGCAGGTCGACGCGATCGTCGTTCAGGTAGGCGATCCTGTTCTGGCCAGTAACGCTCACGAGATTGAGTTTCACGCCGAGGCCGTCGGCGATCTTCTGGGCGACGTCGACGTCATAGCCCTTGATGCTCATATCGGCGCTTGCCGAAGAGAAGGGCGGGAAATCGGAGAAGATGCCGATGTTAATCTCGCCTGCGGCTTTGATATCGGCAAGTTCGTCGGCCTGCGCGGCCCCTGCAAGGATGCCGAACACGGCAATTGCCGCGGTGGCGGTGTAGCGCAATTTCATAAGAGCAGTCATGTCGTTCCCCTTTTTGAGACGTGTTGTGCGGCAGGTGATGGATGGCAGCGGGCACGAGGCACGCTGCCGTTGTGGAGTTGATTCTCAGGTCACCTTTGTCCTGACAGCGGGACTGAACATCGCGAGGCACAGGAGTTCGAACAGGACCTGCGCGGCGATCTGCGCGGTGTTGGTGGTGTTGTCGTATTGCGGCGCGATTTCCACGACGTCGCCGCCGATGAGGTTGATGCCTTTGAAGCCACGCAGTAGGCTCAGAACCTCCCTCGGCTGAAGCCCGCCGACTTCTGGCGTGCCAGTTCCCGGAGCGAAGGCCGGATCGAGGCTGTCCACGTCGAAACTGAGATAGGTTGGACCAGCGCCGACAACCTCGAGAGCCTTTGCGACCACAGCCTTGAGGCCCATCTCCGCCACCTCTTCCGCGTGGATGACGGTCATGCCGGAGGCAAAGGAGAACTCCCAGAGATATTCGCCGCCGCCGCGGATGCCGATCTGGATCGTACGCTTCGGATCGAGCACGCCCGCCAGAACCGCCTCGCGGAAGGGCGCGCCGTGGTGGAACTTAGAGCCCTCATAGGGACCAGCGGTGTCGCAATGAGCGTCGATGTGGATCATGCCTACCGGCTGGCTGGCCGCCAGGCCCTTGAGAATGGCGCCGGAGATCGAATGGTCGCCGCCGACCGACAGCGGGATAACCCCGGTTGCCGCGATCATCCGGTAGCAGGCCTCGATGTCGGCATGGCACTCGGCCAGGTCGAACCGGCTGCGCATCGGCACGTCGCCGACATCGGCGACTGTTAGCCCTCCCATTGGCGCGACTCGCAGAACATGCTCGTAGGGGCCCACACGCTCGATCGCCCGGACGGCCCGCGGCCCCAGCCGCGCGCCGGCGCGATTGGTGACGCCGAGATCCATCGGCACGCCGATCAGAGCTATGTCAAGCGCCTCAAGGACCTCGGGCTGCAAGCCGTTCTCGATGAAACGGGCGTCCAGAAAGGTCGCAGGATCGGCGAAGGGCCATTTGCGGCTGTCGCCGTCCTTGAATACGCTCGCCGCCACGGCGCGGAAGTGCGGATCTTCCATCTCACCGCCTGCAGCGCTGCCGAAGCGCTTTCTCAAGTCTTCCAGAAAATCTCGGTCAATGGTCAAGGCAGGCTCCCGCGGTATTGATGCTGCCATCATCATCGGCGCCACCCGCTTCTCTTGGAACCGCGAAAATTCGAGAGGGGATATAACGATTCTTGATAGCTCGGATCCGCCAAGGCTCCGCGATGCGGGTAGTGCGTTCATCGGGATATTCAGAAAACTTTATAACCCGGCGAGAATTTTCCCACTACCGCGGTTGGCAACCTCCAAGCAGTCTCCGATGCGAACGGTCCAGCAGAGGGCCGACAACAAAGGGGACCTACCATGTTGCACGATATGACACGCCGCCGTTTCCTCGGATCCGCCGCTGCCGCGGGGATTGCCGGCACGATGACCGGGTTTGCGAGATCCGCCGCAGCCGGCAGCGGCAATCTCACCGCCGTTGAATGGGGCGGCGATGTCGTCGAAGCCATGAAGCAGATCGCCGCCGACCAGAATGCGGCGACGTTCAACTGGGTTCTTCATCAGGGCGGCGCGGGCGCGATCCTGCCAAAGATCAAGGCCGTCTGGCCGAATGTCGACTACGACTATGTCGCCGGCTGGGAAGGCTCATTCAACAGTATGGTGAAGGAAGATTGGCTCGAGACCATCAATCCTGCCGATGTTCCCAACCTTGCGAATATTCCCGAGAAAATCATCATTCGTGATGGCAAGGGCAATATCAAAGCGGTCCCACGCGCAGTTGGCGGCATGTATTTTGGATCCCGAACCGACACGGCTCCGATCGCTGTGAAGACCATCGATGATCTGCTCAGCCCCGATCTTAAGGGCGCGATCTGCTGGCCGGGCCCGACACAGAGCATGATGCTCCAGATTGTCGCGCTCGCCCTTCACGCTGGCGGCAGTGAAACGAATATGGAACCCGGGTGGAAGCTCATGAAGGAATTGGCGAAATCCGGCAATATCGGCCGCGTCGCCATCACCGATATCGATTTCACAAATTCGCTGACGTCGGGCGAGACCTCCGTCGGCTTCTTTGCTGAGCCCGGCTGGGCGGCCGTGGCGAAGAACTTCCCGGTTACTCGTTTCACCAAGGACACCAACTTCAGGGCCTTCCTCTACCAGAGCGGTTTCGGCGTACTGAAGAATAGATCGAACACCAAGGCAACGCTCGATTTCGTCAACTTCGCAATCAGCCCGGACATGAATTCGCTCTACGCCAAGGTGGCGGGCGAAGCGCCGTTGAACAGCAAGGCGCTCACGCCCGACAATCTCAAGCATCTGTCCTTCACGTCGGACGAGTTTTCGAGCTTCGTCTATGTGCCGGACTACAATGTCGTTCTCGAACAGCAGGATGCCTGGTCCAAACGCTGGGAACAGGACATCGCCCCGTTGCTCTAAGGCACCTCGCGGCAGGTTATCGAAGGCGCGACGCGGGCTTCGATAACCTCCCTTTCTCGTGGCCCGTAAGGGCGAGGAAAAGGCTGTTCCACCATGACCAAAGCAAAGCGGCAACCCGTTGCCATTTCTATTCCTGATCGCCGAGATGCGGCACTGACGCTCGGGCCAGCCCTCCTGGTGTTCGCATTCGGTTTTCTGTCACCGTTAATCAATCTGGCAATCGAAAGCTTGAAGGAGTTTACGCCGGGGCGCGTCGGCTCCGTTGAAAATGCCGCGGCAACGGTCCAAAACTATTACGAGCTTGCAAACCAGGCGTTTGCGAGTGTCCTGATGACGACCTTCTGGATCGGTGGAGTTGCCGCGATCATCGGTCAGCTTGTGGCATTCCCGCTGGCCTACTTTATCGTGCGGCGCATTTCCCCGCGGATGCGCGCGCTCACCCTCGGCTTTTTGATTACGCTTGTTCTATCCAGCGTCCTGATCAAGACATACGCGATCGAACTGACCTTCGGGTCGGTCGGCATCTTCCGACCCCTCCTCCTGACACTTGGCTTTTCGCCCAACAGCCGCGAATATATTAATATCGTCGTTACTGCGGGTCTGGTTCACTCGATTATACCGGTCGCAACGCTCACGCTGATTGGCGCGATGCAATCGATCGATCCGCGTCTGCTCGATGCAGCCCAGTCGCTCGGCGCGCCGGGATGGAAAGCCCATCTGTCGATCACACTTCCCCTGAGTTTCCCGGCTCTGATCTCAAGCACGCTTGTCTCGCTGACTTTCGCGATCAGCGCCTTCGTCATTCCCATGGTGCTCGGGAGGGGCCGGGTGCTTTTCATATCGAACGTCATCTACACCCGGTTCAGCGATATCGCCAACTATCCGAGCGGCGCGGCGATCTCGCTCGTCATGCTTGCCGCAGCCTTGGCGGTCGTCGCTGTCATAACGTTTGCGCAGGCCTGGAAGGTTTCCCGATGAGCAGACAGTCTCTTGCAGCGCGAACCGGAGACCGGATCGCCGTTTCCCTCGCCTACGGTGTCATCGGCCTTGGATTGGCGTTCCTCGCCATCCCGTTGGCGATAACATGCCTCATGGCTTTCGACGCCAGGACCTACCTCGGTCCACTGCCGCCACCTGCCTTGTCGCTTCACTGGTTCGAACGGCTCGTCTCCCAGGCGGATATCCTTACCAGCCTACGCACCAGCCTCATTTTGGCGGTACTCACGACGGTTCTGTCCGTCACGGTCGGAACTGCGGCGGCTGTCGGCCTTGCCCGGGGCAATTTTCCAGGAAAGGCAGCGCTGACTTCGGCCTTTCTCTCGCCACTCATCGTTCCGCCGGTCGTCATTGGATTCGGCCTCCTGCTTTTCCTTTCCAAGGCCGGTATTACAAATGGTATGGCGCGCCTGCTTCTCGGCCACGTGATCGTGACGTTGCCCTATTGCATAAGGACCAGTCTCGCCAGCCTTCTCGGCAGCGACCAACGATTGACGGAAGCCGCAATGGTTCTCGGCGCCACCGAGCGCCAGGCCTTCTGGACCATTACCCTGCCGCTCATGCGGACGGGCGTTGTCACCGGTGCGATCTTCGCCTTCGCAATTTCTATAGATGACGTATCGATCAGTCTCTTTCTGAGCGATCCGTCCGCAACGACCTTGCCTGTTACGCTGGTCAGCAACATGCGCGCGGCTTTCGATCTGACGATCGCTGCGGCGGCCGTGGTCCTGATTGCCGTCACCGCGTTGCTGATCGTTGTGCTGGACCGTGTCGTCGGCTTCGACACTGTCGTCGGCCAGGGTTTGTTTCGTTCATGAGGACAATACGATGATTTCTGCCGTGGAATTTCAAGGGGTCAGCAAGCGCTTCGGCGAAACGGTCGCCCTCGGTAATGTCTCCTTCTCGGTGAACCCAGGTGAAACAATCGCACTGCTTGGACCGAGCGGTTGCGGCAAGACCACCATTCTTCGGCTCATTGCCGGGTTCGAGCGCCCCGACAAAGGCTCGATCTTGATCGACGGCGAGCCGATGGCCGGATTGAAACCCTATGAGCGCAATGTCGGGCTGCTGTTCCAGCACTACGCTCTTTTCCCGCATATGACCGTCGAACAGAACATCGGCTATGGACTTCGCCATCGCAACCACCCGCCGGGGCAAATACCTCGCCGCATTGCCGAGATGCTCGAGCTCGTCCGACTCGTCGGTTTCGGACAGCGGCGGCCGCACCAGTTGAGCGGCGGCCAGCAGCAGCGTGTTGCGCTTGCGCGGGCGCTCGCCACCCATCCAAGCCTTGTTCTTCTGGATGAACCCCTGTCGGCCCTCGACGCCAAACTTCGCCATGAGCTGCGCACCGAATTGAAAGATGTGCTCGCCGCGGTCGGCTCGACCGCGATCGTGGTAACCCACGACCAGGAGGAGGCGATGAGCCTGGGAGAGCGCATATTCGTGATGAACCATGGAGCAATCATGCAATCCGGCAGGCCGGATGATGTGTATTGGCGTCCAGACTCGCGTTTCGTCGCGGATTTCATGGGGCGGACGAATTGGATTCGTGGCTCGATTTCGGCCGCAGGCGGAACGGCTCGCAAGTTTCGTTCCGAATCCGGCTGGGAGTTTCCGGTCGCGTCCGCCGGAAGCCTTTCAGGTGCCGCCGAGATTTGCGTGAGGCCGGAAAACGTCGAGATATCATCCGGTGTTCCGGGTGCCGGGGCGGCCATGCCCGGACGCATTGCCGACGTTGTGACACTCGGTGCCTTCAGGCATATCGTTCTGGACCTCGTCAGTGGCGACCGCATAATCTCGGCTTGCCCGAACCGTCCAGACATAGCCTTCGCGCGAGGGCAGGCGATCAGCGTTTCCATTCTCCCCGAGGCATGCGTTCTCTTCGCGCGATAAACTGTTATTGACGGGGCGCAGCTTGCACTGCGCCCCGGCTAAGGATCGCCAGTTGCCGGAAGAACATGGTTCGTCCAATATCCGCTTATAGGCAGAGAGGCCCTCAGCACTCGAGCGCCCCAAACTATGGAATGCGGCTTCTGATGCTTGATCTTGATTCCTATCTGCTTCGTGCATTTCTGACCGTCGCGGAGATCGGCACCGTCAATGGAGCTGCCGTCAAGCTGAATAGAACGCAGGCGGCCGTAAGCATGCAGATCCGCAAGCTGGAGGAGCTTGTTGGTGTTACGCTGTTTTCGCGTTCGTCAAAAGGCCTCGAGCTCACGAGCCATGGGCAGATCATGCTGGCTTATGCCCGCGAAATGGTCGCCCTCAGCGACGAGGTCGAGAAAAGGCTGACAGGCAGGATGATCGAGGACCGCATTCGCCTCGGCGTCGTTGAGGACTTCGCAGCTGGCCACCTGATCGACATTCTTAGTGACTTCAGAGCCCAGAACCCGAAGGTCGAGATCGACATCATTGTCGAGCCGAATCGCCGCCTCGCCAGCCTGTTTGAAGACAGGAAGCTGGATCTGGTGGTTTGCGACATCACCTGCCTCTCACGAAAACCGAACCTGATCTGGACCGAATATTTGATGTGGACGGTCAGATCCGACTTTGTGGCGGACGCGGAAAAACCGCTTCCCATCATTATGTTCGAGGAGGAGTGTCCCTGGACGCTTCCGACGCTTGCGGCTCTGTCCCAGCGGAACATCAAGTGGAAGACGGCATGCGTCGCATCGACGCTCGTGGCCATGGCGACCGCGGTTCGCGTCGGTATTGGTATCGCGCCAATGATGCTCACGACAAAACCGGAGGGCTGCCGGACACTTGACCGATCGGCGGATCTGCCCGGTCCGGTGCGCATCGAGATCGGTCTGTATGCTCAGTCCGAGACGGCCGAAGGCGCGCGCTACCTTGTGGACTTCATTTCGCGGCATACGGCCATATTGTCCAGCTAGAGCCTTTCCTGGTCAGATTGAAGCATTCTGCCGGAGCAGGTTTTCGTCAGGGCAGAGGCGATTGGCGGGGGGCATACCCCTTGGTACGTCCGAGCCGTTCGCCTCTGATCCAGGCTAGAGATGCCCGGCCCACCAGACGCATCGCTTCAGCCAACAGAATGATTCAATCTGGAAAGGCTCTAGGAGCGTTCAGCTTCCATTATATCGGGTCAATTTAAATCCCTCTACCGGAATGGCGAGCGAAGCCCCACAGTGATCGGAAGGGTCGACGGCCCAATCTCAAGCATTCATGGAAGTCTGCGAATACGATAATGGGGCAAGCCAAAGTTGACGAAACTCTCCTCGCAAATGCCGCCTATCTGCCCGGCCAGGTCGCAAACCTCACGAGGGGAGCGAGCGTGACGGCGCAAACCAACGAAATATTGGAGCGCATCAATGACATGCTGCTACGCGAAGGTACCGACAAGTCAGAGATCATTCTCGCCAACATTTGGCTCAGGGACCTTGCCTCATTCGAGGAAATGAACAGAGCCTGGGATGCTTGGATGCCGGATAGCGGAACGCCACGGCGGGCAACGTTTGAGGACAAGAATCTCCCGCCGATGTGCGCCATCCGTATTGACATAGCCGCGTCGCGAAAGAGTGAGGCCGGGCAAATTTGAGCCGCCCGCGTTCGTCATCATGCTTTAAGGTCGGATGACGCAGACATTGGCCTCATAGGCGCAGGGATCGTCCTGCACTGCAATATCGATAACCTTCGCCTTCGGTGCCAGTTGCTCAGGCCGTGCTGTGGGATAGAAACCATAGCCGTCGCCGCCGACATAGGTTCCGCCATCAGCCTGATAGACATAGGAAGAGCCGGCATAGGTGTCGCCGCCGTCATAACCCAGGGGCTCGGGTGAGACGATGACGAAATTGCTGCGCCCGACGCGATTGGTCGCCGCCGATGAAAACTGCTTCAGGAACGGCATCCTGTCTCTGCCGGCCCGACGGCCATAAGCATGATCGAAACGGATACCGCGATCGCGCCAGTTCACGCGTTCGCCGAGAAACAATCCGCCGTGGAAAGCGTGACGATGGCCGGGAAAGCGATGATCGTTATGCCGGTCGCCGGCCGCGGCCGGGAATGCGGCAAGCGCAGACAGGGCAAGCAGGGTGACTGCGGACAGGTTGCGAAACATGGATGCTGGCCTCCGGAATTCCGATCGTTAACAAATCGTTAACGCCAGATTGCGCCAAAAGCCGAAGCTTGTCCATTCGGGCTGCAGAATCGGCACAAATATTGAGCGGAAAAGACCAGTTTCTTTAGCCTGCAAACTTCCAGGTGACGCGAATCGATTAAATTAAAAGCCGACAGCGATTGTGCTTGTCGTCGGCGTTCCTGGTGATTAAACGTCGCAATTGATGCAACGCACACAGAGAATTTGTCATTCGTGTGGTTGACTGAGCATGCTCCGAAATCCGGGAGCGCAGAAAGCCGCCGCGAGGTTCTGATGGCGAACGTGACAAATAACCGGCCCCTATCGCCGCATCTGCAAATTTACAAACCTATTCCCACCATGGTCATGTCTATCGTCCACCGCATTACCGGTGGCGCGCTCTATGTCGGCACGCTGCTGGTCGCCTGGTGGCTGATCGCAGCGGCCAGCGGCCAGGGTTCCTATGACTGGGCCAACTGGGTGCTCGGCAGCGTTGTCGGTAAGCTCGTGCTGCTCGGCTATACTTGGGCGCTGCTGCACCACATGCTCGGCGGTTTCCGCCACTTCATGTGGGATCTCGGCTACGGCTTCGGGAAAGAATTCTCGACCAAGCTCGCCATCGCCAACATCATCGGGTCGCTCTGTCTGACCGTGCTGGTCTGGGTGATCGGCTTCCTCATTCGCTTCTGAAGGTCCTCTCATGGATATGCGCACCCCCCTCGGCAAGGTTCGCGGGCTCGGCTCCGCCAAGGACGGCACGGACCATTTCTGGCGCCAGCGACTGACGGCCGTCGCCAATGTTCCGCTGATCCTGTTTTTCCTCATCTTCCTGCTCACCTATGCCGGCGCGCCCTATGCTGACGTGGTTCGTGCACTTTCGAACCCTTTCGTCGCGGTCATCATGGGGCTAATGGTGATCTCCGGCGTTATCCATATGAAGCTCGGCATGCAGGTCATCATCGAGGATTACGTGCATGGCGAGTTCGGCAAGATCGCGCTGCTGATGCTGAACACGTTCTTTGCGATCGTGATCGCCGGCCTCTGTCTGTTCGCCATTCTGAAAATCGCATTCGTAGGATAAGCTCGATATGGCACCGACCTCACCCGCCCAGAACGGCAAGGCCTACAAATATATCGATCACTCCTACGACGTGATCGTCGTCGGCGCCGGCGGCGCCGGGCTGCGCGCCACGCTCGGCATGGCCGAGCAGGGGTTCCGCACGGCCTGCATCACCAAGGTATTCCCGACCCGCTCGCATACGGTCGCCGCCCAGGGCGGCATCGCCGCCTCGCTGCGCAACATGACGCCCGATAGCTGGCAGTGGCACCTCTATGACACCGTCAAGGGTTCCGACTGGCTCGGCGACGTCGACGCCATGCAATATCTGACCATGGAAGCGCCGAAGGCGGTCTATGAGCTCGAGCATTACGGCGTGCCGTTCTCGCGCAACGAGGAAGGCAAGATCTATCAGCGCCCGTTCGGCGGCCACATGCAGAATTACGGCGAAGGCCCGCCGGTGCAGCGCACCTGCGCCGTTGCCGACCGTACCGGCCACGCGATCCTGCATACGCTCTACGGTCAGTCGCTGCGCAACAACGCCGAATTCTTCATCGAGTATTTCGCGCTCGACGTGATCATGTCGGAAGACGGCAGCCGCTGCACCGGCGTCGTCGCCTGGTGCCTCGATGACGGCACGATCCATCGTTTCGCCGCCAAGATGGTGGTGCTGGCGACCGGCGGCTACGGCCGCGCCTATTTCTCGGCAACCTCTGCCCATACCTGCACCGGCGACGGCGGTGGCATGGTGGCGCGTGCCGGCCTGCCGCTGCAGGACATGGAATTCGTCCAGTTCCACCCGACCGGCATCTACGGTTCGGGCTGTCTGATCACCGAAGGTGCGCGCGGCGAAGGCGGCTATCTCGTCAACTCCGAGGGCGAGCGCTTCATGGAGCGCTATGCGCCGTCGGCCAAGGACCTCGCCTCGCGCGACGTCGTTTCGCGCTGCATGACGTTGGAAATCCGCGAAGGCCGCGGTGTCGGCAAGAACAAGGACCACATCTTCCTGCATCTCGACCATCTCGATCCGGCCGTGCTGCACGAACGGCTGCCGGGTATTTCCGAGAGCGCCAAGATCTTTGCGGGCGTCGACGTCACGCGCGAGCCGATCCCGGTTCTGCCGACCGTTCACTACAATATGGGCGGCATTCCCACGAACTATTGGGGCGAAGTGTTGAACGCCGACAGTGCCAATCCGGAACGGATCATCCCCGGGCTGATGGCGGTCGGTGAAGCCGGCTGCGCCTCGGTGCACGGCGCCAACCGCCTCGGCTCCAACTCGCTGATCGACCTCGTGGTCTTCGGCCGCGCCGCTGCGATCCGCGCCGGCGAGGTGATTGATCGCGCAGCGCCGATCCCCCATCTCAATGTCGCAGCCTGCGACAAGATCATCGACCGCTTCGACGGCCTGCGTCACGCCAGCGGCGGCACGCCGACGGCGGAACTGCGCGAGAAGATGCAGCGCGCCATGCAGGAAGACGCGGCGGTGTTCCGTACGCAGGAATCGCTGGAATCCGGTTGCCGGCGCATCTCTGCGATCTGGCAGGAAATGCGCGATATCAAGGTCACCGACCGCTCGATGATCTGGAATTCGGATCTGGTCGAGACGCTGGAGCTGCAGAACCTGATGGCCAACGCCATCACGACGATCTACGGCGCCGAGGCCCGCAAGGAGAGCCGCGGTTCGCATGCGCGCGAGGACTATACCGAGGGTGCATTCGCCGGCCGCGACGACGTCAACTGGCGCAAGCACACGCTTGCCTGGGTGAACGAGGCAGGCGCCGTGAAACTCGACTACCGGCCGGTTCACACCGAGCTTATCGCCGAAGGCATCGATCCGCACAAGATCGAGCCGAAGGCTCGCGTGTACTGATCTCAAGAGGAACCGGACATGGTTGAACTCGCTCTCCCCAAGAATTCTCAGATGCGCGAAGGCAAGGTCTGGCCGAAGCCGGCCGGTGCCAAAAACACCCGCGAATTCCGCGTCTACCGCTGGAGCCCGGATGACGGCCAGAACCCGTCGATCGACACTTTCTACATCGATGTCGACGATTGCGGGCCGATGGTGCTCGATGGCCTGCTTTACATCAAGAACAAGATCGATCCGACGCTGACCTTGCGCCGCTCCTGTCGCGAGGGCATCTGCGGATCCTGCGCGATGAATATCGACGGCACCAACACGCTCGCCTGCACCAAGGGCCTCGACGATATCAAGGGCTCGGTGAAGATCTATCCGCTGCCGCATTTGCCCGTCGTCAAGGATCTGGTGCCTGACCTTACCAACTTCTATGCCCAGCATCGTTCGATCGAGCCGTGGCTGAAGACGGTGTCGCCGGCGCCAGCCAAGGAATGGAAGCAGAGCCACGAGGACCGTCAGAAGCTCGACGGTCTCTATGAATGCATCCTCTGTGCCTGCTGCTCGACCTCCTGTCCGAGCTACTGGTGGAACGGCGACCGCTATCTCGGTCCGGCCGTTCTGCTGCAGGCCTATCGCTGGCTGATCGACTCCAGAGACGAGGCGACCGGCGAACGTCTCGACAATCTCGAGGACCCGTTCCGGCTTTATCGCTGCCACACGATCATGAATTGTGCGCAGACCTGCCCAAAGGGTCTCAACCCGGCCAAGGCGATCGCCGAAATCAAGAAGATGATGGTCGAGCGCCGGGTCTGACCAGCATGCATGCCGTTGGCGGATGAGACGCCTTAGATCTCGAAGCCGTCACGAAGATCAGGTCGTGGCTCGCCTTGGTGCGCGCACAGGGTATCCGTATTGGTACCGGTGCGAGCGTTATTCCGAGATATTGCGGGAGTTCGACAGGGATCCGGACAGAGATCAGCGCGCCCAACACCTTGCTGACAAATTCTATGTGCAGGAAGTTTTGCAGCGGGACAGTTGAACTGTATCGTTTTTTGGTTAGTTGTTGTCACGGGCAATTTATGCGGCTCGACTTGATTAACCAAAGCGAATTACGGTAATCGGACTTGTCTCACGCCCGTTTCTCTGCGGCGCTAGCCGAATTCAGGAGTATGATGATGCAGTTGCGATATGCGATGACAGGTCTGGTGGTTACTCTCGCGCTAGCCGGTTGTCAGCGTACGGCATATGATTACAACTCCGGCTCGAATGCCGGGCCGGCGCCGCTGACGGCGCAGCCGATTCCCTCGGTGCAGGGTGGGCAGCTTCCGCCGGTCAACAGTTCGCAGTTTCCAGCTGCGCCGTCGACGACGGCGCCGATGCCGGGCGCGCAGCCCGGCGCAATGGCCGCAAATGCGCTTGATGTCACCAAGGAATCGATGGTCGGAAGCTGGCGCGTCAATGGCAGCTGCGACATGTTCTTGACGCTGACCAATCTCGGCAGCGGTTCGCGCGGCGGTACGCGCGGCTGCGTCGGCGAGTTGACGGCGATGGGCTCCTGGGAGGTTGCCGGCAAGCAGGTGCTGCTCAAGGACCGTTCAGGCAATCAGCTCGGCAGCGTCTACAAGACGGCTGACAACCGCTTCCAGGGACAGACCAGCACGGGCCAGCAGATCAGTCTCAGCCGGTAAAACGAATCGGCGCGGTAGACGAACCGGCGCGGTAAACCACCGGCGGGCCTCCGCCGATGTCTGACAGGCGGATATGCCCTCATGCAGCCAATGCCCGATTATGCGCTCAGCGTCTGCGAACAGCTTAAAGCCCTGACCGCATCGGGCGCGCTGCAGGTCGACTCCGCCCAGATGGACGTGGCAAAGAGCTTGGATCGGGTGCTGGCCGGGCTGAAGCAGCGGCGACCAGCGGCAAAATCGAGCGCACTTGGCTGGATGTTTGCCGCCAAGAAGAAATCCGCCGACGGCATCAAGGGGCTTTACATCCACGGCAGCGTCGGCCGCGGCAAGACCATGCTGATGGACATGTTCTTCTCGATGGCGCCGTGCAGGAAGAAACGCCGGGCGCATTTCCACGAATTCATGGCGGATGTGCACAATCGGATCGCGGCGCACCGGCTGAAGCTGAAGAACGGCGAGACGAAGCAGGCCGATCCGATGCCGCCGGTCGCCGCAGCCCTCTACGCGGAAGCGGAACTGCTCTGCTTCGACGAATTCACCGTCACCGATATCGCCGATGCGATGATCCTGTCGCGGCTATTCTCCGAGCTTTTCGCGCGCGGATGCGTGCTGGTCGCGACGTCGAACGTCGAGCCCGACAACCTCTACACGGATGGTCTCAATCGCGGCCTCTTCCTGCCCTTCGTCGCCCTTCTCAAGCAGCATGTCGATGTCGTCACCCTGGGTTCGCCGACCGACTACCGCATGGAGAAGCTGAGCAGCCAGCCGGTCTATCTGGTGCCGATCAACGATCATAACGACATGGCGATGGATGCGTCCTGGACGCAGGCGCTGCATGGGCGCAAGGCGCAACCGCTGGACATTCCGATGAAAGGCCGACACATCCATGTGCCGCTCGCCGTCGACCGTATGGCGAGGTTCTCCTTCGCCGATCTTTGCGACAAGCCGCTCGGGGCGGTCGACTTCCTGGCGATCGCCGAGCGTTACGATATGGTCTTCGTCGATCACATTCCCTTGCTCGGGCCGGAAAAGCGGAACCAGATCAAACGCTTCATCATTCTGGTCGATACGTTCTACGATCATGCCGTGCGGCTCTACATTTCCGCAGCGGCGATGCCGGAGGAACTTCTGGTGCATCGCCGGGGCACCGAGGGCTTTGAATTCGACCGCACCGCATCGCGCCTGTTCGAGATGCGCAGCGCTGAATATCTCGCACTGCACCATGAAAAGCGCGCCGCCGAGTAACAATCCGGTGACATGATATCTTACGTTTACGTAAGAATTTTAGTATCTAAACGATTGAAATTGCTACATCAAAATTAATGAGTTGCCATTTTTGGGCTTTGGGTCTATGCGATTGCGTCATTGGGCTGTGCCTTGCTGCGCATCGCTCGACGAATTTGATCGCAAAGGAAACAGCGAAATGGCGCGTAACAAGATCGCACTCATTGGTTCTGGCATGATTGGTGGCACGCTGGCACACCTCGCCGGCCTGAAGGAACTGGGCGACATCGTCCTCTTCGACATCGCGGACGGCATTCCCCAGGGCAAGGGTCTCGACATCGCACAGTCCTCTCCGGTCGAAGGCTTCGACGTCAACCTGACGGGCGCCAGCGACTATTCCGCGATCGAAGGCGCCGATGTCTGCATTGTCACCGCCGGTGTCGCCCGCAAGCCGGGCATGAGCCGCGACGATCTTCTCGGCATCAACCTCAAGGTCATGGAGCAGGTAGGCGCCGGCATCAAGAAATATGCGCCGAACGCTTTCGTGATCTGCATCACCAACCCGCTCGACGCCATGGTCTGGGCGCTGCAGAAGTTCTCCGGCCTTCCGGCCAACAAGGTCGTCGGCATGGCCGGCGTTCTCGACTCGTCGCGTTTCCGTCTTTTCCTCGCCAAGGAATTCAACGTGTCCGTCCAGGACGTCACCGCTTTCGTGCTCGGCGGCCACGGCGACACGATGGTGCCGCTTGCCCGCTACTCGACGGTCGGCGGCATTCCGCTCACCGACCTCGTCACCATGGGCTGGGTCACCAAGGAACGCCTCGAAGAGATCATCCAGCGCACCCGTGACGGCGGCGCCGAAATCGTCGGCCTACTGAAGACCGGCTCGGCCTACTATGCGCCGGCCGCCTCGGCGATCGAGATGGCCGAATCCTACCTCAAGGACAAGAAGCGCGTTCTGCCCTGCGCTGCCCAGCTGACCGGCCAGTACGGCGTCAAGGACATGTATGTCGGCGTTCCCACCGTCATCGGCGCCGGTGGCGTCGAGCGCATCATCGAGATCGACCTCAACAAGACCGAGAGGGAAGCCTTCGACAAATCCGTCGGTGCCGTTGCCGGTCTCTGCGAAGCCTGCATCAACATCGCGCCTGCCCTCAAGTAGTCGACGCGCTGAAGTCATCAAACAGGGATAAACCCATGAACATTCATGAATATCAGGCCAAGGCTCTGCTGAAGGGCTATGGCGCGCCGGTTGCCGAGGGTGTGGCTATTCTCAAGGTCGAGGAAGCCGAAGCTGCCGCCAAGGCGCTCCCCGGCCCGCTTTACGTGGTCAAGAGCCAGATCCATGCCGGCGGCCGCGGCAAGGGCAAGTTCAAGGAACTGGGCCCGGAAGCCAAGGGCGGCGTGCGTCTCGCCAAGTCGATCGACGAAGTGATCGCCCATGCCAAGGATATGCTCGGCAACACGCTAGTAACGGCGCAGACTGGCGAAGCCGGCAAGCAGGTCAACCGCCTCTACATCGAAGATGGCGCCGACATCGCCCGCGAACTCTATTGCTCGATCCTTGTCGACCGCTCGGTCGGCCGCGTGGCTTTCGTGGTATCGACCGAAGGCGGCATGGACATCGAAGCCGTCGCCCATGACACGCCGGAGAAAATCCACACGATCGCCATCGATCCGGAAGCCGGCGTGACGGCTGCCGACGTTGCCGCGATCTCCAAGGCGCTCGCGCTCGACGGCGCTGCCGCCGAAGATGCGAAGTCGCTCTTCCCGGCGCTCTACAAGGCCTTCAATGAGAAGGACATGGCGCTGCTCGAAGTCAATCCGCTGATCGTCATGAAGGATGGCCGCCTGCGCGTTCTCGACGCGAAGATGTCCTTCGACGGCAATGCGCTTTTCCGTCACGACGACGTCAAGACGCTGCGTGACGAGACTGAAGAAGACGCCAAGGAAATCGAGGCTTCCAAGTGGGACCTTGCCTATGTGGCGCTCGACGGCAACATCGGCTGCATGGTCAACGGCGCAGGTCTTGCCATGGCGACGATGGATATCATCAAGCTCTACGGCAAGGAGCCGGCTAACTTCTGTGACGTCGGCGGCGGCGCCGGCAAGGAGAAGGTTGCTGCGGCTTTCAAGATCATCACCGCAGACCCCAAGGTCGAAGGCATTCTCGTCAACATCTTCGGCGGCATCATGAAGTGCGATGTCATTGCCGAGGGCGTCATTGCCGCGGTCAAGGAAGTCGGCCTCAAGGTTCCGCTCGTCGTGCGCCTTGAAGGCACCAATGTCGAGCTCGGCAAGAAGATCCTGAACGAGTCGGGTCTCGCGATCACAGCGGCTGACGACTTGGACGATGCAGCCAAGAAGATCGTCGCGGCGATCAACGGCTGAGAGCGATCATGACCTTCCAGTCCACGCCATCTGCTGCTCATATCCGTCTCAATGCCTTTGCCGGCGTATGGGAAGGGGAGGAGCGCGTCGCAGGGTCGGCGTGGACGACTGAAGGTAAGGCCAGTGCTAAACTTTCCGGCGAGGCGCTGTTCGGCGGGTTCTTCCTCGAGCAGCGCTATCGCCAGTCGCGCGATGGGGCTGTTTCGTTCGAGGCCCGAAATGTTTTCGGCTTCGATGCTTCGGACCAGACCTACAAGCTCTACCAGTTCGACAGCGCGGGCTTCGCGCCACCGTCGCCAGCTTCCGGCGAATGGAACGGCAAGGAACTCGTGCTGATGAAGGCTTCGCCGCGCGGCAGACAGCGCACCGCATTCACATTTGAAAATGAAGACTGCTACCGGATGGGCGTCAGCTTTTCGCCTGCAGGCAGCGATACTTGGCAGGAGGTCGTCAGCGGCATCTATCGTCGCTCGTCCCCCACGTCTTCCAACCTCTCCTAGACAAAGGCCTCGCATGTCTATTCTCGTCAATAAAGACACCAAGATCCTCGTTCAGGGTCTGACCGGCAAGACCGGAACGTTCCACACCGAACAGGCGCTCGCCTATTACGGCACGCAGATGGTCGGCGGTATCCACCCGAAGAAGGGCGGCGAAACCTGGACCGGCGCAAAGGGCGAAAACCTGCCGATCTTCGCAACCGTTGCCGAGGGCAAGGAAAAGACCGGCGCCGACGCGTCCGTCATCTATGTTCCGCCGGCCGGTGCCGCCGACGCGATCATCGAGGCGATCGATGCCGAGATCCCGTTCATCACCTGCATTACCGAAGGCATCCCGGTCATGGACATGGTTCGCGTCAAGGCTCGCCTCGACCGCTCCAAGTCGCGCCTGCTCGGCCCGAACTGCCCAGGCATCATGACGCCGGAAGAATGCAAGATTGGCATCATGCCGGGCTCCATCTTCCGCAAGGGCTCGGTCGGTATCGTGTCCCGCTCGGGCACGCTGACCTATGAAGCCGTGTTTCAGACCTCCAACGAAGGCCTCGGCCAGACCACGGCCGTCGGCATCGGCGGCGACCCGGTCAAGGGCACCGAATTCATCGACGTCCTGGAAATGTTCCTGGCCGACCAAGCCACCCAGTCGATTATCATGATCGGCGAAATCGGCGGTTCGGCAGAGGAAGATGCTGCGCAGTTCCTCAAGGATGAAGCCAAGAAGGGCCGCAGCAAGCCCATGGCTGGCTTCATTGCCGGCCGCACGGCGCCGAAGGGCCGCACCATGGGCCATGCCGGCGCTGTGGTTTCCGGCGGCAAGGGCGATGCGGAATCGAAGATCGCGGCGATGGAATCGGCAGGCATCAAGGTGTCGCCGTCTCCGGCCCGCCTCGGCAAGACGCTGGTTGAAGTCCTCAAGGGCTAAACCAACTTATACCCGGGCGGAGGAGCGGCATCTGCGCCTTCCGCCCGGTCTTGACGGCACGAGACATGCAGATGCGCCGCAGACAGGCGGCAATCGGAATGCGGCAGCCGGCGAGCAAGCCGGCAAATTCATCAAAGTCAGGAGGCGGGCGGCAGCGTCCGCATATCACCATGGCACGGCAAGAAGCCAACGAGCAGTTTCAGATCACCTCGTTTCTGGATGGCGCCAACGCTGCCTATATCGAGCAGCTGCATGCGCGCTACGAAGAGGACCCCGCGTCGGTCGACGATCAGTGGCGGACCTTCTTCAAGGCGCTGGAGGAGGATCCCAGCGATGTGAAGAGGGCGGCCAAGGGGGCTTCCTGGCGAAGGAAGAACTGGCCGCTGGCGGCCGGCGGCGATCTGGTGTCGGCTCTCGACGGCGACTGGGGTATCGTCGAGAAGGTTATCGAGACCAAGGTCAAGGCCAAGGCCGAAGCCGAGGGCAAGCCTGCCGACAGCACCGACGTGCTGCAGGCGACGCGCGATTCCGTGCGCGCCATCATGATGATCCGCGCCTACCGCATGCGCGGCCACCTGCATGCCAAGCTCGACCCGCTCGGCATCGCCGCTCCCGTCGACGACTATCGCGAGCTGTCGCCGGAGAATTACGGCTTCACGGCCGCCGATTACGACCGCAGGATCTTCATCGACAACGTGCTCGGCTTGGAATACGCGACCATCCGCGAGATGATCGATATCCTCGAGCGCACCTATTGCTCGACGCTCGGCGTCGAATTCATGCATATCTCCAATCCGGAAGAGAAGGCCTGGATCCAGGAGCGTATCGAAGGGCCGGACAAGGGCGTCGCTTTCTCGCCTGAAGGCAAGAAGGCAATCCTCGCCAAGCTCGCCGAAGCCGAAGGCTACGAACAGTTCCTTGACGTCAAGTTCAAGGGCACCAAGCGTTTCGGCCTCGACGGCGGCGAATCGCTGATCCCGGCGCTCGAGCAGATCCTCAAGCGCGGTGGCCATCTCGGCCTCAAGGAAGCCGTGTTCGGTATGGCCCATCGCGGCCGGCTCAACGTGCTCTCGCAGGTCATGGGAAAGCCACACCGGGCGATCTTCCACGAGTTCAAGGGCGGCTCGGCCGCACCCGACGAAGTCGAAGGCTCGGGCGACGTCAAGTATCATCTCGGGGCCTCCTCAGACCGCGAATTCGACGGCAACAAGGTGCATGTCTCGCTGACAGCCAACCCGTCGCATCTTGAAATCGTCGATCCCGTCGTCATGGGCAAGGTCCGCGCCAAGCAGGACATGAATGCTACCGTCTGGGACGGCGACATCATTCCGCTTTCCGAGCGCGCCAAGGTTCTGCCGCTTCTGATCCATGGCGACGCAGCCTTCGCCGGCCAGGGCGTCATTGCCGAAATCCTCGGCCTTTCCGGCCTGCGCGGCCACCGCGTCGCCGGCACCATGCACGTCATCATCAACAACCAGATCGGCTTCACGACGAACCCCGCCTTCTCGCGTTCGTCGCCCTATCCGTCCGACGTCGCCAAGATGATCGAGGCGCCGATCTTCCACGTCAACGGCGACGATCCGGAAGCGGTGGTCTATGCGGCCAAGATCGCGACCGAATTCCGCATGAAGTTCCACAAGCCGGTCGTGCTCGACCTGTTCTGCTATCGCCGCTACGGCCACAATGAAGGCGACGAACCGTCCTTCACGCAGCCGAAGATGTACAAGGTGATCCGCGGCCACAAGACCGTGCTGCAGATCTATGCGGCGCGCCTAGTCGCCGAGGGCCTGCTCACCGAAGGTGAAGTCGAGAAGATGAAGGCCGACTGGCGCGCCCATCTCGAACAGGAGTTCGAGGCCGGCCAGCACTACAAGCCGAACAAGGCCGACTGGCTTGACGGCGAGTGGTCGGGCCTGCGCGCGGCCGACAATGCCGACGAGCAGCGCCGCGGAAAGACCGCCGTGCCGATGAAGACGCTGAAGGATATCGGCCGCAAGCTCTCGGAGATTCCGGCGGGCTTCACTGCACACCGCACGATCCAGCGCTTCATGGAAAACCGCGCCAATATGATCGCCACCGGCGAAGGTATCGACTGGGCGATGGCTGAAGCGCTCTCCTTCGGGGCGCTCTGCGTCGAAGGTAGCAAGATCCGCCTGTCCGGCCAGGATTGCGAACGCGGCACCTTCTCGCAGCGCCACTCGGTTCTCTACGATCAGGAAACCGAGGAACGCTACATCCCGCTCGCCAATCTCTCGCCAACGCAGGGTCGCTACGAAGTCATCAATTCGATGCTTTCGGAAGAGGCCGTGCTCGGTTTCGAATATGGCTACTCGCTTGCCCGCCCGAATGCGTTGACGCTCTGGGAAGCGCAGTTCGGCGATTTTGCCAACGGTGCGCAGGTGGTCTTCGACCAGTTCATCTCGTCGGGCGAACGCAAATGGCTGCGCATGTCGGGCCTCGTCTGCCTCTTGCCGCATGGCTATGAGGGCCAAGGTCCGGAACACTCCTCGGCCCGCCTCGAGCGTTTCCTGCAGCTTTGCGCGGAGGATAACATGCAGGTCGCCAACGTCACGACGCCGGCGAACTACTTCCACATCCTGCGCCGGCAGCTGAAGCGCGACTTCCGCAAGCCGCTGGTCCTGATGACGCCGAAGTCGCTGCTGCGCCACAAGCGGGCAGTCTCGACGCTTGCCGAAATGGCCGGAGAATCCGCCTTCCATCGCCTGCTCTGGGACGATGCCGAAGTGATCAAGGACGGCCCGATCAAGCTGCAGAAGGACAACAAGATCCGCCGTGTCGTCATGTGCTCCGGCAAGGTCTATTACGATCTTCTCGAAGAGCGTGAAAAGCGCGGCATCGACGACATCTATCTCTTGCGTGTCGAACAGCTCTATCCGTTCCCGGCAAAGGCGCTGATCAACGAGCTGTCGCGCTTCCGCAATGCCGAGATGGTCTGGTGCCAGGAAGAGCCGAAGAACATGGGCGCATGGTCGTTCATCGACCCCTTCCTCGAATGGGTGCTTGCCCATATCGATGCAAAGTATCAGCGCGTCCGTTATACCGGCCGTCCGGCCGCCGCCTCGCCGGCGACGGGCCTGATGTCAAAGCATCTGTCGCAGCTCGCCGCATTCCTCGAGGATGCATTGGGCGGTTAACACAAGGGGGGCGCAGTGGCTTATTTCTTTCTGAGACTGCTGCCGCCGCGCCCCACTTTCCCGCATGACGGGACCGGAGAGGAAATGGCGGCGATGAAACGCCATGTCGAATACTGGCACCGGCACGCCCTTGCGGGATCGGCGATCGTCGTCGGTCCGGTGTTTGAGGGCGAAGGCGCCTTCGGCATGGCGATCGTCGAAGTTGAGGATCAAGCGGCGGCACAGGTTCTTGCCGCCAGCGATCCGATCATCGCTTCCGGTTTCGGTTTCCGTTTCGATATCCTGCCGATGCCCTCGATCATCTTGCGGCCGCCCGCCGTCTGAAACGCATTAAACGAACACACACGAAATCAGGATCTGAACAATGGCCACAGAAATCCGCGTTCCAACTCTCGGTGAATCCGTCAGCGAGGCAACCGTCGGCACCTGGTTCAAGAAGGTCGGCGACGCCATCAAGGCCGACGAGCCGATTCTCGAGCTTGAAACCGACAAGGTGACCATCGAAGTTCCAGCGCCGACCTCCGGCACGCTTTCGGAAATCGTTGTCGCCGCCGGCGAGACCGTCGGCCTCGGCGCGCTGCTCGGCCAGATCGCCGAAGGTGCTGCTGCTGCCGCGCCCGCTGCTGCGGCACCGGCCGCCGCTCCTGTCCTGCCAGCCGCGGCTGCTCCTGCTCAGCCGGCGCCGGTTGCCGCTGCTGCCGCATCGTCGAGCGCTTCCGTCTCCACCATGCCGCCGGCACCGGCGGCTTCGAAGATGCTTGCTGAAAACAACATTTCGGCCGATCAGGTCGATGGCAGCGGCAAGCGCGGCCAGGTGCTGAAGGGCGATGTCATCGCTGCCGTCGCCAAGGGCATTTCGGCTCCGGCGGCAGCACCGGCTGCAACGCCTGCCGCCCCGCGCGGCCCGTCGACGGTCGAGGATGCCTCGCGCGAAGAGCGCGTGAAGATGACGCGCCTGCGCCAGACGATCGCCAAGCGCCTGAAGGATGCGCAGAACACCGCCGCGATGCTGACCACCTACAATGAGGTGGACATGAAGGCGGTCATGGACCTGCGCAACAAGTACAAGGATATTTTCGAGAAGAAGCATGGCGTCAAGCTCGGCTTCATGGGCTTCTTCACCAAGGCGGTGACGCATGCGCTGAAGGAATTGCCGACGGTCAACGCCGAGATCGACGGCACCGACCTCATCTACAAGAACTATTGCCATGTCGGCATGGCCGTCGGCACCGACAAGGGCCTCGTCGTTCCCGTCATCCGTGACGCCGATCAGATGTCGATCGCCGAAATCGAGAAGGAACTCGGCCGTCTTGCCAAGGCAGCCCGTGACGGCTCGCTCTCCATGGCCGACATGCAGGGCGGCACCTTCACCATCACCAATGGCGGCGTCTACGGTTCGCTGATGTCCTCGCCGATCCTCAATGCGCCGCAGTCCGGCATTCTCGGCATGCACAAGATCCAGGAGCGTCCGGTGGCGATCGGCGGCCAGGTGGTTATCCGTCCGATGATGTATCTGGCGCTGTCCTACGATCACCGCATCGTCGACGGCAAGGAAGCGGTCACCTTCCTCGTGCGCGTCAAGGAAAGCCTGGAAGATCCGGAACGTCTGGTTCTCGATCTTTAAGGGAGCTTTCCATGCGAAACCGGATCATGCGAGCGGCGCGTCTTCTTCTCTGCGCTGCCGCCGCGCATGTCCCGGTTTCAGCAACGGCGGCCGGCTTAGATATCAGCAAGGCAAGCAGCAATTTCGAACTGGTGGCGCTCAGCGACGCCGAACTCTCCGGCCGGTCGATCGGCGTGATCCATATGGGCAATGTCGAGCTGACCTCGGGGCGCATCGTTGCGGCCGATCCGCTCGCTCAGCCCGATCGTCCGGCGCTGGCAAGAACGGTTGCGCCGGGCGAATATCCGGTGACACTCTACCAGGCCTTCGGACGCATCGCGGCCGCCAGCATGCGGTTTGCCGCGGGCAAGCCGGATCACTGGGAGCTTGCGGTCCTGCCCGGGCAGGATGTAGCGACACTGAAGGACGGCGAGATCTTCGGTTACCCCGTCGATGCCGGCCTCGGCTGTTACATGGATGCCGAGACGCTTGGTCTGATCGGAGAACGTGAAGCGCAGGTGCAGACGCAAAAGCCTGACGCCGACATCAATTATTACGACGACGTGCTGGCATCCGACCTCGACGCCAACAAGGGCAGTTACGCGCTGCACCGGCCGGTCGCCGGCAAGAAGGGCAATGTCGCGATATTCTGGAGCGGTTGGGGCGACGGCTTCTATCCGGTTTTCTGGGGGCTCGATCGCGATGGCCGGGCGCTGGTGCTGCTGACGGATTTCAGCGTTGTCGAGAATGCCGACGGGCGGAAGGAGTCGAAGCTGCAATGAGCAGGAGGATTGGGATCACGGCGAAACGGAAAGGCATGGCTGCGATCGCAGCCGCCGCGTTTTTCGCCGTTCCGGTATCGACGCTCAGCGCCGCCTGCAAGCAGGAACAGGCCATTTACGTCGATCGCGACGGGGCATACGAGTTGCGCTTTGCCCCGCTGAATTCACAGTCGGCCGCGGCGAGCAACCAGTTCAAGGTCAGTGCTCTCAAGACGCCGGTGGTGATGGAAGGCTATGTCATGCCGTCGGACGATCCTGTGCGCGCCATCGGCATCTTGATGTTCAATTGCCCCGAGGGTGACGCGACCGGTGCCGATCTTAATGCCTGCACCGTCTGGCAAGGCGCCGTCTATGGCATGGATGCCAAGGGCGAGATGGACAATCTGCAGCCGGAAGGTGCCGCGGCGGCCGAAAAGCTCGTGTTCCCCGGTCTCGGTCCCGCCATCCGCCAATCCAGCGCCTGGGGCGAGGGCAAGGCTACCTTGGCGCCCTGGGACGTGCTGACATTCAAGGAGTGCGCGATATGAGTAATGCACCGGTTGTTCTCGTGACCGGCGGAAGCCGGGGCATCGGCGCGGCCGTCTCGCGGCTCGCCGCGCGCCAGGGCTGGCGTGTTGCGGTGAATTACGCTTCCAACCGCAAAGCCGCCGATGCCGTCGTTGCGGCGATTGCCGAAGACGGCGGCGATGCCGTGGCGATTGCGGGCGATGTCGGCAAGGCTGCGGATATCGTCGCGATGTTTGCAGCGGTCGATCGGCATTTCGGCCGGCTCGACGGGCTCGTCAACAATGCCGGCGTCGTCGACTATCCGCAGCGCGTCGACGAGATGGCGGCAGAGCGGATCGAACGCATGATGCGCATCAATGTAACCGGCTCCATGCTCTGCGCCGCAGAGGCCGTGCGCCGCATGTCGAGCCGCTATGGTGGGCGGGGCGGCGCGATCGTCAACGTCTCGTCGATGGCGGCGATCCTCGGTTCGCCAACGCAATATGTCGATTATGCCGCCTCGAAAGGTGCGATCGACACGTTCACCGTCGGGCTTTCGCGCGAGGTCGCCGCCGAGGGCATCCGCGTGAACGCTATCAGGCCCGGCGTCATCGAAACCGATCTCCATGCATCCGGCGGGCTGCCGGACCGGGCCCGTGAAATGGCGCCATCGATCCCGATGCAGCGCAGCGGCACGCCCGAGGAGGTGGCGGATGCGATCCTCTATCTTCTATCCCCTTCGGCTTCCTATATAACCGGCGCGATCCTTAACGTGAGCGGCGGCCGCTAAAAGACAGGGCGAAAACAGCATGCCTTACATCCTCGAATTCCTCGGCCTTATGGCCGTCTTCTCGATCTTCATCGTCGTGCCGGGGGCCGATTTCGCCGTCATTTTGCGCCAGAGCATCGTGCATGGGCGGCGCGCCGCCATCATGACCGGGCTCGGCATGGGCTTCTCGCTGCTCTTTCATATCAGCTACACGATCCTCGGCCTCGGCCTGATCGTCTCGAAATCCCTGATGCTGTTTGGGGTCATCAAATGGGCTGGTGTCGCCTATCTGGTCTATCTCGGCATCAAGTCGTTCCGCGACCCCGGCTTCAAGGTGCAGGAGATCGAGGTGACGGCCGAGGATCGCAAGCCGGTCTCGATGCTGAAATGCCTCGGCATGGGTTTCATCACCAATGCGCTGAACCCGAAGCCGGTGCTGTTCTTCCTGTCGCTGTTTTCGACGCTCGTGCATCACGACACGCCGGCGCTGATCCAGTTCTCGTACGGCATCGGCATGGCGACGGCGCTGATCGCTTGGTTTGCCGGCGTTTCCTATTTCTTCACGGTCAAGGCGATCCGTGACCGCTTCATTGCCAGCGGCAAATGGTTCAACCGCATCACCGGAGCGGCGCTCGTCGGCTTCGGCTTCCGCCTCGCGCTGTCGCGCGCGGCCGACTAAACGAAAAATCCAAAGGGAAAGAAGCAATGTCCTACGATGTGATCATTATCGGCACCGGCCCGGGCGGCTATGTCTGCGCCGTCAAAGCAGCCCAGCTCGGCCTCAAGGTCGCTGTCGTCGAAAAGCGCGCGACCTATGGCGGCACTTGCCTGAACGTCGGCTGCATTCCGTCGAAGGCCCTGCTGCATGCCTCCGAAATCTTCCATCAGGCCGGCCACGGCATGAGCGCTCTCGGGATCGACGTCCCGGCGCCGACGCTCAACCTCGGCAATATGATGGCCCACAAGGACGCCACGGTGAAGTCGAATGTCGACGGCGTCGCCTTCCTCTTCAAGAAAAACAAGATCGATGCCTTCCAGGGCAGCGGCAAGATCGTCTCGGCAGGCAAGGTTGCCGTCATCGCCGACGACGGCAAGGTGCAGGAGATCGAAGGCAAGAACATCGTCATTGCCACCGGCTCCGACATTGCCGGCATTCCCGGCGTGCAGGTCGAGATCGATGAGAAGACCATCATCTCGTCCACCGGCGGCATCGCGCTGGAAAAGGTGCCGGAAACGCTGATCGTCGTCGGCGGCGGCGTCATCGGGCTCGAACTCGGCTCGGTCTGGTCGCGGCTTGGCGCCAAGGTCACCGTCGTCGAATATCTCGACACCATTCTCGGCGGCATGGACGGCGAAGTCTCCAAACAGTTCCAGCGCATGCTCGCCAAGCAGGGCATCGATTTCCATCTCGGCGCCAAGGTGACCGGCGTCGAAAAGGGCGACAAGTGCGCCAAGATCACATTCGAGCCGGCCAAGGGCGGTGACAAGGTGACGCTCGACGCCGACGTCGTGCTAATCGCCACCGGCCGCAAGCCCTATACAGCGGGTCTCGGCCTGGAAGAGGCCGGTGTTACGCTTGACAATCGCGGCCGCGTCGAGATCGACGGTCACTTCAAGACCAATGTCGCCGGCATCTATGCGATCGGCGACGTGGTCAAGGGTCCGATGCTGGCGCACAAGGCGGAAGACGAGGGTGTGGCGCTCGCCGAAATTCTCGCCGGCCAGCATGGGCACGTCAATTACGAGGTGATTCCGAGCGTCGTCTACACGCAGCCGGAGATCGCGTCGGTCGGCAAGACCGAGGAAGAACTGAAGGCCGCGGGCATCGCCTACAAGGTCGGCAAGTTCCCGTTCACGGCCAATGGCCGCGCCCGCGCGATGCTGGCGACAGACGGTTTCGTCAAGATCCTTGCCGACAAGGAAACCGACCGGGTGCTCGGCGGCCATATCGTCGGCTTCGGCGCCGGCGAGATGATCCACGAGATCACCGTGCTGATGGAGTTCGGCGGCTCGTCGGAAGATCTCGGCCGTACCTGCCACGCGCATCCGACCATGTCGGAAGCGGTGAAGGAGGCCGCGCTCGCGACCTTCTTCAAGCCGATCCATATGTAATCCTACATATCGTAACAAAGCATACAGCCGCTTGCCGGAAGGCGGGCGGCTTTTTTAGACTAAACCTTCAGCGCTTTCGACGCGGTGCGCAAAGGCGGCATCGAACCGCCATTCCCTGCTTACAGGTCGATGCCGCTTATTTCGACAACCCTATTCCCTTACGCCCGACAAGATGGGCACGGCAGGTGGAGGGAGGTTCAGTCGAAAAAGCCTGCATCCTCTTCCCTGAGATATCTCCTGGCTCCTTCAGCGTCGATATCGACGCCCAGCCCCGGCGCTTCCAGTAGGTCCACCATGCTGTCCTTCACGATCTGCGGCGGCAAGCCGATGACAAGATCCTCCCACCAGGGGTCGGAAGCGGTCGGATATTCGAACGCGACGTAATTTGCCGGCAACGTGGCGCAGACATTGATCAACGCGCCGAGGCCCAGCAGGCCGTTAGCGGTGCCGTGCGGTGCCATCAGGATCGAATGCATGTAGGCATGCTCGGCGACCCATTTGAGCTCGGCAATGCCGCCAACGTCCGCTGGATCGGGGCCGATGACGCGTACCGCCTGCGTCTCGATCAGTTCTTTGAAATTGTGCCGCAGGTAGATCTGCTCACCAGTGTGGATTGGCGTCGAGGTGGAGGTTGTCAGTTCCCGGTAGGCCTGCGGATTGACCCACGGCACGTAGTCGCCGGTCAGCATGTCCTCGAGCCACATCAAATTGTACTTCTCGACCGCGCGAGCGAACTTAATTGCATCGGGCAGCATCCAGCCCGGGCCGCAGTCGAGCGCCAGGCTGACTTTGTCGCCTAGCACTTCCTTCATCGCGATCACGCAGTCGAGCATGTGATTGAAACCGCGCTCGCTGATCACGCCTTGATCCATGGCGCCGTGATAGCCGGCCTTGTTCTGCGTCACGCCGTAGTGGAAGCCCTCGATGGTGTCCTTCATGTTGGAGTGGAACGAGATTCCTTGCTTGACCATGAAGAAGTTCTGCGGCTGCTCCATCATCCATTTGACGTCAGCGGCGTAATCCTCCGGCCGGTCGCCCGTGCGCTTCTGGCGAACTGAGCCGTTGTAGACGCGCACCTTGTCCCGCACCTTGCCGCCGAGCAGTTTATAGGCGGGCACGCCCGCGGCCTTGCCAGCAATATCCCACAGCGCATGCTCGATAGCGCTCACCGCCGCGCCGTACGGCTTGAAAGAGCCGCGTTGGCGGATCTTCAGCATGACTCTCTCGACGTCGGTCGGATCCTCGCCGACCAGCGCCTCGTGGAAATGCAGCACAAAGGGCTTGAGGTAGGACTTGGTGAATTCGACTTCGCCCAAGCCATAGAGGCCCTCGTCCGTAACGATGCGCACGATCGGGTGTTTGCCAATAACGGCGCAGCGGAGATCGGTGATCTTCATCTTCGTTCCTTTTCGCCTCAGCTCCAGGTGCGATCCCAGGAATACTCATCGTCCCAGTGATCCGTAGGCTGCCAAATGCCGGTGACGCCCGGCTGCAGATGCTGCGAGATCACCTCGTCGACAACGTCGTCAATCCCCAGGCCGGGCTTGTCCGAGACAGTGATGAAGCCATTCTTCACCAGCGGCCGGGGAAGGCCCGTGACGATATCGTCCCACCAGTCGACATCGGCGGAATGGTATTCGAGCGCCATGAAATTTTCGGTCGCGGTCGCGACATGTGCCGCGGCCATTGCGGCGATTGGACTTTCTGCCATATGGATGGCCATGGCGACGCCCTGGTCCTGCGCCATATCACCAATCTTCTTGGTTTCGAGGATGCCCCCGCTGGTGAGCAGGTCCGGGTGGATAACGGAGACGCCGCCGCTGTTGAGCAGAGGCTCGAAGCCCTCCTTGAGGTATATGTCCTCGCCAGTGCAGATCGGCACCGTGGTGGCGTCCTGCAGTTGTCGGTATTGCTCGGTATACTGCCATGGGATCACATCTTCGAGCCAGGCCGGCACGTATTTTTCAATTCGCCGGGCGAGGCGAATGCCGTTCTGCATCGAGATATGGCCGATATGATCGATGGCGAGCGGCACATCCATGCCGATGACCTCACGAACCTCGGCGATGTATTGCTCAAGCAGGTCGAGGCCCTTGTCGGAAAAGTGGAGGCCGGTAAACGGGTGCTGGACGTTATGCAAATCGTACGCAGCGTTGCGGACACGCCGCTCTTCAATGGTCTTCAGCGGCCCGCGATTGGGAGGATCGCGGTATCCTTCCAGTGAGCCGGCAGGAAAGACGACGGCACCGGGCACATCTGCGATCTGCATCAGTCCTAAGTCCATCTTGAGGAAGGTGAAGCCGAGCTCCATGCGCTGCTTGAGGCGCTTACCAGTCTCGGTGCCGCTCGGCACGGTGGCGTCGGTATCGCAGTAGACGCGCACTTTCTCCCGAAAACGACCGCCGAGCATCTGGTAGATGGGGACGCCATAGGCCTTGCCGGCAAGATCCCACAACGCGATTTCAATCGCCGATACGCCACCGCCTTGCCGGCCGTGCCCGCCGAACTGCTTGATCCGGCGAAACAGGCGGTCGATGTCGCAAGGGTTCTCGCCAAGCAACCGGCTCTTCAGCATCAGCGCGTAGGTGGCGCTGGCGCCGTCGCGCACCTCGCCAAGCCCGACGATGCCCTGGTTGGTGTAAATCTTAAGCAGCACTGAGGTGAACGGCGCGCCGACAATTTCGGCTACCCGCATGTCGGTGATGCGAAGATCGGACGGCTTGGAATGCGTGTTCACCCGATTGAGCGCCTCGTCGGCTCCATCTGCCTCTGGCATGATTTATCCTCGTTTTGGTCGGCTGGGCTCATCGCCGTGCACGCTGGGTTGCTAGTCCAGCTCTATCTCGTGGTTTTGAAGGTAGTCGCGGTTCATTTCGACGCCGAGACCGGGCTTGGGCGTAAGCTTGAGGCTACCGTTCGAAACATCGAGTGGTCTGTCGATGAGGTGATCGTATTTACCCAGGTTCCACTCCGACGTTTCGAGTTTGTAGAAGTTGGGAACGGTCATCATCACCTGCGCTCCCGCAACCACATTGATCGGCCCTGCGGCGTCATGCGGCGAGACCGGGATGTAGTAGGCTTCGCATAGGGCAGAAATCTTCTTGAGTTCGGTAATGCCGCCGGTCCATGTGACATCAGGCATGATGTAGTCAGCGAGCTTGTTTTCGAGCACCGGCACGAAATCCCACTTCGTGTGGCCGCGTTCGCCCCACGAGATAGCGGCGCTGACCTTCTCACGGACCTGTCTGAGAGCGTTGAGGCTCTCCGGTGGACAGGGCTCCTCGAACCAGTCGATCTGACCAGCTTCCTCGAGGCTTCGACAAAGGCGAATGGCGGTGGGAACGTCGAACCGGCCGTGCGCATCGATGAGGATGTCGACATCAGAGCCCGCCGTTTCGCGGATCAGAGCAGTGAGTTCGGCGGCTTCGCGCTCATCTTTGCGGGTCATGCTGCCATCGAGGTAGCCGTCCCGCTGTTCGCGAAACTGTCCATCGGCGGTGCGGCCTTGGTGGGGGAAAGGATCGAACTTGAGCGCCGTGTGGCCGGACTCGACGATGTCTCGAATTTCGCGGACCACAGCCTCGTTGCTGGTAAATTTGGCCTGGTTGGGATGGGTGTAGAGCGCAATTTCATCGCGTACCGGTCCACCCAACAGTTCGTAAATCGGCTTACCCAGGACCTTGCCTCGGATATCCCAGAGGGCTATGTCGATGGCGCTCACGCATTCGACTGCGGCACCCCGACTGCCCATGTAGGTGAAGCTGCGGAATATCTTGTGCCACAGATACTCAATACGCGCCGGGTCCTCGCCTGTCACAGCGGCACCGATCTGCCGCAGGATCGTGCAGAGGGCGCGATTAGCGAGCCTTGTCGTGGTGGTGATTTCTCCCCAGCCGCTCACCCCCTCGTCGGTCGTCACTTCGACGAACAGATACTCTCCCCAATAAGAAGCATCGGACTTGATCAGCCACGGCCGAACGCTGGTGATTTTCATCTCAACTGCCTTTATCTGAAGTGGTCGGGATAACGATATTCGAGGCCTCTATCCTGCCCGAGCGGCGTTTCGCGCACGCATGTGTTCGAGGATGTGCCGGCCGGAGCCCTCGACATGGCGTGCGATGAGTTCGCCTGCCTCGTTCGCATTTCCCGCTTTTACATGCGCGATGAGCTCGCGATGCTCGCTAAGGATCGCGGCACGCCGGGCGAGCGTGAAGTTGAAACGCCGGCTCACGGCTCGAAGCACTTCGCGATGCTTCCACCAAAGCTCGGCGGCATGGCGGTTGTAGTGCCTTTGGTACATTACGGTGTGAAAGGCGGTGTCCAGCTCGCTGTGCCTGAACGTGTCGGCGAAGTTGTTCTCTTCGATCAAGCCCTGGATGCGTTCGAGTTCAGCAATGTCCTCGACGGTGGCCATATTCACGAACCATCGCGTCAGTGCCGGCTCGATCAAGACTCCTATTTCGTAGATGTCCCGAACAAAATCCTGATCTATGGGCCGGACGCGCGCCCCGCGGTTGGGAACGAGGGTGACGAAGCCCTCCCCGCGCAATAGTTGCAGAGCCTCTCGCACCGGGTTGGTCGAGGTGCCGTGGCGCCGGGCGAGATCGGTGACGACAAGCCGTTCGTTGGCAGCGAGCCGCCCTTCAATAATGTCGTCCCTGATCAACTGATAAAGCGAGGCGCCCTCGCTGGAGGCCCCGATAGCGTCGATCCCCTCGGGTGGCTGCGCTTTAAAATCGCTTGTTTCGGCCAAAGCTGTCCCCATCAATACATATATTGCTTCGATATCACGCGACGATTATCTAAACAATGTACGATTTCTCCAGTTGACAGGCAATCTTCGATCTGAAAACGTATGATCTGTCCAAAGAGATACATTGGCTGAAAACGACCCGCAGCCAATGAGCAAAGACCGCTCGCCTCGATGCAGAGCGGCATGGGAGAACCTGGAGGATACCTATGTCGAGGATTTCATTCGGTGGTGCCGTCCTGCGCGGCACTGTTTCCACTGCTTTGATGATGTCGTTGATGTCCGCGTCGGCGCTCGGAGCGTCGGTCGACTTGAGCAAGTGGTCGCCGCAATATGTGCGTTCGATTGCTGGCACACAGGATTTTGACACGGCGGCCGATTGCGCCAAGGTCACTCCGCTCGACTATAAGGGGCGACTGACTTTCTGGTATCAGGGCGTGTTCGAGGGCGACCCCGACCTCCTGCGCCAGTATTACAAGGAGTTCTTCGAGACCTTCCGCAAAACCTATCCAAACATCGAGCTTGAGGAACAAGCCCTCACCTATAATGACCTGCTGGACAAGTTCCGGACCGCGCTCCTTGGCAATGCTGCGCCCATGGCGGTCCGCCTGCAAATCCTGGGCGGCACCGAGTTCGCCTCAAAGGGCTATTTGCAGCCGCTCAAACCCGAGGATGTAGGGTATTCGACCGAGGATTTCTGGCCGGGCGCAATGAAGGCTGTAACCTGGGAGGGGGTGACTTACGGCATTCCCACCAACAACGAGACGATGGCGTTCATCTGGAACGCCGACATCTTCAAGCGTGCAGGCCTCGATCCGGATAAGGCTCCGGCAACCTGGGACGACGTCGTCAAGGATTCCAAACAGATCCACGACAAGCTCGGCATTGCCGGTTACGGTCTCGTGGCTCGCAAGAATGCCGGCAATACGCCGTACCGTTTCATGCCGCAGCTATGGGCCTATGGTGGTGGCGTCTTCGACGAAGCTACCGCCAACCCGACCTATAAGGAGGTCGAACTCAACAGTCCGCAGAGCAAGGCGGCATTGCAAGCCTCCTACGATATGTATGTTCGCGACAAGTCGGTTCCGGTTTCGGCGCTCACCAACCAGCAGGCCGACAACCAGCCGCTCTTCCTCGCTGGCCAGCTCGGCATGATGATCTCGCACCCGTCCGACTACAACGTCATGCTCGACCTGCAGAAAAAGGCGACGGATACCGACAAGGACAAGGCGCAGACCGTAATCGACAACATGCGCTACGGCCTGATTCCGACTGGCCCCGACGGCAAGCGTGCCGTCGTGTTTGGCGGCTCCAACATTCACATCCTGAAGCCCGAATATGTCGAGGGCGGCAAGGTAGACGAGGCGGCTGCAAAGGCTATCATCTGCATGTGGACGAGCCCCGAATGGTCGCTGAAGATGGCCTATGCCGGCTCGAACCCGGGAAACCTTAACGGCTTCAAGACCAAATGGATGAAGGAACGTCTTGATAGTATCAAGTTCCTTGATGTCACGACCTCGATGCTGCCATACGGCATCCCGTTCCCGGCGCTGCCACAGTCCCCCGAGATCATGAACATCATCGTCCCGGACATGCTGCAGAATGCCCTGACCGGAGCCATGACCGTCGACCAAGCGGCTGATGACGCAGCCAAGAAGGTAAAAGACCTGATGGACGGCGGACTCTAGTCCAAGCCAGACGATCTGACCGGCTGCGCCTCGATTGCAGCCGGTTTGCTCCGAAGAATAAGGGCGCGGCACTGTGACGATCTTGACTGGCAAGGCCGAGGCTCGACGAAGACCGCAACTCGATAGGTCCGGCGTGCTGCGAAAGATTTGGCAGCATCGCGCTGACTACGCGTACGTGCTTCCTGCGATCGCCGTGATGCTCATCGTCATAGCCTACCCTATCTACTACACGATCGAACTGTCGTTCTTCAACACACCGCCTGGCCTGCAGCTGCGGGACAAGATTTTCATCGGCCTCGACAACTACATCTCCATCCTCACAAGTCCGGTGTTCTGGAAGGTCACCTCGAACACTCTTATCTGGACACTGGGATCCACTTTCATCTCATTTGTCCTGGGGTTTGCCAGCGCCCTGGCGCTCCATCGTGACTTTGTCGGCCGTGGCATCCTGCGCGCCGTCCTGATCATTCCCTGGGTCATCAGCGCGGTCGCCGCGTCCTATATCTGGAAGTGGATCTACCATTCGGACTTTGGGATCATTGGGGCGGTGCTGGTCGGCCTCGGATTGGCCGACCGGCCGCCGAATTTCATCGACAGCGTCAGCACGGTGCTGCCCTCGCTGATCGTCGTCAATATCTGGCGAGAGTTTCCCTTTGCCATGATCATGATGATGGCTGGCCTGCAGACGGTTCCCGACCAGTTGCTACGCGCCGCAAAAGTCGACGGAGCCAATGCATGGCAGCGGTTCTGGCACGTCACCTTCCCGCACTTGAGAAACGTCTCGACTGTGACGATCCTTCTGCTGGCAGTGGCCAACTTCAATTCTTTCATCATCCCCTGGATCATGACCGGCGGCGGGCCGTCGAATGCATCGCATATCTGGATCACCCATATTTATGAACTCGCCTTCGGCCGCCAGCGCTGGGGAGTGGCATCGGCCTATTCGGTGCTGCTGTTCCTGATCCTGATGTCGCTCGGCTACTTCTACGTCCGTGCGCTGAGCGGCAACGAGCAAAAGGACGGGAGTTGATGAGCACGATTGCCGAGACTGCTCATCGAGGCCGGGCGCGTCGCCGTATGCGCATCGATGGATGGCGGTGGGGCGGACGCATCTTCCTTGTGTTCATGCTGCTTTACACCGCATTACCGATGATCTGGATGCTGATCACCTCGATCAAGTCCGGCTTCGCGGCCATGCAATTCCCGCCGCAATGGTGGCCAGACCACCCCACCCTCGCCAGCTACCAAAAGCTGCTCGATCCGCAAAACAGCGTCGGCCAGGACTTCCTGCGCTTCTTTTGGAACAGCCTTTTCGTCTCCACCGCCACGACCATCCTTTCGGTGATCGTGGCAGTTCCTGCGGCCTACGCGTTTTCACGCTTCACCTTCCCGGGCCGGAACTTTCTGTTCTTCGCCGTCTTGCTTCGGAACATGTTCCCGGCAGTGATCTTTCTCGTGCCGCTCTTCATCTTGATGCGCGCGATCGGGCTGGTGAACACGCATGGGTCGCTCGTCCTCACCTACCTCACATTCGGCCTGCCGCTGGCAATCTGGCTCCTCAAGGGCTTCTATGACAATATCCCGGTGCAACTCGAGCAGGCGGCGCGCATCGACGGGGCAACGCGGTTCCAGGCCTTTTTCCTGATCGTGATGCCGCTCTCGGCGCCAGGAATTATCGCCACGGCGATCTATTCCTTCATTGGCGCGTGGAACGAGTACATCTACGCCTACACCTTCCTCTCCAAGAACGATCAGTTGACGCTGCCGGTCGGCATTCAGCGCTTCTTCTCGGAAAATACAACGGACTTTCCGGGTCTGATGGCGGCCAGCTTCATGATGAGCGTGCCCGTCGTGGTCCTGTTCCTTGTCCTGCAACGATACTTCGTACGCGCCCTCACGGAAGGCGCAGTCAAGCACTAGGGGAGTTGCCGGTGGCCCACGTGGTCCTCAAAGATCTGGTCAAGACCTATGGCAGCTTCAAAGCTGTCAACAATGTTTCGCTGACGGTCAACGACGGCGAATTCGTTGCGCTCGTCGGCCCTTCAGGCTGCGGCAAGACCACCACACTCAATCTTGTGGCAGGGCTCATCCCCATCACATCCGGCGACATCGTCATCGGCGACCGGGTGGTCAACGACCTCGACCCCAAGGACCGGGACATCGCAATGGTGTTCCAGAACTACGCGCTCTATCCGCAGAAATCGGTCTACAAAAATCTGGCGTTCCCGTTGCAGATGCGCAAACTGCCAAGGGACGAGATCGACAAGAGGGTCAAGGAAGCAGCGCGCGTGCTCGATATGACGCAGCTGCTCGAGCGCAAGCCACGCGAACTTTCGGGCGGGCAACAGCAGCGCGTGGCGCTGGGCCGTGCCCTCGTTCGCGATCCAGCGGTATTCCTGATGGATGAACCACTCTCCAACCTCGACGCAAAGCTGCGCGTGCAGATGCGGTCGGAGATCAAGCGTTTCCACCAGGACCTCAAAGCAACGATCATCTACGTGACGCACGACCAGCTCGAAGCGGTCACGATGGCCGACAGGATGGCGGTGATGAATGGCGGCTACCTGCAGCAATACGATTCACCGGCGCAGGTCTTTGCCCATCCGGTGAACATGTTCGTCGCCAGCTTCGTCGGCAGCCCGGCGATGAGCCTTGTTCCGCTGGAAGCATCAACGGCAAGCGGCAACACCGTGTTGACCAGCGCGGAGGGCTGGTGCCTCGAACTCTCGCCAAACAACGCCCAGAAGGTCGCCAGGGCAACCACCAAGAAAGTCGTCCTCGGCGCACGTCACTCGACGATCAAGCTGCACAAGAGTGCGATGCCTGGAAGCATCCCGGCAAAGGCCTACACGGTGGAGCCGACCGGGGACGTCACCTTCGTACAGGCGTTGCTGTCCGGCGCCATCGTCAATGTCAGCGTGCCGCCGACCATTGCCGTCGCGCCCGACGAACAGATTTGGCTCGAGTTCGATCAAGAGCGGATGCATTTGTTCGACGGCGAAACAGAAATGGCCCTCAAGGCCAACTGAGACCAAGCCGATGTGTGTGAAACGAGGGCGTTGATGACTACGAAGCTTAAAATCACGGCGATCAAGCCCTATCCAGTATGGGTAGGAACGCGCAACCAGATGCTGGTCAAGGTCGAGACCGACAACGGCATCTTCGGCTGGGGCGAGAGCGGCTTGAGCGGTCGCGAGAAGGCCGTGGCCGGCGCGATCGAGCACTATCGCGAGTTTCTCATCGGCCGCGACCCGATGCAGATTGGTCGGATCTGGCAAGAAGTTTATCGCAGCCAATACTTCGAAGGAGGGCGCGTTCTGCAGGCGGCGATTTCAGCCATCGACATTGCCCTTCACGACATCAAGGGCAAGGCGCTGGGGGTGCCGGCCTACGAATTGCTGGGCGGTAAACAGCGCGACCGCATTCCGACCTTCGCCTCGACCGGTGACGAGGCCGAGGGCGATGTTGCCATCGAGCGAGCCCGCGAACTACGCGCACAAGGGTGGCAGGCGATCCGCTTCTTCCCCATCGGGCAAAACAGCAAGGACGTCTTTGAGCCGCGGGAGTCGATCGGCGCTACCGCAGCTATGCTAAACAAGGCGCGCCAGGCACTGGGCGACGAGGTCGTCCTCGGCATCGATTACCATCATCGGCTGTCGGTGGCAGAAGCGGCGAGCTTCTGTAACAAGCTCGGCCGTGGCGTGCTTGATTTCCTTGAGGAGCCGATACGAGACGAGACACCCGAGGCCTACGAATCCCTGCGCACGATGACCGACATCCCGTTCGCCATCGGCGAGGAATTTGCCAGCAAGTGGCAATTCCTGCCCTACATCGAGCGTGGCATACATCAATTCAACCGGCTCGATGTTTGCAATGTTGGCGGGCTCACCGAAGCGATGAAGGTCGCTGGTTGGAGCGAGGCGCACTATGTGGACCTGATGCCGCACAATCCCCTCGGCCCCGTCTGCACGGCCGCGACCATCCATCTCGCCGCCGCGGTACCGAATTTCGCTTGGCTCGAGACCAGGGCGCCCGAAGCGAAGCTGGGCTTCGATAATTCCGACTTCTTCCCCGTGCAACCACGGCTCGACGGTCCCGACTATCCGGTCAACGATCTGCCGGGGCTCGGCGTCGAGGTCAACGAAGAGGCGGTCAAGGCGGAGAGCTTTCGTTTCTGGGAAGCGCCTCACCTGAAGCGCCGCGACGGTTCTGTCACCAACTGGTAGTTTCATCCACCGGAGCACAAAATGACACATACGCCCGACATTACGCGACCGCCCAAAGAGTTGATCGACGCACTGAAAGAAATCGGTGCCGCGACCGTTGCCGGCACGCTTGGCCACATGGGCTTCCGCAATCCGCACATGGTCGGTCCCGTGGCGCAGAATCACGGGAAGTCGATCGTCGGGCCCGCCCTGACGCTTCAATTCCTGCCGCAGCGGCCGGACCTTTTTAACGAGGGAGAATATGCAGATCCGGAGACGCAGTTGCACCGCCATGTGCTTTATCACGTGCAGGAGGGCGATGTGGTCGTCGTCGACGCGCGCGGCGACATGAGTTCTGGCGTCTTCGGCGATATGATGTCGACCTATTTCAAAGGCAGAGGCGGCGCTGGCATCGTGATCGATGGCTGCATGCGCGATCGGCCCAATGTCGAGAAGCTGGATCTGCCTTTATGGCTGCGCGGCTGGACACCCAACTATCATGTGCAGACCGGCATCTATCCCAACGCCGTCAACGTCCCGATTGCCTGCGGCGGTGTCACGGTAATCCCCGGAGACATCATCGTCGCCGACGATGACGGTGTGGTGATGCTTCCGGTCGCAATGGCCTCGACGGTCATCGAAGAATCGCAAAAGCATCACGATTGGGAGGAGTTCTCGCGAGTGAAGCTTATGGAAGGCGGGTCGTTGCAGCGCTACTATCCGCTGCATGACGATGCCCGCGGAGAGTACGAAGAGTGGCGCAAGACAAACCGCTTGGGAACAACCTAGCCAATGGATTACCCTATAACAGGATGATTTTAGGCCCGGTTGGCCTGGAATCATCCTGTTCTAAATTAAAGAGTTAGAGCATGACGTTGTCCGAAAACCGCGCACACTTTTCGGCATCATGCTCTAGTCTGGTTGTTGAGAATCGCTGAGATCAACATCTGACGAAGGTCGAGAAAATGCAGCAGCCGTCCATCATGGCTTACAGTCTCAGCCAGCGCTTCCTTCATTGGACGGTGGCGCTGCTGATCTTCTTCAATCTGCTGTTTCCCGACGGCATGAATGTCTGGCATCGGCTGATGCGCAGGGGGCAGGTGCCGACGCCGGAGCAGGTTTCGTCGGCGAATATCCATGCTTATGTCGGCATCGCCATCCTGCTGCTTGCGATCGTCCGGCTCGGGCTGCGTGTTACCAAAGGCGTGCCGGCCGAGGCCGCCAAGGAACCGGCGATCTTCCGTCTTGCCGCGCGGCTTGCCCATGCCGGTCTCTATATCCTGATCTTCGCCATGCCGCTTACGGGCATCGCCGCCTACTATTTCGGCATCAATCCCGCCGGTTCGCTCCACGCGGATATCCTGAAGATCATTCTCTGGGCGCTGATCGCGGCGCATGTCGCCGGCGCGCTCGTCCATCATTTCTATTGGAAAACCAATGTGCTGCGCCGCATGACGTTCGGCTGATTGCTGGTTCAGTTCACCGCACTGACCGTGAAGCCCTGCCGGCGCAGCAGTTCGATGACGCCGGCCTTGCCGGGCAGGTGCAGGGCGCCGACCGCCATGAAGACGTTGCCGCCGTCGAGGATCGGGGCGGCGCGCTCGGCCATCACCTTGTTGCGGTCGAGGATGACGCGCTGTTCGAAGGCGGCATAGTCGTCATCTTCGCCTTCCTTCTTCGGCGTCACGGTCTTCAGCATCGGCATGGTCATGCCGATCTCGCCGGAGAGATAGAGGTCGGTCATTGTTTCCACGACATCGCTCATCTTGTCGCCGAGCTCCAGCGTCTCGATCAGCGACTTCAGATGGAATTCGACCGGCAGGTCGGCCATGGCCTGGATCTGTTCGGCAAGGGTTTCCAGCCCCTTCACCTGCTTGCCTTCGGCAACCGCGTCGGTGGCAATCTTCTGGTCGAGGAACTGCACGCCTTTCGCCTTGCGGGCGATCTCGCAGGCCGGCAGGGCAACGGCGCTCGAAATCATCCAAGGCCGCATGCGGGAAACGGCACTGAGCGGAATCCCGCGCTGCTTCAAACCGGCTTCGAGGCGCTTGTAGTCCTCGGGGGAGAGCAGCTTGTCGATCGTCGTGCCGTCGGTGAACATCGTCAGCTCCGGCCTTGCGAGCAGGGCGGCGGTCGCCTTCCTTTCGTCGAGGATCTCGTCGGATTCGATGATGATCGTGTCGGCGGCGTCGTGGGCTGCCTGGGCGCGCTGCGGCAAGACCAGAACACGCGGGTCGGTAACATGCATGCTGCCGAGCAGCCATGACGGCGCAAGCCCCGGCTTCTCGATCTTCCAGAAGATGCCCTTGCCGTTCGGGGTTGCGTCGGCTTCCTTCAGCGCCTCGGCATAGCGGGCGGGGTCGTTCTGCTGCAGCTCGACCATCAGATTGCGGCCGGTGCAGGCCGCCTCTTCGGCCGCAGCCGGTCGCGCAGCCAGAAAGGCCACAAACAGGGCCGCAAGAAGCAGCATGTGAAAGGCGGCAATCAGCCAGAGCAGCAGATTGCCGGGTGCTGCGAGAAAAGTCCGGCGGCCGATCGATGTCGTCATGATGATGTTCCGGTCACATGCCTTGTGGTTTCATGCTCTACGCCCGGCTTGCGCATATTCCTTTAAGAGAATGCGTTAACGAAAGCTTAGAGTCGTTCTTGCTCCGGCAGAATTTTCAATCTGACCAGAAAAGGTTCTAAGCGCGCGGGTGCGCCCGATCATACACCTCGAGCAGCCGCGACGCATCGACGCCGGTATAGACCTGCGTTGTGGAAAGGCTGGCGTGGCCGAGCAGTTCCTGGATGGTGCGCAGATCGCCGCCGCCGGCAAGCAGGTGGGTGGCGAAGGAATGGCGCAACGCATGGGGTGTCGCGGTCTCCGGCAGGCCGAAGGCACTGCGCATCTTCTGCATGGCGCGCTGGATGATCGCCGGCTGCAGCTTGCCGCCGCGGGCGCCGCGAAAAAGGGGCTCGCCGGGTTCGAGGTGATAGGGGCAGAGCGTGCGGTATTTCTCGACGGCGTCGAAAACCACCGACAGCAGCGGCACCAGCCGCGTCTTGTTGCCCTTGCCGGTGATGCGCAGCGCTGTGGCGCCCTTTTGCAGGTCGGAGGGAACGAGACCCAGCGCTTCGGAGATGCGTAGGCCGCAGCCGTAGAGCAGCGTCATGACAGCCGCATCGCGCGCGGCGATCCAGGGTTCGTCATGGAGCTGGGCTTCATTGCTGACGACGGTGATCGCCTGCGTGTCCGACAGCGGCTTGGGCAGCGATTTCGGCTGTTTCGGCGAGCGTATCGCGCTGGCGCCGGCGGCATTGACCAGACCCTTCTTTTCCAAGTGGCGCAGCAGCGAACGAAGGCCGGCGAGATTGCGGCCGAGCGAGCGGGCCCCGGAGCCCTGCTTGCGCCTGGCTGCGAGAAAGGCGCGGAAATCGGCGGGGCGCAATTCCCTTATATCGCCAAGCGTCGCCGGGCCGGCGAGGTGGCCGGTCAGGAAGGTCAGGAACTGGCGTGTGTCGCGCTCATAGGCATCGAGCGTGTGCTCGGAAAGACGGCGCTCGCTGGCGAGGTTTTCGAGCCACGCGGCCCGTTCCGCCATCAGGCGCGAATCGGCGATAACAAGCAGTTCATTCACATCGCTGGCCTTGAATTTGCCTTCAAGTCCGCCAATTTGGAGCAGGAACGGTTATGGAATTGCTAATGCCGGCCAAACCCTTGTCATCCCTAGATCATATTTTACTGCGATAGCTTTATACCCATAGACAGGATCTTTCATGGCACGGCGCGATTCCATGACGGCTTTCGGACAGCTCGCGGAAGCGATCGCTCTCGTTTCACAGGGAAAACCCGGTCATATCGTCGATAGGCTGATTGCCGAACGCGGCCAGAGGATCGTGAAGAATCCGCTCTGGCCGGTTATGCGGCCGTTTCTCTACACGCTGCTGCGCTACAACAAGGCGATCGAATTCGCCAATGCCGTCGCCAAGATGCCGGGCTTCCAGTCGTTCGAATATCTGAGCGACGTGCTGAAACTCGATATCGGCATTACCAATGGCGAACGCATCCCCGATGCCGGTGGCTTCATCCTCGTCAGCAACCATCCCACAGGCATCGCCGATGGTGTCGCCGTGTTCGATCTGCTGAAAGCACGTCGGCCGGATATGATGTTTTTCGCCAATCGCGATGCTATCCGCGTCAATCCGCGGTTTGCCGAGATTATCATCCCCGTCGAATGGCGGGAGGAGTACAAGAGCAAGCTCAAGGCACGCGAAACGCTGCAATTGACCAATCACGCGGTGCGGCAAGGCAAGGCGACGGTGCTCTTCCCGTCAGGCCGCATCGCCTACTGGGCGAACGGCCGGCTGAACGAACGTCCATGGAAAACCTCGGCCGTCGGGCTGGCGCGCAAATACAATCTGCCGATCCTTCCCGTCCATATGACGGCGCGTAATTCCGGCCTGTTCTACTGGCTGGCGAAATGGTCGACGGAGCTTCGCGACATGACGGTGTTCCACGAACTGTTGAACAAACGCGGCGATCGCTTCGATTTCGTCATCGGCAATCTCATTCCGGCCGAACATCTGGACGGCGACCTCAACGACGTGACGAAGGCGCTGGAGAAGCATACGGTGCACGACATGGCAGCCAATGGCGACGCGACTTTCATGCCGGTCGGCCCGCCGGCTGCGGCGATGCCTCGCAAGCTTTCCGTTCCTGCAGTCTAATGCATGTCGTCGGCGAGTGTGCTGCGGTTCCGGGATGACGACATGCATAAAACAAAGGACTTTAAATCCATCGGCTTTGCCATGACGGTCGATATCCGCGTGATCCGCGATCGATTGCCGCGGGAGATCGCAGACCTCGAAAGCGAGGCCCGGCAAGAGGGCCATCTCCATATCAGCCGCGTTATCGCCGAATGGTCGGCTGGAGACCTCAGATTCGAGCGTGACGGCGAAAGGCTGCTCGGCGCCTATGTCGGGGAGGCGCTCGCCGGTATCGGAGGCCTGACCATCGAACCCACCCTATCCGGAGCGTTGCGAATGCGACGTTTTTACATCCGTCCAGAGATACGCCGGCATGGCATCGGCCGGATGCTGGCCCTGGCTCTGCTGGATCATGCGCGGGCCTTCTGCGGTATCGTCACCGTTCATGCGGGAAATGCCGACGCGGCCAAATTTTGGCAGGCGCTTGGATTTCAGCTCTACGAGCGGGACGGCGATACACATTGTCTCGAAATCCTCCCCCACATTCCCTCCGGTCGTCCTCATGATGTTTCGGGCTGATTCTTCACGTTTTAAGCCTCACGCAACGATCTCCTTGAGGCGGATGGCCTGACGCGCCAGCAACCGCTCGACATCGGCAACATCGAGCGCCGAGAGCTTGGCGCCCGGCTTGCGCAGGGTGGCGGATTTGATCACGCCGCGCTTGGCGAGCACATATTTGCGCGAGGCAAGGCCGATGCCCTGCTGTTGTTCGTAGCGGGCGAGCGGCAGATAGGCGTCGAAAATCGCATGGGCACGATCGAGGTTACCGGCCGCATAGGCCCCGACGACGCCAACCATCATCTCAGGATAACAAAAGCCGGTCATCGCGCCATCGGCGCCGCGGCCCATCTCTTCGGGCAGGAAAAGTCCGCCATTGCCGCAAAGGATGGAGATGCGCCGCATGGTGCCCTTGTCGCTGGCGGCGCGAAGCGCGGTGATTTTTGAAAGGCCCGGCCAATCCTCGTGCTTGAGCATGACGCAATTCGGCACCTCATTGACGATGCGCTCGATAACCTTGGGCGCGATCGTCACGTTGGTGGTGAGCGGATAATCCTGCAGCACGAAGGGCGTATCGCCCAGGACTTCACCGACCGATTGGTAGAAGGCGAAAGCCTGGTCGTCGGTCTTGACGGTCCAGGGCGGCGCGACCATGACGCCGGCAGCCCCCTTGCCGATGACGGCTTCGGCAAGTTCGCGCATCGGAGCAAGCCCCGGCGCCGAAACTCCGACGACGACGGGAAGACGTCCGTCGAGGCGCTTCAGCACACGCTCGACCACGGTCCGCGATTCCTCCGCGGTCAGCTTCGGGGCCTCGCCGAGTTGCCCAAGCACCGTCAGGCCGGTGACGCCGGCGCCCTCGTAGAAATCGACCATGCTGTCGATACTGGCGAGATCGAGCGCGCCGTCATCGGTGAACGGGGTTACGGCGATCACATAGACGCCCTTGGCATCTTCGGTCAGTCTGGCCATTGGTGCTCTCCAATTCAACGGCCGAAGAACAGCGCTTCGGCATTTCGAACAAAGATCTTTTCGGCAATGTATGCGGCCAATCGCTCGTCCAGCAAGCTTTCCGTATGGGAACGGGCGATCGCGCGGAATCTTCCTGCGCCGGATTCTGCGCCCGATGTGCGTCCCGTCTTTGCGGTTCCAATTGCATCGATTTGCGGGCATGGTCTCGCCCGATGAGCACAGATTCGTCCGATCTCTTTGGCGCGCTTTTCGAGGCACCGCCCGCGAACCGAACGGTTCCCGTGCTGGTGCCGATGCCGGCGCCAAAACCCTATTCTTATTCGGTGCCTGATGGCATGGCGGTCGAGCCCGGCTCGGTCGTGCAGGTGCCGCTCGGGTCGCGGCAGGTCATCGGCGTCGTCTGGGACGGCGGCGAGGATGGGGTCGATCCGAAGAAGCTCCGGCCGATCAGCCATGTCTTCGACTGCCCGCCGCTTTCCCGGGAGATGCGGGAATTCATCGATTGGGTCGCGACCTATACGCTCTCGCCGCCCGGCCTCGTCGCCCGCATGGCGCTCAGGGCGCCGAATGCCTTCGAGCCGGAGCCGATGGTGGAGGGGTTGAAACTCGTCGGCGGCGAACCGGAGCGGATGACGCCGGCGCGCGCCCGGGTGCTCGACACGGCCTCCGACGGCTTGTCCTGGACCCGCAGCGGCCTTGCGCATGCGGCGGGTGTGTCGACCAGCGTCGTCGACGGGCTAATCACGCTTGGCATATTCGATACGATATTTTTGCCGCCGCCGCCGGTGGTGGCGATGCCCGATCCGGATTTTGCCGCCGCACGCCTCGAAGGGCCGCAGAAGGCGGCAGCCGAAGAGATCGTTTCCGACGTCCGCAAGGGCGAATTCTCGGTGTCGCTGATCGACGGGGTGACCGGCTCCGGCAAGACCGAGGTCTATTTCGAGGCGATTGCCGAAACGCTGAAACGCGGCAAGCAGGTGCTGATCCTGCTGCCGGAGATCGCGCTGACGGCAAGTTTCATGGAGCGTTTCCAGGATCGCTTCGGGGCGAAACCAGCCGAATGGCATTCCGATCTTGCGCCGCGCATGCGCGAAAAGGTCTGGCGCCAGGCGGTGACCGGCGAGGTGCGCGTCGTCGCCGGCGCCCGCTCGGCGCTGTTCCTGCCGTTCGAGGATCTCGGCCTGATCATCGTCGACGAGGAGCACGATCCTGCCTACAAGCAGGAGGACCGCGTCTTCTACAATGCCCGCGATATGGCTGTGGTGCGCGGCCGGATCGGCGATTTTCCCGTCATTCTGGTGTCGGCGACGCCGTCGGTCGAAAGCCAGGTCAATGGGCAGAGCGGGCGCTACAGCACCGTCCACCTGCCGACGCGTTTCGGCGATGCGGCGCTGCCGGACCTGCATCTGGTCGACATGCGCCGGCACGGGCCGGAACGCGGCGGCTTCCTGTCGCCGGTGCTGATCCGGGCGATCGGCAAGACGGTGGAGAAACGCCAACAGGCGCTGCTCTTTCTCAACCGGCGCGGTTATGCGCCGCTGACGCTCTGCCGGGTCTGCGGCCATCGCTTCCAATGTCCGCAATGTTCGAGCTGGCTGGTCGAGCATCGCTTCCGCAAGCAGCTGCAATGCCATCAATGCGGCCATGCCGAGCGCACGCCGGAGGCGTGCCCGGAATGCGGCACGCTCGACCATCTTGTTGCCTGCGGGCCAGGCGTCGAGCGCATTGCCGAGGAGGTGGAACGGCATTTCCCGGAGGCGCGAACGATCGTCCTCTCCTCGGATATCATGGGCGGGGTCAAGCGGCTGCGGCTGGAGCTGGAGGCGATCGCCAAGGGGGAGGCCGATATCGTCATCGGCACCCAGCTCGTCGCCAAGGGGCATAATTTTCCGCTGATGACGCTGGTCGGCATCATCGATGCCGATCTCGGCCTGGCCAATGGCGACCCGCGCGCCGCCGAGCGCACCTTTCAGCTTTTGTCGCAGGTGACGGGCCGGGCCGGGCGCACCGGCCTCAAGAGCCATGGGCTGCTGCAGACCTATCAGCCGCAGCACCCTGTCATGCAGGCGATTGTCTCAGGCGATTCCGACGCCTTCTATGAGCGCGAGATCACCGAACGCGAACGCGCTATATTGCCGCCCTTCGGCAGGCTCGCCTCGATCATCGTTTCGGCCGAGACCCGCCATGATGCCGAAAACCACGCGCGCGGCATGCGCAATGCGGCGCCGCAGGTTTCAGGCATTTCGGTGCTTGGCCCGGCCGAGGCGCCGCTGGCGCTGGTGCGCGGCCGCCATCGCTTCCGCCTACTGGTGCATGGCCGGCGCAACTCGGACATGCAGGGGTTTTTGCGGGCGATGCTGTCGCAATCGCCCAAGGAGCGCGGATCGGTACAGGTGCAGCTCGATATTGATCCGCAAAGTTTCCTATAAATCATAACGCCGCCATTTCCTCCTTTTCCGGCCCATGTCATAAAACACTAATTCTTCCGGGTGATTTGGGGCGATGCATGGAATTCTATTTTCCGACCGAACTCGGCGAGCAGCTAGCGTTCTGCTCAGCCGCTTTCACGGCGCTCGCCGGCTTCATCATGATGTTTGCGCCAGGCCCTACTTTCCGTCTTCTCGGCCTGCAGGCGCAGGACGGGCGGCCGGAAGGATATGGCGAGGGACGCTCGATGGGCGGTTTTTATCTCGGCTTCGGCCTGTCGGCGATCATGCTCGCCCAAAACTGGATCTACATGGCGCTCGGCGCCTCCTTTGCGATGGCGGCCTTTGCCCGGATCATATCGATCCTGTCCGATAAGGGGAGTAATCTCGTCAACTATTTACTCCTGGTTGTGCAAATTGCTTTGGCGGCGCTGCCACTGCTCTATGTTTTCGGCTTCACCCAGACGTGAATCTATCGGCCGGCCGGCGGCTTCCCCGGCCGGCTTTCAGGCCATTGCGCAATTTTGCCAACAGAAATTCATGTGAAAGGCGTATTCGGGCGTTACGCGTGTTGCGAGTCCGAACATCCTATGTTAGACGGACCCCGAATTTCGGAAGAAGCAAGAGGCTTCTCTTGTGATTTCTGGGGGAAATCAAAACGAATTCAAGATCATAGGTTCGGCGTCCGCCGAGAGCCGGATTTTGGGTTGAAATCAGGGAAATTTGTGCCAGTGGCAGACACGTCCCAGCTTACATCTGGTGTTGCCGAGCGCTATGCGTCGTCGCTTTTCGATCTGGCGCTCGAGCAGGGCGCTGTCGACAGCGTCACCGCCGATCTTGACCGTTTCCAGGCGATGCTGGATGAGAGCGCCGACCTAAAGCGTTTCGTCGCAAGCCCGGTTTTCTCTGCCGAGGACCAGCTGAAGGCGATCACCGCCATCAGCGAGAAGGCCGGAATCGGCGGCTTCTTCGCCAATTTCCTGAAGGTCGTGGCGCGCAACCGCCGCCTGTTTGCCCTGCCGGGCATGATCAAGGCCTTCCGTATCATCGCCGCGAACCATCGCGGTGAAATCTCCGCCGAGGTCACCTCGGCACACGCGCTTTCGCAAGCGCAGGAAACCGAATTGAAGGTGGCACTCAAGAGCGTTACCGGCAAAGACGTGACGATTGCCGTCACGGTTGATCCGTCAATTCTTGGTGGTCTGATCGTCAAGGTCGGGTCCCGCCAGATTGATACGTCTCTTCGTACCAAACTCTCCACTCTTAAGCTCGCATTGAAAGAGGTTGGCTGATGGATATCCGCGCCGCGGAAATTTCCGCAATTCTCAAAGACCAGATCAAAAATTTCGGCAAAGAGGCAGAAGTCTCGGAAGTCGGCCAGGTTCTCTCCGTCGGTGACGGTATCGCCCGCGTCTACGGTCTGGACAATGTCCAGGCCGGTGAAATGGTCGAGTTCCCCGGCGGCATCCGCGGCATGGCGCTGAACCTCGAATCCGACAACGTCGGCGTCGTCATCTTCGGCTCCGACCGTGACATCAAAGAAGGCGACACCGTCAAGCGGACTGGCGCCATCGTCGACGTTCCCGTCGGTCCGGAACTGCTCGGCCGCGTCGTCGACGCGCTTGGCAACCCGATCGACGGCAAAGGCCCGATCAATGCGACGCGCCGTTCGCGTGTCGACATCAAGGCACCCGGCATCATTCCGCGCAAGTCGGTTCATGAGCCGATGTCGACCGGCCTCAAGGCTATCGACGCGCTGATCCCGGTCGGCCGCGGCCAGCGCGAGCTGGTTATCGGCGACCGTCAGACCGGCAAGACCGCGATCCTTCTCGACGCCTTCCTCAACCAGAAGGCCATTCACGACAACGGTCCGGAAGGCGAAAAGCTTTACTGCGTCTACGTCGCCATCGGCCAGAAGCGCTCGACCGTCGCTCAGTTCGTCAAGGTGCTCGAAGAGCGCGGCGCGCTGAAGTATTCGATCATCGTCGCGGCGACTGCTTCCGATCCGGCTCCGATGCAGTATCTGGCTCCGTTTGCCGGCTGCGCCATGGGCGAATATTTCCGCGACAACGGCATGCATGCGCTGATCGGTTACGACGACCTGTCCAAGCAGGCCGTTTCCTACCGCCAGATGTCGCTGCTGCTGCGCCGCCCGCCGGGCCGCGAAGCCTATCCGGGCGACGTTTTCTACCTGCACTCGCGCCTGCTCGAGCGCGCTGCGAAGATGAACGACGACCAGGGCGCCGGTTCGCTGACCGCTCTTCCGGTCATCGAAACGCAGGGCAACGACGTGTCGGCCTTCATTCCGACCAACGTGATCTCGATCACCGACGGCCAGATCTTCCTTGAAACCGACCTGTTCTACCAGGGTATCCGCCCGGCGGTGAACGTCGGTCTGTCGGTTTCCCGCGTTGGTTCCGCCGCACAGATCAAGGCGATGAAGCAGGTTGCGGGTTCGATCAAGGGTGAACTCGCCCAGTATCGCGAAATGGCCGCCTTTGCCCAGTTCGGTTCGGACCTCGACGCTGCGACGCAGCGCCTGTTGAACCGCGGTGCACGCCTGACCGAACTCCTGAAGCAGCCGCAGTTCTCGCCGCTGAAGACGGAAGAACAGGTCGCGGTGATTTTTGCCGGCGTCAACGGCTTTCTCGACAAGCTGCCAGTCGCTTCGGTCGGCAAATTCGAGCAGGGCTTCCTCTCTTATCTGCGTTCGGAAGGCTCCGCCATCCTCGACGCGATCCGCACTGAAAAGGCAATCAGCGACGATACCAGGGGCAAGCTCACCGCTGCTCTCGATAGCTTCGCAAAGTCTTTCGCGTAATCAGGCCCTAAGTTAGGACGGATCACGGATGCCTTCACTTAAGGATCTGAAAAACCGGATCGCCTCCGTCAAGGCGACGCAGAAGATCACCAAGGCGATGAAAATGGTCGCCGCGGCGAAGCTTCGGCGTGCGCAGGAGGCGGCCGAGGCCGCCCGGCCCTATTCGCAGCGCATGGGTGCGGTTCTGGCGAACATCGCCAAGGCCGTCACCGATGCGGACGGCGCACCGACGCTGATGACCGGCACCGGCAAGGACCAGGTTCATCTGCTGGTGGTCTGCACGGCCGAACGCGGTCTGTGCGGCGGCTTCAATTCGCAGATCGCGCGCTTTGCCCGCGATCATGTGCGCAGGCTGCTTGCCGAGGGCAAGACGGTCAAGATCTTCACCGTCGGCAAGAAGGGTTACGACATCCTTCGCCGCGAATATGCTTCGTTGATCATCGAGCGCAAGGAATTGCGCGACGTCAAGCGCATCGGGTTCGAGAATGCGGATCAGCTCGGCAAGCGCATCATCGAGATGTACGAAGCTGGCGAATTCGACGTTTGCACGCTGTTCTATTCCGAGTTCAAGTCGGTGATCAGTCAGATCCCGACGGCGCAGCAGCTCATTCCGGCTTCGACCGGTGCGGCGCAGAACGAAGATGCCGAGCATGCCGGCGCCGTCTACGAATATGAGCCGGATCCGGCATCGATCCTCGAAGATCTGATCCCGCGCAACATCTCCGTTCAGATCTTCCGCGCGCTCCTTGAGAATGTCGCAGGCGAGATGGGTGCGAAGATGAGCGCTATGGACAATGCGACGCGTAATGCCGGTGAGATGATCAACAAACTGACGCTGAGCTACAACCGCCAGCGTCAGGCGCAGATCACCAAGGAACTCATTGAAATCATTTCGGGCGCGGAAGCGCTCTGAGGCTAGGAAAAGAGGGTCAGAAAATGGCTGAGGCAGCTACCCCCAAGATCGGCTCTGTCGGCAGAGTCACACAGGTTATCGGCGCCGTCGTCGACGTTGCTTTCGAAGGCGAACTGCCGAAGATCCTGAACGCGCTGGAAACCAGCAACAACGGCGTCCGTCTGGTTCTCGAAGTTGCACAGCACCTTGGCGAAAACGAAGTCCGTACCATCGCGATGGACTCAAGCGAAGGTCTCGTCCGCGGCCAGGTAGTCAGCGATACTGGTGCTCCGATCATGGTTCCGGTCGGCAACGAGACGCTCGGTCGTATCATGAACGTCATCGGTGAACCGGTCGACGAGGCTGGTCCGCTGGTCACCGCGCACAAGCGCGCCATCCACCAGGATGCACCGTCCTATGTCGAGCAGTCGACGGAAGCGCAGATCCTCGTCACCGGCATCAAGGTCGTCGACCTTCTCGCCCCCTATGCACGCGGCGGCAAGATCGGCCTCTTCGGCGGCGCCGGCGTCGGCAAGACCGTGTTGATCATGGAACTGATCAACAACGTCGCCAAGGCGCATGGTGGTTATTCAGTTTTTGCGGGCGTCGGTGAACGCACCCGCGAAGGCAACGACCTTTACCATGAAATGATCGAATCGAACGTCAACAAGCATGGCGGCGGCGAAGGCTCGAAGGCCGCGCTGGTTTACGGCCAGATGAACGAACCGCCGGGCGCTCGCGCCCGCGTCGCTCTGACCGGCCTGACGGTCGCCGAGCACTTCCGCGACCAGGGCCAGGACGTTCTGTTTTTCGTCGACAACATCTTCCGCTTCACCCAGGCAGGTTCCGAAGTGTCGGCTCTGCTCGGCCGCATCCCGTCGGCCGTCGGTTATCAGCCGACGCTTGCCACCGACATGGGCCAGATGCAGGAGCGCATCACTACGACGACAACCGGCTCGATCACTTCGGTCCAGGCCATCTACGTTCCGGCCGACGACTTGACCGACCCGGCGCCGGCAACCTCGTTCGCGCACCTTGACGCAACGACGGTTCTGTCGCGCTCGATCGCCGAAAAGGGCATCTACCCGGCCGTCGATCCGCTCGACTCGACCTCGCGCATGCTCGATCCGCTGGTCGTCGGCGAAGAGCATTACGACGTCGCCCGTAAGGTTCAGTCGACGCTGCAGCGTTACAAGGCGCTGCAGGACATCATCGCCATCCTTGGCATGGATGAACTGTCCGAAGAGGACAAGATCGCTGTTGCTCGCGCCCGCAAGATCGAGCGTTTCCTGTCGCAGCCGTTCTTCGTCGCCGAAGTCTTCACCGGCTCGCCGGGCAAGCTGGTTGCTCTTGAAGACACGATCAAGGGCTTCAAGGGCCTGGTCAACGGTGAATACGATCACCTGCCGGAAGCTGCCTTCTACATGGTCGGCTCGATGGAAGAAGCGATCGAAAAGGCCAAGAAGCTCGCAGCTGTTTGATGAGCGACGCGCTAGACGAGATATTCTGCTGCGACTCCCTGAAAGGGGTCGTGGCGGATCTTCCGGAGCCGGCAGCGCCGACCGTCTATCGCGCCGATAATGGTGTGCTGATGATGGTGGTGGGCCTTGTCCAGAGCGAAGAAGGCCTCGGTTATCTCGACCAAGCGATAATGCACTGCCCGTTTTGCGGGACCCAATTGCAAGATGCGAAAGCCATAGCCGAGAAGGTAAGTCACTGATGGCTGACAATTTCAACTTTGAGCTCGTTTCGCCGGAGCGTCTGCTGCTGTCGGAGATGGTGACTGAGGTCGTCATTCCCGCAACCGAGGGCGAGATGACTGTCATGGCGCACCACGCGCCGACAATGACGACGGTCAAGCCTGGTGTCGTAAGCGTCCGTTCGGCTTCCGGCAAGAAGCAGGATTACGTCGTATTCGGCGGTTTTGCCGATATCCTGCCGACCGGCTGCACATTGCTTGCCGAATCCGCTGTTCCGGTCGAGGAACTTCACAAGGACGAGTTGACCCGTCGCATCGAGGCCGCCCGCGCGGAACTCGAGAATACCGAGCTGCATGAGCACAAGTCGAAGCTCGAGCATTTCATCATGGAGCTGACGCATCTGAGCGGCGTCGTCCAGCAGGATTGATCGCAATCGACTGCAACGATCAAAGGCGGCTACAACAGCCGCCTTTTTTGTTGGTTCATACCTCGGAATGGTCAGGCAATGTCCATCGGCGGCTTCAAAGGAAGACGTAGCCGTCTCAGTAGCCGGTGCCGCCACGCAGCTCGATGACGAGCGTCTTCAAGAGAATCTTCAAGTCGAGCAGCAGGCTGAAATGCCTGACATAGTAGATATCGCAGGCGATGCGGGCGCGCGCTTGCAATGGCCGTGCCGTCGGGCCGCGCCAGCCGCGTGTCTGCGCCAGGCCGGTGATGCCCGGGCGCATGATGTGGCGTTGGTGGTAGTCCGGCACCAGCTCCTCGTAGAGCCTGCCGGCTGCGCGCATATTGACAGCATGGCAGCGCGGACCGACCAGCGACATCTCGCCCAACAGGACGTTGAAAAGCTGCGGCAGCTCGTCGATGTTGGTCCTGCGAAGCACCGCGCCGATAGCTGTCATCCGGCTGTCGCCCTTGACGGTCTGCTGAATGCCGCTCGGATCACAAGCGTCGGCGCGCATCGAGCGGAACTTGAACACCGTGATCTTCCGGCCGTGGAGCCCCCAGCGGATCTGGCGGAAAAATACCGGACCGCCATCGTCGAGTTTGATGAAGACAGCGATTGCCAGAAAAAACGGCGCCAGCACGATGAGGGCGCTGACCGAGGCGACGATATCGAACATCCGCTTCGTGCCCAGCCGCACGATCATCTTTCTTTCGACAAGGGAAAAGCTATCCGGCTGGCGAATGTTGGAGTTGGCGATAACCAGGGTCTTGGTTTTGTCCTGACGCTGAGACGGATCGAAGCGTGAATTCGTCTTCGAAGTAAAAGCATTCATAACGCAAGGTCCACAAGTTTAGATGCGATACTGAACTGAAGAGAGACAAATACATGCTCTCGTATCGTTTGTCATCGGTCTAAATAAGAAATTGCTAACCCGAATGAGACCAAAAATGGGAGTATTTCCTTTTAAAGATAATGCCAGTAGTTGAGCTTGCTGGAGAATTATACTTTAAAAGGAGTAGCCCGATTGGATTGGCGGGATGTCAGGCGATTGCCGACATCGATCGCAGGCTTTTCCAGCATATGATAGCTGAGACTTGCGACCAGAAGGACGAGCGCGGCTGCCAATCCACAAGACTGCAGCCAGCCGGTGACGACAATTTCCGACGAAACGCCGAATGAGCCCGGGTCGAGCCTTTGGATCGATATCAGGATGATTTCCTGCCAGATATAGATGCCGAATGAGATTTTCGCGATGTAGCGGACAGGCGCGTTGTCGAGCAGCCTGCCGAGGCGTTGCGAATGGCATAGCGAAACGAGCGCCGTTGCGATCGCCAGCGGAAAGACCGGGAAGCCATAGGGGATTTCGAGCCAGCCGTAAGCTTCGGCGGAGCCGCCGGGCGATATGACGAGACGGTAACCGGCAACAGCGAGGGCCAGCAGCGCTGCGGCATCGAACCAGGCGGAGGGCCTTCTTGGGAGCATGACTTCGACGCCGGCGGCAAGCGCGCCCAATGCGAAGATGGCGAAGAAGCCGATCGGATTATATCGCGGCATCCACTCCTTTGCCCCGCCTTGGAAGCCGTATTGCCAGCCGCGTCCGATATCGTCGAGCGGAAAGACGGTGAGGATGAGCACATGGGCCAAGAGTACAGCTGTGATGACGCAGAGCCAGGCAAAGCGGGCAAGCAACGGACGCTGCCTCAGGATGGGCAAACGAAATAGCAGGAAAAAGCAGAGAGGCAGGAGCACATAGCTGGTGACCTCGAAGGGAATGGACCAGAGCGGCCCGTCGGCTTCGACGGGAAAGAATGTGCGCCAATGCCACTGGCTCATGAACAGTAGCCCGGAGACATAGCGGAAGGCGAGCTCCGCCGTCAGCGGCAGAGCAAGCAGCGTCAGGCTGAGGGTGAAGCTGACGGTTGCGGCCACCCAGAAGCCCGGAGCGATGCGTGCCGCCCTGCGGATTGTGTAATGGCGGAGGCTGGGCATGGTGCTGCCGTCGTCGATCGCGCGCCAGAAGGGATGGGCAAGAAGAAAGCCGCTAAGCACGAAGAAGATGGCAACGCCGAAATTGCCGAAGCGGAGGATGTTTGCGGTGGGTCCCAGTTCGTCGGGAATTCTGCGCATATCCAGCCGGAGCGCGAGATGGTGGGCGAACACCAGCAGACAGGCTGCCGCGCGCAGAAAGTCCGCTCCGGCCAGTCTCTCCTGTTGGCGCATCTTGTCCCTCGCCTTACAGCGCCGCGCGCCTTTCAGACGCGTGGCACTGTAACACTTTGAATAACTGCATAATTTTTTCTTATATCGATTCCGATTTAAGAAATTATGCAGTGCCCAAGGGCTTTTCCGCGGAAAACCGCGATGGGCAAGGCGGGAATGGCTCAGGCCAGCAGTTCGTTGGTATAATAGGCGGAGAAGTCCGGCTTCTCCTTGAGTACGGCGCCATTCGCGTCGACCAGGATGCCGTTCGCGACCAGGAAGCCGCCGATGGCATCGGCCTTGGCCGGGTCGAGGGTGCCGATTACGCCGGCCTCGGACTTCAGGAAGTGTCCGTCGATCAATGCCTTCTGCGAAGCTTTCACCAGTTCCGTGTTCATCAGCGCGCCGTTGCTTCCTGATATCAGCAGCTCGCAGGCTTCGTCGGGATGATCGACGGAATAGGCATAACCCTTTCGCGTTGCCTGAATGAAAGCGCGGGCATTTTCCTGATTTGCCGAGAGATAGGCGTCGCTGGAGACGATGACCGTCGTCTGTTCGTCGGGAACGCCATAGTCGGCATAGTGGAAGCGGCCGATCTTGCGTTTTTCCAGCTCGGCGGCGATGCCTTCCCAGGTGTAGATCTCCAGTGTGAAATCGATCGAGCCATTGTCCAGCGCCTCGTAGGCGGAAGTGCCGAGCGTGACGGTCTTGACCTCGCCTTTGCCGCCATCGTTGCGGATCATCGCGGAGATCAAAGCGCTCTCCCAGGTTCCGCCGAAGCCGCCGTAGGTCTTGCCGTCGAGATCTCTAGGGCTTTTGATGTCGTCGCGTCCGCCCTTGTAGATAAGGCGCGCTGTTTCGGTCTGGACGACGCCGTAGACCATCTTCACGTCGCCGCCGGCGGCGCGCTGCATGAGGGCCTCGATCTCGCTGCTGATGCCGAAATCGGCGACGCCGTTCGACACCAGCGTTCCGGCGCTGGTGTCGGCATAGGGAAGGATCTCGACGTCGAGGCCGGCGGCGGTATAGAAGCCCCTCGCCTTGGCGACATAGATGCCGATATGGTTGGTGTTGGGTGTCCAATCGAGCGCCATGCGCACCTTTGCGGGCGCTGACTGGCCGAAGGCCGGGCGGCCGGCAAGGCTTGCGGCGATGGCGGCTAAGATCGTCTGGCGACGGGTGAGAAGCAGCATGGTGACCTCCTCAGGTCTCTAGAGCATGATGCCGAAAAGTGTGAGCGGTTTTCTCACGACATCATGCTCTAACTCTATAATGTAGAACAGGATTCAGATTTTAAGCCGACCGGCCTAAAATCATCCTGTTCGAGCGGATGAAGCAGTGTTTGCAGGATTTCGGTTTCGATCGCCTGGGCCGCCGGCGAGCCGAGATCGGCAAGGCTTCTCGGACGGGGCAGGGGAACGTGGAATTCGCGGATGATACGCGCCGGGCGGGCCGAAAGCACGTAGATCCGGTCGGAGAGGAACACGGCCTCGCGGACGTCGTGGGTGATCAGCAGCGCCGTCCAGCGGTGTTCGGTCCACATGCTCTGCAGCCATTCCTGGATCTGTGTGCGCGTCAGCGCGTCGAGCGCGCCGAACGGCTCGTCGAGCAGCAGCATGTCCTGGGTCTGGACGACAGTGCGCAGCAGGGCGGCGCGCTGGCGCATGCCGCCTGATAGTTCGGATGGATAATGGTGTTCAAAACCGGCAAGGCCGAAGCGCTCAAACAGTGGCGCCACAGTGGCGCGGGCAGCGCGGCGGCTCATGCCACGCACTTCGAGGCCAAGTGCCGCATTGTCGATGATCCGGCGCCAGGGCATCAGCGCATCGCGCTGCGGCATGAAGGCGAATGAATGCGGCGCCCGTTCCAGCGGCGCGTCCTTGAAAAGCACGGTGCCGGAATCGGGGCGAAGCGCCTGTGTCAGCAATCGGAGCACCGTCGACTTTCCTGAGCCGGACGGGCCGACGATCGAAACGAACTCGCCGTTTGCCACAGTGAGCGAAATATCGCCCAGCACCTTCATGCCGTCGAAGGACTTCGAGATGTTGCGCAGTTCGACCATCGTATCGCTCATCGCCGCGACTCCTGGGATCGTTGCCAGGGCATGACGAGGCGCTGGATCAATAGCGTCAGCCCGAAGAGGCAGAGTGTGAGCGCGGCGCTGATAACGACGGCGGCAAGCACGAGATCGGGGCGGAAATTGTTCTTGGCGTTGAGGATATAGATGCCGAGGCCGCGGGCGGCGCCGGCATATTCGGCAAAGATCGCGCCGACGACGGCATAGGTGATCGAGATCCTGAGGCCGGCGAAGAAATAGGGCAGCGCGGAGGGAAGCCGCGCCAGGCGGAAAATCCGCCAGCGGCTCGCCTTCATCGAGTTCAGCAATTCGGCGATGTCGCGGTCGGTCGATTGATAGCCCTGCAGCAGGGCGACCAACAGCGGAAAGAAGGTGACTAGCGCCACCAGCAGGATCTTCGGCAACAGGCCGAAACCGAACCAGAGGACGACAAGGGGCGCGATCGCCACCAGCGGCAGCGTCTGGCTGGCGATGAAAATCGGTAGCAATGCCCGGCGCATGAAAGACACGAAATCCATCAGGATCGAAGCGGCGAAGGCGAAGGCAAGCGACAGCGCGAAACCGCCGAGTGTCGCACCCAGCGTCGGCCAGGTGTTTGATATCAGCGCCTCACGGTTCAGCCAGCCCTGGATGACAATGCGCGAAGGCGCCGGCAGGATGGAAGGTTTGATGCCGGAAAGATCGACATAGAGTTCCCATGCCGCCAAAAACGCGCAGCCCGCGAGAAAGGCCGGTATGCCCCGGTAGAGAGCGGCGCGGAGCGCGGCAAGGCGCGAATCCGATGGTTGTGGCGATGTCATCAGCGTTCGATTTCAGGCTTTCGTCGGGCACTGCATAATTCCTTAAATCGGAATCGATTTAAGGGAAAATTATGCAGCAATTTAAAGTGTTACGGCGTCCCTTGCGCGTCTGCTAAGACGCGCGGCGCTGTATTGGCGGAGACCGTGATGTCGAGCGTCACGTGTCCCACCGGGTCGCCGAAGCGATAGAAGGCCTCATGAATGGTCGCGAAGACGGCGCCGGCATCTCCCCCCAGCCGGGTACAGAAATTCTTGGCGTGGTCGAAGGTGCCGGAGCGCTTCAAGAAATCGATGCAGCCATAGATCTCGTCCATATGGCTGCCGGTTCCCATGACGTAGAGCGAGAATTGCGCGGCTGCCGGCTGTCCGGTCTCCGTGGTGGTTTCAACGGCGGCAAGGGCTGATGTAATCCGGTCGGCAAGCGGCTCCGCCCGGCCGGCAGAGGGCTTGACGCCGCAGATGGCGTCGTCGGGCTCACCTGGGCAGCCGCGTGAGACCGCGGCGGACAGCACGCAATGCTCGCCGGTATTGGCGGCGACGACGAAAAGATCGCGCATGGCCGCGAAGAGGACATCAGGCGGGCCGACCAGCAGGGTGGAGATATCATCGGTCTCGATGCGAAGCCGGTCGCGATAGGGGTCGAACGCCTTGACGGCATCGAGAATGATGCCGACGAAATTGCCGGACATCGGATAGAGTGACACTTGTGCGCCTGAGAACATCTGAACCTCGCTCCGCTGGCATTACCCAGATCAGCTTTGAAGGGTCCAGAGGCTTGCGCCTCGCATCTCAGCCCCGGCGATACGGAGCTCCCCTGTTATTTCGGCGGAAACTATCATCGCGGTTTTCTTCCCGCAACCGCAAAATTGCAGACCCGTCCGCGTGGTCGGAATGAACCTGATATGACGGACAACACCCGGACCGAGGTCCTGCCCGGGTGTTCCCAGAGGTTCCGTACCTGCTGGGAACGGAACCGGAGCTTTCTGTCTCAGGCGGCGATATCGGCATAGGGACGATCGATACGGGCGGTGGCGAGCGCCCGTGTCCACCATTCCAGCCTTGCCATCATTCGGCCGAGCAAGCGCAGCGCGTCGTCGGGAGTGTCGAGCCTGCCTTCCGCGTCGAAGCGGTTCCATGGCGCAGCGAAGCTGACCGAATCGCGGATCGTGACGGCGTGGAGTTCGGCAAAGACGAGGCGCAGCTGCTCTACCGCGCGCAGGCCGCCGGAAATACCGCCATAGGAAACGAAGGCGACCGGCTTGCCCTGCCAAGGCTCGAAGAAGAAATCGATGACGAATTTCAGCGAGGCGGTGAAGCTGTGATTGTATTCCGGCGTGACGATGATGAACGCGTCCGCCATGCCGAGCCGCTCGGCGAGCCTGGCGATTTCGGGATGTGCCAATTCGCGGGTGGTCGGCAGCGCAAAATCCAGCGGGTCGATGATGTCGATATCGAATTGCGGGAAGCGGATGAGCTCCTCCGTCAGCCACTTGACCACCCGGTCGCAGATGCGGCCTTCCCTCGTGCTCCCGTAGATGACCGCCAGCCTGGTGGGTGTTTTCATGTGTCGCTCCTTGTTGCGATTGGACTTTACGATTGCAGGAGCAACAGGTATAAAACCTCAACTAATATTGAGGTCAATAGGCGATGGATACGATTCCTGCGACGCCGCTCGGCAGGCTCCTGACAGTCGGTGAAGTGGCGGAGCGCAGCGGCCTCGCCGTCTCGGCGCTGCATTTTTACGAGACCAAAGGGTTGATCTCGAGCATCCGCTCCCGCGGCAACCAGCGGCGCTATGGGCGCGATGTGCTTCGCCGTCTCGGCATCATCAAGGTGGCGCAGCGTGTCGGCATTCCGCTTTCGGAAATCCAGTCAGCGTTCGAGTCCCTGCCGCAGGGACGAACGCCGACCGTTGCCGACTGGCAGACGCTGTCGGCGCGCTGGAAGGATGATCTCGACGCGCGAATCAGGCGGCTCAGCCTGTTGCGCGACCGATTGACCGGCTGCATCGGTTGCGGCTGCCTGTCGATCGAAAGCTGTCCGCTGCGTAATCCCTGCGACCGGCTTGGCAAGGAAGGGCCGGGTGCGCGGCTTCTGGAGGCCGAAAACTAGTCCTGGTTTTCCCCGGAAAGATCGGTGCGCGCCTTTCTTTCGGTCGGTGCGCTCATATGTTAAGGGCGAGTGACGCAACCGGCGGCACTGTCCGCGAGGAGGACGGCTTCGTGTTTCATCCCAGATTGTTCGAAAATCGCAATGTCGTCGTGACCGGCGCCGGCCGCGGCATCGGCCTTGAAGTCGCCCGGCAGTTTCTGGACTGCGGCGCGAAGGTGATTGTCCATACCGGGCGCAAGCCGGGACGGGATCTGCCGGATTTCCTGCTGACCGCTGAATCGGAAAGACGGGCGCTGCTGCTGCACGCCGATTTCTCCGCCATCGGTGGGGCGGCGCAATTTGCCGACGATGTCCTCGCTTTCTTCGACAGGGTGCATGTGCTCGTTAACAATGCCGGCACCATGCTTGGCCGGTTTCCCGCTGCCACGCTGACCGACGCAGAATATGAGGCAGTCATACGGCTCAACCAGACTTCGGTGGTGGCGCTGACGCGGGCATTGCTGCCGGCATTGAAGGCGGCCGAGGGCGCTGCCGTCATCAACACTGTTTCGATTTCGGCGCTGACCGGCGGAAGCCCCGGCTCTTCGATATATTCGGCCTCGAAGGCCTTTGTTGCGACCTATTCCAAGGCGCTCGCCCGCGAGCTTGCCCCGGATGGCATCCGCGTCAACTGCGTCTCGCCGGGAACGATCGAGACGGATTTCCACGAGCGCTATTCCTCCAAAGAAAAGCTGGAGCAGACCCGGAAATCCATCCCCCTGCAGCGACTCGGCACGGCGGAGGATTGCGCTCCCGCCTATCTGTTCCTGGCAGCTCCCTCACTCTCGGGATACATCACCGGCCAGGTGATCGAGATCAATGGCGGACAGCTTATCTGCTGATTTACTTGGACCTTTTTTGGCATTTCATCACTATTGACCAATTCGCTTGTGCGAATATGCTATTGTACTGATCTACCTCACCGCCTCCTTCCGAGATATCGAATGCCGTTGCCTAAACCGGAGCCGGGTATGACCGGCCAGGAGTTGCATAAACTCGCTGGAAAAGCCCATGAAGCGAGCGACCTGCTGAAAGCTTTGGCGCATCACACCCGACTTCTGATCCTCTGCATACTGGCGAAAGAGGAGCGAACGGTCGGTGAACTCGAAAATATTCTCGGCATACAGCAGGCGATGGTCTCGCAGCAACTTGCGCGTTTGAGGCTCGAAGGCCTGGTCAATACGCGCCGTCAGGGCAGGCAGGTTTATTACAGCATCGGCAATGTCAACGTGCTGGGTTTTCTCGAATCGCTGTTCGATCTTTTTCCGGCTGCGGAAAACTGTTAAAGCGCGTCGCATAAAACTTGATTCATGCGACGCGCTTTAATTCTTTGTTTTATGCATGTCGTCGTCCCAAAACCGCTGCACACTTTTGGCGGCATGCATTAGTACCCGCCCTTGCGAAGCACGGCTGCTATGTCGAAGATGAGGCCGGACGCGAAATGTCGCGGGAGACCGGATGATCGACAAGCTGGAATTTTTTATCGCCCTTGCCAATGAAAAGCACTTCGGCCGTGCCGCCGAGGAGTGCGGGATCTCGCAGCCGACGCTCTCGGCGGCTATCCGGCAGCTCGAGGATCAATTGGGCGTCATGCTGGTGCAGCGCGGCTCGCGGTTCCAGGGGCTGACGCCGGAAGGCCAGCGCGTGCTGGAATGGGCCCGGCGCATCGTCGGCGATGCCCGCACCATGCGCGAAGAGATGCGCGCCGCGCGCCGCGGCCTTTCCGGCCACATTCGCCTCGCCGCCATTCCGACCGCGCTTGCCATGCTTTCGCGTATCACCACGCCTTTTCAGGAACGGCACCCCGGCGTGACCTTCTCGATCGTCTCGCGCAATTCGCTGCAGGTGCTGAGCATGCTCGAGAATCTCGAAATTGATGCCGGCATCACCTATCTCGAAAACGAACCGCTCGGCCGTGTTACGACGGTTCCGCTTTATGCCGAGCGCTATAATCTGATCACGGCTGCAGGCAGCCCTTTGTCTGATCGCGACAACGTGACCTGGCGCGAGGTTGGTGATCTTCGGCTTTGTCTATTGACGGCCGACATGCAGAACCGTCGCATCATCAACCGGCACCTGACGGAAGCCGGCGCCACGGTACATCCGACGCTCGAATCCAACTCGATGATCGTGCTGTTCTCGCATGTCAGGACCGGGCGCTGGGCGAGCATCATGCCGCGCAACGTCGCGAAATCCTTTGGATTTCCAGTGGAAATTCGGATGATCCCGATCGTCGAGCCGGAGGCGCATCATCTGGTCGGGCTTGTCGCGCCGTATCGCGAGCCGTTTACGCCGCTCGTGTCGGCCTTGCTGCACGAAGCGCGGGTGCTCGTGCAGGATGAAGAACTCTGATAGAAAAAACCTATCGATCCACGAGATAGCTTTATTGATTGCCGGCGGCTTCCCTGAGATGTTGCTTGCGGAATAGCGTTCGGCTGGGGGAGCGCGCCCATTCCGCAACGCGCTAGAGCAATTCCAGCAAAAGTGTGAAGCGGTTTTGCGTTCGGAATTGCGTAAAAACAAAGAGATAGAGCATTTTCGTGATTCGAAGAAAAACGGAAATGCTCTAGCCGCTGGGAGAGCTACCTTATGACCATTCATATCGCCGAAGGCGATATCACAACGCGCACCCGTTCCATCATCGCCGATCTTCGCTTTCTCGAAGGGCCGCTGCTTCCCATTCTGCATCAGGTTCAGGAAGAATTCGGCTATGTGCCGCCGGAAGCCCTGCCTGTTATTGCAGAGGAATTGAACCTCTCCCGCGCCGAGGTGCATGGCGTGATGACCTTCTATCACGATTATCGCGACCATCCCACTGGGCGGCATGTGCTGAAGCTCTGTCGCGCCGAAGCCTGTCAGTCGATGGGCGGCGATGCGCTGGCCGAACGCCTCAAGACGCTGCTCGGCATCGATTTCCATCAGACGACGCTCGATGGCGCCGTGACGCTGGAGCCGGTCTACTGTCTCGGGCTCTGCGCCTGCGCGCCGGCGGCGATGCTCGATGGCGAGGTCTATGGCCGGATCGACGATCAGTTGGCCGCGGAACTTGTCGCGGAGGCACGCCGATGACGGTCAGGATATATGTTCCGCGCGATGCCGCAGCGCTGGCGCTCGGGGCCGAGATGGTGGCAAAGGCGATTGCCCAGGAGATCGCCGCCCGCGGCCTCGATGCCGAGATCGTGCGCAACGGCTCGCGCGGAATGTTCTGGCTGGAGCCGCTGGTCGAGATCGAGCTTGCCGGCAAGCGGATCGGCTACGGGCCGGTGAAGGCAAAGGATGTGCCTGGCCTGTTCGACGCCGGGATGGCTGATGGTGGCGATCACCCGCTCTGTCTCGGGGAGGTTGAAGACCTCCCGTTCCTCAAAGGACAGACCCGCCTGACCTTTGCCCGCTGCGGCATCACCGATCCGCTTTCGCTCGCCGATTACGAGGCGCATGGCGGTCTTGCCGGTCTTCGCCGCGCCGTTTCGATGTCACCAGCCGAGGTCGTCAAGGAAGTCACCGATTCCGGCCTGCGCGGACGGGGCGGCGCCGGCTTTCCCACAGGCATCAAGTGGAAGACCGTTCTCGATGCCGCCGGCGAACGCAAATATATCGTTTGCAATGCCGATGAGGGCGACAGCGGCACTTTTGCCGACCGGATGATCATGGAGGGTGATCCCTTCGTGCTGATCGAGGGCATGGCGATATCAGGCCTCGCCACCGGAGCGACGAAAGGTTACGTCTACACGCGGTCGGAATATCCGCATGCGATCGCGGTGATGAGCGAGGCTGTCGGCATCGCGCGCCAGGCCGCTATTCTCGGCCTATCGGTGCTCGGCTCCGGCCGTGCCTTCGATATCGAGGTGCGCATCGGGGCCGGCGCCTATGTCTGCGGCGAGGAAACGGCGCTGCTGAACAGCCTCGAAGGCAAGCGCGGCGTCGTGCGCGCCAAGCCGCCGCTGCCGGCGCATCAGGGGCTGTTTAACTGTCCTACCGTCATCAACAACGTGATCTCGCTCGCCTCCGTGCCGGTGATCATGGAAAAGGGTGCCGCATTCTATCGCGATTTCGGCATGGGCCGCTCGCGTGGCACCATTCCGCTGCAGATCGCCGGCAATGTCAGATATGGCGGGCTTTATGAAACGGCCTTCGGTCTTTCGCTCGGAGATATCGTCGACGGGATCGGCGGCGGCACGGCGACGGGGCGACCGGTCAAGGCCGTGCAGGTCGGCGGGCCGCTTGGTGCCTATTTCCCGCGGGCGCTGTTCGACACGCCGTTCGATTACGAAGCCTTTGCCGCCAAGGACGGACTGATCGGCCATGCCGGCCTCGTCGTCTTCGACGACACCGCCGATATGCTGAAGCAGGCGCGTTTCGCCATGGAATTCTGCGCAATCGAAAGCTGCGGCAAGTGCACGCCCTGCCGCATCGGCTCGACACGCGGCGTCGAGACGGCCGACAAGATCGCCCAAGGCATCGAGCCGGAGAAGAACCGGGCGCTGCTTGCCGATCTCTGCAACACGATGAAGTTCGGTTCGCTCTGTGCGCTCGGCGGTTTCACGCCTTATCCCGTCGTGAGTGCGATGACGCATTTCCCGGAGGATTTTTCGCCGGCGCCGATGGTGGAGGCGGCTGAGTGATGACATCTCACGTCGCACCCACACTCTTTCCTGCATCGCGCATTTCCACTTCCGTACAAGAGGCCGACCATGTCGCTCATCCATGAAATCGACTACGGCACCCCGGCTTCGAAATCCGAGGCGATGGTGACGCTCACCATCGATGGGCAGCAGATCAACGTGCCGGAAGGTACCTCCATCATGCGGGCCTCGATGGAGGCCGGCATCAAGGTGCCGAAGCTCTGTGCCACCGATATGGTCGACGCTTTCGGCTCCTGCCGGCTCTGCCTCGTCGAGATCGAGGGACGCAACGGCACACCTGCCTCCTGCACGACCCCGGTGGCGGCAAACATGGTGGTGCATACGCAGACGGGTCGGCTGAAGGACATCCGCCGCGGCGTGATGGAACTCTATATTTCCGACCATCCGCTCGACTGTCTGACCTGCGCTGCCAACGGCGATTGCGAATTGCAGGACATGGCTGGTGCCGTCGGCCTGCGCGATGTGCGCTACGGCTACGAGGGCGACAACCACGTCAAGGCGCGCAGCAATGGCGACATCAATCTGAAATGGATGCCGAAGGACGAGTCCAATCCCTATTTCACCTATGATCCCTCCAAGTGCATCGTCTGTTCGCGCTGCGTGCGCGCCTGCGAGGAAGTGCAGGGCACCTTCGCGCTGACGATTGAGGGACGCGGTTTTGGTTCGCGCGTATCCCCCGGCATGCACGAGAATTTCATGGAATCCGAATGCGTCTCCTGCGGCGCCTGCGTCCAGGCCTGTCCGACGGCGACGCTGACGGAGAAGTCGGTGATAGAGATCGGCCAGCCGGAACATTCGGCCGTCACCACCTGCGCCTATTGCGGCGTCGGCTGCTCGTTCAAGGCGGAAATGCGCGGCGAGGAACTGGTGCGCATGGTGCCGTGGAAAGACGGCCAGGCCAATCGCGGCCATTCCTGCGTCAAGGGCCGCTTCGCTTACGGCTATTCCACCCACAAGGACCGGATCCTCAACCCGATGATCCGCGAAAAGGTCAGCGATCCCTGGCGGGAGGTCAGCTGGGACGAAGCCATCGCGCATGTGGCGTCGGAGTTCCGCCGCATCCAGTATCAATACGGCCGCGAGGCGATCGGCGGTATCACCTCCTCGCGCTGCACCAATGAAGAAACCTACCTGGTGCAGAAGCTGATCCGCGCCGGCTTCGGCAACAATAATGTCGATACCTGCGCCCGCGTCTGCCATTCGCCGACCGGCTACGGTCTCGGCCAGACGTTCGGAACTTCGGCCGGAACGCAGAATTTCGACAGTGTCGAGCATTCTGATGTCGTCGTCATCATCGGCGCCAATCCGACGGAGGGGCATCCGGTGTTCGGCTCGCGATTGAAGAAGCGGTTGCGCCAGGGGGCCAAGCTCATCGTCATCGATCCGCGTCGAACCGATATCGTCCGCTCGCCGCATGTCGAGGCTTCCTACCACCTGCCGCTGAAACCCGGCACCAACGTTGCGGTGATGACGGCGCTGGCGCATGTGATCGTCGCCGAAGGGCTCTTTGACGAGACGTTTATCCGCGAGCGCTGCGACTGGTCGGAATTCGAGGACTGGGCCGCCTTCGTCGCCGAACCGCAACACAGTCCCGAGCAGACCGAGATCTTCACCGGCGTGCCGGCGGCGGATCTGCGTGGCGCGGCAAGGCTCTTTGCCAAGGGCGGCAATGGCGCGATCTACTACGGTCTCGGCGTTACCGAACACAGCCAGGGCTCGACCACGGTCATCGCCATCGCCAACCTGGCGATGGCGACCGGCAATATCGGCCGTCCCGGTGTCGGCGTGAACCCGCTGCGCGGCCAGAACAACGTGCAGGGCTCCTGCGATATGGGCTCTTTCCCGCACGAACTGCCGGGCTACCGGCATATTTCCGACGATGCGACGCGCGATATCTTCGAGAAACTCTGGGGCGTGAAGCTCGACAAAGAGCCGGGCCTGCGCATTCCGAACATGCTGGATGCGGCGGTCGATGGCTCCTTCAAAGGCCTCTACGTTCAGGGCGAGGACATTCTCCAGTCCGATCCGGATACCAAACATGTCGCAGCCGGGCTTGCGGCGATGGAATGCGTTGTCGTGCAGGACCTGTTCCTCAACGAGACCGCCAATTACGCCCATGTCTTCCTGCCGGGCTCGACCTTCCTCGAGAAGGACGGCACCTTCACCAATGCCGAGCGCCGCATCAACCGCGTGCGCAAGGTGATGTCGCCGCGCAACGGTTATGGCGACTGGGAGGTGACGCAGAAGCTTGCCCAGGCGATGGGGCTCGACTGGAATTACACCCATCCGTCGGAGATCATGGACGAGATCGCCGCGACGACGCCAAGCTTTGCGATGGTCTCCTACGACTATCTCGACAAGATCGGCTCGGTGCAGTGGCCCTGCAACGAGAAGACCCCGCTCGGCTCGCCGATCATGCATGTCGACGGCTTCGTGCGCGGCAAGGGCAAGTTCATCCGCACCGAATATGTCGCGACCGACGAGCGCACCGGCCCGCGCTTCCCGCTGCTGCTCACCACTGGCCGCATCCTCAGCCAGTACAATGTCGGGGCGCAGACGCGGCGGACCGAAAATGTCGTCTGGCACGCCGAAGACCGGCTGGAGATCCATCCGCACGATGCCGAGCAGCGCGGCATTCGCGACGGCGACTGGGTAAAGCTCGGCAGCCGCTCCGGCGACACCACGCTGAGATCCCTGATTACCGATCGTGTTGCGCCGGGTGTCGTCTATACGACCTTCCATCATCCCAATACGCAGGCGAACGTCATCACCACCGATTTCTCCGACTGGGCGACGAACTGCCCTGAGTACAAGGTGACGGCGGTGCAGGTGTCGCCCTCCAACGGGCCGAGCGAATGGCAGCTCGAATATGACGAGCAGGCGCGGCAATCGCGCCGTATCGCCGGCAAGCTCGAGGCAGCGGAGTGACGATGTGGGGGTGGTTTGGCAAGGAGGGGCTTGCATCATGACCTTCGCCGTCACCACCCGCGCTCCCGAAACCGCGCGCCGCAATGGCATCCTGCAGACCGGTTCGCGTATCGTGCCGGAAGAGGTGCCGATTGCCTTCTCCTATGGCGGCAGCTCACACGCGGTGATGATGGCGACGCCGGCCGATCTTAAGGATTTTGCCGTCGGGTTCAGTCTGACCGAAGGGATCATTACCGGACCGGCGGAGATCTCCGACATCGAGGTCGTCGAGGGTGAGCAGGGGATCGATGTTCAGGTGAGCCTTGTCGACGATGTCGCTGACCGGCTACGGGCACGCCGCCGCAGCATGGCGGGACCGGTCGGCTGCGGGCTCTGCGGCATCGAATCGATCGAGCAGGCGGTGCGGTCGGTGCCCGATGTCTCGGCATCGTCGCTGTCGCTGTCGCATGCCGATATCGTGCGGGCCGTTTTACTTCTGAACGAAGCCCAGCCGCTGCATCGCGAAACGCGGGCGGTGCATGGCGCCGGCTTTTATCTTCCCGGCCGGGGATTGGTTGCGGTGCGCGAAGATGTCGGCCGGCACAATGCTTTGGACAAGCTCTGCGGCGCCGTTATCGGGTCGGGCGAAAGGGGCGCGGACGGCGCCGTCGTCGTCACCAGCCGGCTTTCCCTGGAGATGGTGCAGAAGGCGGCGATCCTCGGCAGCCCGGTGCTGATCGCCATCTCAGCGCCGACCGCTCTTGCCATCCGCACCGCCGCAGCGGCCGGCATGACGCTCGTCGCGCTAGTGCGCGGCGAGGATTTCGAGATTTTCACCCACCCGCACCGCATCTCGCCCGGAAGCATTGCCGATGTCGCATGATACCAAGACCAAGCTCGTTTACATGGCAAACCAGATCGCCACTTTTTTCAAGAGCCAGCCGGCAAGCGAGGCCGTCGAGGGCGTCGCCACCCATATCAACAAATTCTGGGAGCCGCGCATGCGGCGGCAATTGTTCGAAATCCTGGAAACCCAGGAGAATGGCCTGGATGCACTGGTGCTTCAGGCCGCTCCCTTGATCCGGAAGCCCGAGCCGGACGCAAACCAGGCCCGGTAGTATTGATCGGCTCATGGACGGGGGCAAGCTGCGCGTCGCATCGGCCTCCTGCGACGCTCTTTACCGCGTATGCTGCGTAGTACGATCAAAGTGCCGCCGTGCGGCGGCACCGTATAATGGCGATGTGCCGGAAGACTGACATCAAAACTCTTCCCAGCTCTGTGCGCTTGCAGTAGTAGCGCCGTGCGCCTTTGCGACACGCGAAACCAGATGCAGCGCCGGCGAGCCTGCCTGTCTTGCGTCTAGCCTGCCGGCAGTCTGCTGGGTCGGGGTCCGGGTCTGACCGGGCAGGCGGAACCTTGCCAGCAGGACCCGCAGCATTTCGGCTTCCTTTGCCAGGTTATGGCTGGCGGCGGTGCTTTCCTCGACCATGGCGGCGTTCTGCTGGGTTGCCTGGTCTAGCGTATTGACCGCCTGGTTGATTTCCTTAAGGCCGGTTGCCTGTTCCTTTGAGGCTTCGACGATGGCGACGACGTTGCCGTTGATATCGCCGACCTGTGTGACGATCTGCTCGAGCGCCTTGCCGGTCTGGCCGACGAGGCCGACGCCGTTCTTGACGAGATCGCTCGACGTATTGATCAGCGCCTTGATCTCCTTGGCGGCTTTGGCAGAGCGCTGGGCGAGCTCGCGGACCTCCTGGGCCACCACGGCGAAGCCCTTGCCGGCCTCGCCGGCGCGGGCTGCCTCGACGCCGGCATTCAGCGCCAGGAGGTTGGTCTGGAAGGCGATATCGTCGATGACGCCGATGATGTTGGTGATTTCGCGCGAGGACTGCTCGATCTGGTCCATGGCGGCGACGGCGTTGCGGACCACGACGCCCGACTGCTCGGCGCCCTGCTTGGTCACGGCGACGAGGCGGCCCGCCTCATCGGCGCGGCGGCTGGAATCGTTGACGGTGGTGGTGATCTCCTCCAGCGCGGCTGCGGTCTCTTCGATCGATGCGGCCTGCTGTTCCGTCCGCTTGGAGAAAGAATCCGCCGATCCGCCGATCTCGCTCGAGCCGGCGGCGATCGCACTGGCATTCTCGCCGATCGTCTTCATCGTCTCGGCAAGACCTCTGACCGCGGTATTGAAATCCTGGCGCAATTGCTCCATCGAGGGGACGAAGGGTGTGTCCACCGTCCTCGTCAGATCGCCTTCGGAAAGCTGACGCAGCGCGCCGGCGAGCAGGGATATCGCGCTCATCCGCTGGGTGACGTCGGTTGCGAACTTCACCACCTTGTAGACCTTGCCGTCGGCATCGACGATCGGGTTATAGGCGGCCTGAATCCAGATTTCGCGGCCACCCTTGCCGAAACGGACGAATTCGTTGGCGATGAATTCGCCATTGGCGAGACGTCGCCAGAAGCTGCTGTAATCCTCGGTGCGGGTATATGCCGGGTCGCAGAAGATGCTGTGATGTTTGCCGGTGATTTCGGCCAGGGAATATCCCATGGCCTGACAGAAATTTTCATTGGCGGTCAGGATTTCGCCCTTCGGGGTGAATTCGATCACCGCCTGCGAGCGCGAGATCGCTTCGAGCTTGCCGGAATCTTCGACCGCCTGCTTCTTCGCGGCGGTGATATCGGCGGCAAACTTCACCACCTTGTATGGCTTTCCGCCCTTTGAAACAGGGTTATAGGAAGCCTGGATCCATATCTCCCTGTTGCCCTTGGCGAGCCGCTTATAAGCGCCGGCGTCATATTCGCCGCGTCCAAGCCGCGCCCAGAAGGCGCGATATTCGGGCGTCGCTGTATAGGCCGGCTCGCAAAACATGCTGTGATGCTTGCCGACGATCTCGTTCAGACGGTAACCAAGCGCGTTGCAGAAATTCTCATTCGCCGTGAGAATATTTCCCTTGAGATCGAATTCGATGATCGCCTGCGATTTGGAGATGGCGTCAAGAATGTATTTCGAATCGGAGGTAAGACCAAACATTCCTGTCCCTTTGAGATGCACAGCTTTTGCTGTTTCGGCCGGAGAAGCGAGGGGGCGGACAAGGTATGCGGAGCCGGGACGAACCGGTAGTCGGTTATCACTCCCACTGCGCCGGAGACTTATCATCCGTATGCATCACCATGCTGAGGGAGCGTGGTTAAAATTGCGTATAAAAGATATTGCTAATAATATGATGCGACGCTGACACAGCCAATCTGCTCGGGGCGGCAATAAAAAACCGCCCGAAGTGGGCGGTTTTCAATAGTTGAATAGTTTGAGCGGATTACGCGGCCAGTTCGTCTGTTTCGTTTTCCTTGAACATCTTGGCAAGGTTCAGGAAGCAGATCATGCCGTTTTCCGAAGCGATGATGCCTTCACAATAGGCGCGGTCGAAGGACGCGGTCACCTCAGGTACCGGCTGGACCTGGCTGGACGAGATAGTGAGAATATCCGAGACGCGGTCGACGAGCATGCCGATGACCATGCTGTGAACTTCGGCGACGACAATGGCGCTACGCTCGTTGGCAACGGTGCTCTTCATGCCGAGCTTGTAAGCGAGGTCGATGATCGGGATCACCGAGCCGCGCAGGTTCATGACGCCGATGACATCGGCCGGCGCATGCGGGATCGGCGTCGACGGCGCCCAGCCACGGATTTCGCGGATGGTCGTGGTCTTGACGCAGAATTCCTGATCATGCAGGCGGAAGGCAATGATCTCGAGCGTATCGCCGCTGAAGCTAGTGGAATTGATCGTGGCCATAGAATTCTTCCCAACTGTCGTAAGCCAGGGCAGAAGCAGGCGCGCCACCATTGGCACGGACCAGCTTTGCCTTCACACCACGCGATGACTTTGCTTTGTGCGAAGCATCGTTACGGTTATTGACGACAGTAACGGAAGAGTGTTGCCCAAATCTAAATTGGCAGACCAGATTGCAAAGGTTTTCTGCCTCGGGTGGAAGCCGGCGCCTGCAAATGCGTGACCGGCGCCGAACAACTCGACGATCCGGCTCAGGTGATCGTCTTTTCAATCTGCGAGACCGCCCAATCCACCTGCTCCCTTGATATGATCAAGGGCGGGGCGAGGCGGATCGTATGGTCGTGGGTATCCTTGGCGAGAAGGCCGCGCTCCTTCAGCGCATGGCAATATTGCCGTGCGCCGCCGGCTTCGGGTTCCAGCTCGACGGCCATCATCAGGCCGCGGCCGCGCACGTCCCTGACGATGTTCGAACGGATCGACTTGAGGCCTTCGAGGAAATAGTCGCCCATATCAGCGGCGTTCTCGATCATGCCCTCTTCCGTCAGTACCTTCAGGGCGGTGCGCGCCACCGCGCAGGCGAGCGGATTGCCGCCGAAGGTCGAGCCGTGCTGCCCGGGCTTGAGCACACCCAGAACCTCGGAATTGGAAAGCACGGCCGAGACGGGATAGAAGCCGCCGGACAGCGCCTTGCCGATCAGCGTCACATCGGCCTCGATGCCTTCGTGTTCCTCGGCCAGCAGCTTGCCGGTGCGGCCGAGGCCGGTCTGAATCTCGTCGAGAATGAGGGTGACGTTGTTTGCCGTGCAGAGCTCGCGGATGCGGGTGAAATAGCCGGCCGGCGGGATGACGACGCCGGCTTCCCCCTGGATCGGCTCGATCAGGGCGGCCACCGTATTGCCGTTGATTGCGGCGGCGAAAGCCTCGGCATCGCCGAAGGGAATGATGCGGAAACCGGCGGTGTAGGGGCCGAAGCCGGTGCGGGCGTCGGGGTCCGTGGAGAAGCTGATGATGCTCAGCGTCCGGCCGTGGAAATTATCGGCGCAGACGATGATCTCCGCCTTGCCTTCCGGTACGCCCTTGACCTCGTATCCCCATTTGCGAACCGCCTTGATGGCAGTTTCCACCGCCTCGGCGCCGGAATTCATCGGCAGGATCTTGTGCGAGCCGGTGAGGGCCGCGAGTTCTTCGTAGAGATAGGCGAGCTGATCGTTGCGGAAGGCGCGGGAGGTGAGTGTCAGCCTGCCCGCCTGCTCGACCATGGCGGCGAGGATCTTCGGATGGCAATGGCCCTGGTTGACGGCGGAGTAGGCCGAGAGGCAATCGAGATAACGATTGCCGTCGGTATCCCAGACATGAACACCTTCACCGCGCGTCAGCACCACGTCGAGCGGCTTGTAGTTGTTGGCGCCGAGCCGCTGTTCGGTGGCGATCAGTTTTTCCGAGGTGTTCATGGTTCTTCCCCTTTTTATGCAGCGCGTGTCGGGCGATCGAAGATGCGGCGGCCGAAGAGGCTTGCCGTCAGCTCCACCAGAATGCGGGCGCTCTTGCCGCGATCGTCGAGAAACGGATTGAGTTCAACGAGATCGAGCGACGAAACGAGGCCGCTGTCCGAAAGCATTTCCATCACCAGATGCGCCTCGCGAAAGGTCGCGCCGCCAGGCACTGTCGTGCCGACGCCGGGGGCGATTTCGGGGTCGAGGAAATCGAGGTCGAGGCTGACATGCAGCAGGCCGTTCGCCTTGGCGACGACACTGACGATCTCTCGCATGATGGCGCCGATGCCCTGCTCGTCGATGGCGCGCATATCAAAAACGTTGACGCCATGTTCGTGGATCTCCTCGCGTTCGCGCGCATCGATCGAACGGATGCCGACCTGGAAGACATTCTTCGGGTCAACGAACGGGCGATCCTTCGGCAGGATCTGGGCAAACTCCGCCTCGCCGCAGAAGAAGGCGACGGGCATGCCGTGAATATTACCGGAGGGCGAGGTGGCCGGGGAATTGAAATCGGTGTGGGCATCGAGCCAAAGCACGAAGAGCGGCCGGCCTTTGCTGGCGGCGTAACGGGCCATGCCGGAGACAGTGCCCATGGAAAGGCTATGGTCGCCGCCGAGGATCAGCGGAAAACGGCCGGAGGCGGCCACGTCGTGGACGCTGCTTTCGAGAGCCCGCGTGAAGGCGCCGACGATCCTAAGATTATGGGCTTTCGGATGGTTCGGCAGATCCATCGCCGGCACGATCCTGAGATCGCCGATGTCGGCGACGTCATGGCCAAGCTCGATCAATGTCTGGTCGACGCCGGCAATGCGCAGGGCCGCAGGCCCCATGGCAGCGCCCCTGCGGCCGGAGCCTTCTTCCAGCGGCGCGCCGATGAGGGTGACAGATTGCGATTGGGCATTCATCTAAGGGGCTCCGTGTTGAGGCCTGTTTGAGGCGATAGTGGGTTAAACGGCTGGCGGCAAAAAGATGGAAAAATGTCAGAAATGGAGTATGATTGCGCATATTGATAAACCACTTTTGACAAAGTGATTAGCGTGGATGATCTCGATACTGAGCTTCTGAGTGCACTTCGCCACAATGCCCGGATTTCCGTCTCCTCGCTTGCGGCGATGACCGGCGCATCGCGGGCAACGGTTGCCGCCCGGATCGACCGGCTGGTCGCCGGCGGCACCATCGTCGGCTTCACCATCCGCACCGGTCACGAGACCCGGTCCGCCGGGGTGCGCGCCATCGTCATGATCGAGGTGCTCGGCAAGCTCGCCGACAGGGTGGCCGATCAGTTGAGGGGGGTGCCGCAAGTGCGCGCGCTTCACAGCACCAACGGCAAATGGGATTTCGTCGCCGAACTCGAGGATCGCGACCTTGCCTCATTCGACGAGACGCTGCGCCGCATCCGGCTGATCAATGGCATCAACTCAACCGAGACCAACATCCTTCTCAAGACGAGCAAGACGGGTTTCTAAGCCGGCTCAATATTCCCGTTCGTAGACGATGCCCGCTTCTCCCGCACCATTGCCGCCGGCAGCGCCGCGCAGTTTGACGCCGCGGCCGACATCGAGGTTGATTATCGCCTTGGCGCCGGCCGAGCCGCCCTGCTGCAATTCGAAATAGGTGCGGTCGTTGAGATAGCGGCCGACGCTGACGCTGGTCTGGCCCTTGGAATCGGTGCTGATGTCGAGATCGTCGACGCCGAGCTGGTTGCGCAGGCCTTCGAAAAGCGAGTTGGAGCGGTTGCCAGCCAGCTGGCTGACGGCGTCGGCGAGCTGGGCGATCTGCACCGGCGAGAGCTTTGACATCGACTGGCCAAAGATCAGCTGCGCCAGCACCTCGTCCTGCGGCAGCTGTGGCGAGGAGGAAAAGGTGATCGCGGGGTCGGTGGCAAGGCCAGCCACGTCGACGGTCAGCGTCGTCGAGCCGGAAGCGGAGGTTGCTTCCATATCGAGCGCCGGCGTCAAGTTGCCGGCAAAGGTGATCCGGCTCTTGTCGGTGAAATCCAGGCGGCGGTTGAGAATGGTCAAGCGACCGCGGCGCATGGTGAAGCCGCCGGTCACGATCGGCGCTGCCGCCGTTCCGCGGATCGTCACACCGCCGCCGAGCTCGGCATCGATGCCGCGGCCGCGCACGAAAATATGCGAGGGCGCGTCGATTTCGAGATCGAGGGTGATCGTCGAGGATTTTTCGCCGGGTTTCCGCTCGCCGTCGTCGCGCAGCTGCGCAAGCACCGCCCGCGGCGCATTCTTATGCCGGATATCGATTTCACTGAGCGAGGTCGGCAATTTTTCTGGGATGGTGATCGAGGTCTTGTCCAGACGAAGCTTGCCGCTCAGCGTCGAATTCATCATCGGCCCGCGCAGGGCGATCGTGCCGTTAACCGTGGAGACGACGAGCGTTCCGTCGACATAGACCGCCTTGTCGAGTTTGATCGAAATGTCGGCGGGAAAGCCACCGGCCGGCTGGATGCCGATGGTGCCGCTTGCCGAAATCGTGCCGCCGCCGCCAACGTTGCCGCTGAGGCGCGAGATCACGGCCTGGCTGCCGTTGAAGCTCACGGTTGCCGCCAGATTGTTGACGGCGAGATTGCGCCGGACGTCGACGAGCTTTGCGCCTGATGTCGAGACGGTGCCGTTGATGACGGGTGCGGCCGCCGTTCCGCCAACCTGCAGATTGACGGTGGCGACGCCGTCGGCGACGAGGCCCTGTTGCGCCAGCGGCGCGCCGAGCACGGCGAAAGGAAGATTGCCGTTGAAGCGCATGTCGATGGCGCGATTGCCTGTGATCACAACACTGCCGCCACCCTTCAGCGACATGCCGGCGTCGCCGGCAAGGCTGGTGTCGACCGTCAGCTTGTTTCCGGCAAGTTTGCCGGATGCACCGATGGTGAATGGCGAAAGGCCGGCGCCTTTTGTCTGGCTCGTCGCGGCGTTCTTCCAGTCGACCTTGAAATCGACTGAGGGCGCCGATAGCGCGCCGGTGGCCTTGACCGTCGCCGAGACCGCGCCCTCGGCTGCAAGGCCCGGAACAAAGCCGTTGGCAATGGCAGCCGGAAGATCGGCAGCGTTGGCCGTGACGTCGATCGACTGGATCGTCGTGCCTGCAATGGCGAGATTGCCGGCGGCCTTAAGCGCAATGCCGCCGCTGCCGTTGAGGGCGGCATCGAAATCGAGCCGGTCACCGGCGTATTTTCCCGTTGCCGTCAGCGCCAGGCGGGAAAGGCCGGCAGCCTTGGTGTGGCTGGTCGCGGCATCCTTCCAGTCGAGCTTGAAATCAACGATCGGATTTGCCGGCGTTCCCGACGTGACGGCGCTCGCCGAAAGCGTGCCATCGGCGCCGAGACCTGGAACGAATGCATTGGCGATATTGGCTGGCAGCGCCGGAATATCGGCATTGATCGAAAGATCCCGGATCGCTGTTCCCGCGATCGTGACACCGCCTGTCGCCTTGGCCAACACCCCGTCTTTGCCGGCGAGGTTGGCATCGAAGTCGACCCTGTCATTGGCGTATTTTCCGGATGCCGCGGCACTCAGGCCGGAAAGGCCGCTGCTTCTGGTCTGAGCGGTTGCGGCGTTCTTCCAGTCGAGCCTGAAATCGACGGCGGGTTTGGGCAGCGCGCCGGAGGCGGATGCCGTTCCGGACACCGTTCCCTCAGCGGCGAGACCGGGGACGAAGTCGTTGGCAAGGGCTGCCGGCAGGTTGGCAAGGTCGGCCTTGACGTCGAGGTTGCGGATCGACGTGCCCGACATGGCGACATTGCCGGTGGCTTTCAGCGAGAGGCCATCCTTGCCGCCGAGATCGGCATCGAAATCGAGCTTGTCGTCGGCAAAGTGTCCCGATGCGGTCAGCGCCAGGCCGGAGAGATGAGCGCTCTTCGTCTGCCGGGTTGCGGCATCGGTCCAGTCGAGCTTGAAGTCGGCATTCGGTGCTGCAGGAGTCCCGGCGGCGGATATCGTGCCTGAGATCGTGCCGCCTGCTTCGAGATCCGGAACGAAGGCGTTGGCGAGAGCGGCCGGAACCTTGGCGATCGCGGCGTCGAGCTTGAGGCTGTCGATCGCCGTGCCGGCAAGCGCGACATTGCCTGCGGCCTTCAGCGACAGGCCATTATCGCCGCTAACTGTCGTATCGAAATCCAGCTTGTTTTCGGCGAATTTTCCCGATGCGGTCACGTCGAGGCTGGCAAGGCCGGCGTGTTTCGTGTGGCTGGTCGCGGCGTTTTTCCAATTGAGGTCGAAATCGGCGGCCGGAGCGGAAAGGGATCCGGTGGCCGAGACCGTTCCGGTAATGGCGCCTTCCGCTGCAAGATCGGCGACGAAGCCGTTGGCGATGCCGGCCGGGACATTGGCCAGTGCGGCGTCGACGTTGACGTTACCGATCGTCGTGCCTGTGATGGCGACATTGCCGTTTGCCCTGAGCGAGAGGCTGTCGGCGCCGCTTGCTGCCGCGTTGAAATCCAGCTTGTTGTCGGCGAATTTTCCGGATGCGGTGACGCCAAGGGCCGCAATGCCGGCACGCTTGGTGTGGCTCGTTGCAGCACCTTTCCAATCAAGGTCGAAATTGGCGGTCGGGGCGGCAAGCGAACCTGCGGCCGAGAGCTTTCCCGAGATCATGCCTTCGGCGGCGAGATCGGCGACGAAGCTATTGGCGATCGCTGCCGGGACATTCGCCAGCGCGGCATCGAGCTTGACGTTGCCGATCGTCGTGCCTGTCATGGCGAGATTGCCGGTTGCGTTTACCGACAGCTTGTCGGCGCCTGATATCGCCGCGTCGAAGTCGAGTTTGTTGTCGGCGAATTTTCCTGAAGCCTTCATCGCGAGATCGGCAAGACCGGCGCGTTTCGACTGGCTGGTCGCAGCATCTTTCCAATCGAGATCGAAATTGGCGGTCGGCGCATTGAGGAGGCCGGCGGCCGAGACCTTTCCGGTAATCGTGCCTTCGGCGGCCAGATCGGGAACGAAACCATTGGCGATGCGGGCCGGCAGATTGACGATATCGGCGTCGACGTCCAGGACCGGCGCCTTCGGGTCGGCGAGTGCGACATTGCCGGCGGCCTTCAGCGAAAGGCCGTCATCTCCCGCGACTGCGGTGTCGAAACCGAGTTTGTTGTCGGCGAATTTTCCGCCGGCGGTGATGCCGAGCGGCCCGATCCCGGCCCCCTTGGTCTGGCCGGTCGTCGCATCCTTCCAGTCGAGCTTGAAGTCGGCAACAGGTGCGGCCGGCGTTCCCGTCACTGCAATCGTTCCGGAAATCGTGCCGCCGGCCGAAAGGTTCGGCACGAAACCGTTGGCAAGCGCTGCCGGCAGTTCGTGGATGTCGACATCAAGCTTCAGCGTCTCGCCGGCCGAACCGGTGACGCTCACCGAGCCGGTGCCGGTCTTCAGCGTCAGCCCGTTCAGATTGGCGGTGCCGCCGACGATTGCGACCTGTGTCGGTGCCGCGAGTTCGACCGGGATATTGCGCGGGCTGGCCGAGAAGCGATCGAGGTTTACGCCGATCGTGCCGCCTGCCGCCTCGATATTGCCGGCCGCCAGCACCGGATTGCCGTCATAGGCGGCATTGAGATCGAAATCGGTATGGTTCTGCTGCTTGGTAAAGCCGAGCGAAAGGCCGGCAAGCCTGTTCGACCCGGCATTCACCTCGTCGGCCTTGACCGTGCCGTTTACCGCAAGGGCGCTGAGATCGCTGACCGTGACGTCGATATCCGGCTTGACGATAGCAAGCGTATCGCGGCGGATCGAGGCGCCGGTCGCCAGCAGCTTGAGCGCGATCTTGCCACTGTTGCTCGTGACGCCGAGCGAACCCTTGAGGTCGCCGTCGGCCTTCTGTCCGCCGAGTGCAGCGAGCAGGCCGATATTGGGGAAATCGAAGGTCAGTGCGCCTGTCGGCTCCAGGGAGGGCGAGAATTCGACATTGCCGGTCAGCCGGTTGCCGCCGATATCGGCGGTCAGCGCCGGAAGGATAATGCTGCCGTCCTGCGAACTGATGTCGCCGTTGATGCCGATCGGCTGGCCGTCGATCGTGCCGGTGGCGGCGATCCTGCCCTGCGGCGCCTTGGGATCGGCGACACCCGACAGGTCGATATTGAGATTGCCGAGCGTGCGGTCGGCCATATGCAGGCTGGCGGCCTTGAGATTGGCCGTCACGGAGATTGTGGGAAGCTCACCGCCAACTCTCAACGCATAAGCCGCTCCACCGATGGCGCCGGGGATCAGCTTGCCGACGTCAGGCAGCCGGCCGGAGAGATCGGCATTCAACATCGAGCCGTCGAGCACCACGCTGCCGGCGGCCTCAAGCGTGCCGGACTTGAGCACGAGGTTGGACAACGCGAATTTCGACGGGATGGTGCCGACGACCTGGCTTTCGAGCGAGATCGGTCCGTCGAACCTGGCCGTCACCGCAGCCGGCAGGGCTGTCGGTGCGATGGTGAGCTTGGCGTTGCCGGTCAGCACTTGGTCCGTCAGCCGATAGGAGCCGTTGAGGCTGCCGTTGATATTGGCGCTTTCGACGGTGGTGCCGTTGAAGCCGATGCTGCCGGGCGTTATCTGCAGAGGCGAGGCGATCGTGACCGGGCCCTGGACGGCGCGATTGAGGTTCGGCTCTGCAAAGGTCGCGTCGCCGGCAACGAGGCGCAGCTGGATGCTGCCGGAACGGGCGGCGAGATTGAAGGCGTCGCTTTTTGCCGTCAGCTTGACATTGCCGATATCGGTCTGAGGCAAGGTTGCGGTATCGAGCGAGCCGCTGACATTCAACCGGGCCGCCTGCGCATCGCCGGTCAGGCCCAGGTTGAGGCCCGATATCAGGAAACGCGCTTCGCCTTCGGCGAGCGGCCAGCGGAAATCGACAGGCCCCGACGTGCCGAGCAGATTGGCGTTCAGGCTGTTGTTGCCGGCCGGATCGAGGGTGCCTGAGGCGGCGATGACGACGCTGCCGGTGGCGATATTGCCGGTCTGGATATCGATCTTGCCGTGGTTGTCGAAGGTGGTGGCAAGATCGATATTGGTCTGGCCGGCAAAAAGCGGCCGGAAAGCCGAGGGAAGCAGCGAGCTCAGGTCGCCGCCGCCCTTGAGGTCGAGATGGTGCAGTCCGTCTGCGCTGATCTGATGCCGGCCTTCGATTGCGGCGCGCTGCTGTCCGTCGAGGGCCGCCTGCAATTTGCCTTTCCAGTCGGATATCGGTCCTTGGCCGTCGAGATCGATGTTGACGGCAGGATCATCAGGCAGGCCAAGAAAGCCCGCCAGCAGCCCACCCTTAGGTTCAGACAGCTGCGCCTTCAGCCGCAGCCGGTTTTCGGCTGGCGCATAGGCGATGTCGGCGGCGAGCCGCGCATCCGGGACGTCATGACGGCTGACATTGACGACCGCCTCGCCGCCATCGCCGTTCGCTGAAAGACTGCCTTCGGCAGCAAGCGCAAAAGCGCGCCCGGCAAAGGGTGCGGCCAGTTTGATGTCGGGCAGCGCGACGCGGTCGATGTCGACCTTGATCGGGAGGCTGAAACCGCCGGCATTTTCTGCTCCGGGCCGCGAGGGCAGGGTGCGCACCGGCTCGCGCAGCACGTCGATCGTTTCGATTTCGAAACGTTTGGCATGGAAGGTTCCAGTCAGCAGCGCCAGCGGATTCCAGTCGATCGCGATGCCATGAATTTCCGCAAACACGCCTCTGGTGTCGGAGATCGAGATCTCTGCGGCGCGAAGCCCGCCGGTCAAAAGGCCTTGCGGTTCACGCACGGTAATCGTCATGTCCCGGTTGGAAAGCGTGGAGGCTATCTTTTCGGTGACGATGCGGGCGCCAAAGGCGGTGAAGCCGAAGATCGCAAGTGCCATGACGGCAAGAATCAAGAACGCGCCCACGCCATAGGCGGTGAGCCGTAGGATCCAGTTGACGATTTTTGCCAGCGTTTGCATCGGCGCGGACACTACCCCGTTTTCATGATGGCTCACAAATCGGAATCGGCAATTCTAGAGCATGATGCCGAAAAGTGTGAGCGGTTTTCGGACGACATCATGCTCTAACTCTTTAATGTAGAACAGGATTCAGATTTTGGGCCGACCGGGCCTAAAATCATCCTGTTCTAGAAGGATTGGCCGATGCCGGCGTAGATTCCATAATCTGTGCCATCTTCGTACTTGTTCAACGGCATGGCAAAATCAAGCCGCAGCGGGCCGAAAGGCGTCGCATATCGTATCCCGGCGCCGGCGCCGGCGCGGATATCGGAAAAGCCGGGAAAGGTGCTGTCCGATACTGTGCCGACATCGATGAAAGGCACGATGCCGATCGTATCGGTGATCTTGATGCGGGCCTCCAGCGAACCGGTCACATAGGAGCGGCCGCCGGTCGGATCGCCATTGTCGTTATAGGGCGAGATTTCCTGATAGCTGTATCCGCGCACCGAGCCGCCGCCGCCGGCAAAGAAGCGCTGCGTGGCGGGAATGTTCTCGATGCCGCCGCCGCCGATCAGGACACCGGCGGCGACCTTGCCGGCCAGCACCACGCCGTCCTCGGCGCCGAACGGCAGATAGCCGGAGATCGAGCCCTGGAATGCCGCATAGGGCGTGGCGTTGAAGATCTCGTAACCGGGCTTAGCCGAAAATGTCGCGCGATAGCCCTCGGTCGGGTTGAACTTGTCGTCGCGTGCGTCGCGGTCATATTGCAGCGGCAGGGTGAAGGTCAGATAGTCGTTGGTGCCGAAGGCGTCGTCGTCGCGTTCCCAGCTGACCTCGCCGCTCGCCGAGATCGTGTCCCGGTCGGTCAGCTCGTAAGACAGGCCGAGCGAGGCGGTGACGAGCGTTGCATTATAGGCATCCGGATTTTCGGTCTTGGCAACGATGCCGGCCTTCAGCGTCGCGGCCGGGAAGAAAGCGCCCGGCTTGGTGAAAAGGATACCGGCGGAATAGTCGAGGTTGCCGACATCCGTGGTTTCGCCAAGCCGCGAGACCGAGCCCTCGATCCGCAGCGTTTCGGCTTCGCCGAACAGATTGCGGTGGCCCCAATAGCCCTGAACGCCGAAGCCGTCGGTGGTCGAATATTGGGCGCCGACGCCGAAATAGCGCCGCTTGCCTTCGGAGACCTCGATCGTCATCGGCAAGGTGCCATCCGGCGCCAGCGCATCGGCTTCATGAATGGTGACGCTTGAAAAGACGCCGAGGGCGCGAAGCCGCTCGCCGGCTTTCTTCAGCGTCTCCGGGGAATAGGCTTCGCCCTTGTCGAGCCGGGAATAACGCTGGATGAAACCTGGCTTGACGGTCTTCTCGCCGGTGATGCCGACATCGCCGATCGGGGCGACCGGGCCACCTTCGGCCGCAAGCACGATATCGACGGTATCGCTGTTGTGATCGGCGACGACCTTGCGTTCGGTCAGCTTGGCAAACGGCCGGCCCTCGCTCTTCAACTGCTCGACGATCTTGTCGCCGGCCTTGATGATGGCAAGCGAGCCGGCCTGAGCGCCCGGAGCCAGATCGTAATCGGCGGGATTGTGGTTTGCGGCATCGCCGCCGAACTGCACCTCCCTGACCTTGAAGATCGGGCCGGGCGCAATGTCGACGGTGACCGGGACCGGCGCGGACCGGTCGAATGTCGGGTTGGGCGGCAGGTCGTCGATATTCTTGCCGTCGATGGTGATCGTCACCACGCCGCCATAACGGGCTTTTTCATACAGGGTGGCGATCAGCCGCTCACGGTCGTCGCGGGCCTTGACGACGACGCCGAGATCGCCCGAAACCGGCTGCTTCTGGTCACCGACAAGACGGGAACTGTTTTCCAGCGCTTCTTTCAGGTCGGGATCGGCGGTATCGGCCTTCAGGTCGACATGGTAGCGCACCGGATCGGGCACCTGTTGACCTTCGTCTTCGTCCTTGCCGAAGATGGTGATGCCGAAAAGCTTGAAGGCGTAAGCGTCGCCGATCAGGACCGGTGAGAACGCAGCTGCCGCTGCGACCACCATCATGGTGCCTGTTCGCCGATACGCAGTACCTGTTTTCGGGCTTGTCCCTCTAATCCGCATACGCCGCTTTTGGTTACGTCTACAATGAAGCTTCGTTGCCCAGCCGTGAACAGCTTAGCGACAAAAACGCGCGGGGTGTACCATTTTAAATTGCCCGCGCTCTAATTTAGTACAAAAAATCCCGGAGGTGTGTCCGGGATTTCCTGAATGTGACGGTTTGTAAGGGGTTCTCAGCGCGGGCAGCTATCAATGTAGCGGCGGCCGTAGCGGTCGCGATAGTAGCACTGGCCGGGCTGTTCGGCGACGCTGCCGATCAGCGCGCCGGATACGCCGCCGATAGCGGCGCCGACCGCAGCGCCACGAACATTGCCGGTGACTACACCGCCGATGACGGCGCCTGAGGCAGCGCCGATGCCGGCGCCCTGTTGGGTCGGCGTGCAGCTTGCGATCGACAGTCCGACCAATGCGAGTATGACAGCTTTCTTCATCTTTTTTTCTCCGAGGTTGTTGCCCAACGGGCAAAGGTCGTCCCTTTTATTTTTCTCAGGCTAGACCGAAAACTATGTCGGAAGAAAGGGTTGTCCACCGGCGCGCCGATTTTTTTGCGATACCGGCCGTCGCCGTGCTTGCGGCGATCGGCAAACTCTGCCGGGTCTGCCGGATCAATTTCATTGATCGCCACATGCAGATTTTTTATCTGGAATCATTCAAAAAACTGGGCCATTTGCCGCAGTTGATGGTAAAGCAAAGGGTAAGCATTGACGCGCGGACGTCCGGTCGGCAAGAACGGCCGCGCGATACTGGAGCATAAGATGGATTTCGAAGCGTTTTTCAAAAACGAGCTAGACGGGCTGCATGCCGAGGGCCGCTACCGCGTTTTTGCCGATCTCGAGCGCCACCGCGGTAATTTCCCGCGAGCGACGCGCCATACGGCCGATGGCGAAAAAGAAGTCACGGTCTGGTGCTCCAACGATTATCTCGGCATGGGCCAGAACCCGAAGGTGATCGAGGCGATGAAAAGCGCCATCGACCACTGTGGCGCGGGTGCGGGAGGCACCCGGAATATTTCTGGCACCACCCACTATCACGTCATGCTCGAACGTGAACTTGCCGATCTGCACGCCAAGGAATCGGCACTGATCTTCACCTCGGGCTATGTGTCCAACTGGGCGGCACTCGGCACGCTCGGCGCCAAAATTCCCGGCCTGATCATCTTCTCCGACGCGCTGAACCATGCCTCGATGATCGAGGGCATCCGTCATGCCAAGTGCGACAAGGTGATCTGGAAGCACAATGACGTCGCCGATCTCGAAGCCAGGCTTAAGGCCGCCGATCCGAAGGCGCCGAAGCTGATTGCCTTCGAAAGCGTCTATTCGATGGATGGCGATATCGCCCCGATCAAGGAAATCTGCGACCTCGCCGACAAATACGGCGCGATGACCTATCTCGACGAAGTGCATGCGGTCGGCATGTACGGCCCGCGCGGCGGCGGCATAGCCGAGCGCGAGGGGCTGATGGACCGGCTGACGGTGATCGAGGGCACGCTCGGCAAGGCTTTCGGGGTGATGGGCGGCTATATCGCCGCGTCGGCAGCCCTTTGCGATTTCATCCGCTCGTTTGCCTCGGGCTTCATCTTCACCACGGCGCTGCCGCCGGCGCTTGCCGCCGGTGCGGTCGCCTCGATCCAGCACCTGAAGGTCAGCCAGTTCGAGCGCGCCCGCCATCAGGACCGGGTCCGCAAGCTCAGGGCGCTGCTCGATCAGCGCGGCATTCCGCATGTGCCCAATCCGAGCCATATCGTGCCGGTGCTGGTCGGCGATGCGGCCAAGTGCAAGTGGATCTCCGACCTGTTGCTCGACAATTGCGGCGTCTATGTCCAGCCGATCAACTATCCCACCGTGCCGAAGAAGACCGAGCGGCTACGCATCACCCCGACGCCGCTGCATTCCGACGCCGATATCGCCCATCTGGTCGAGGCGCTGCATTCGCTCTGGTCGCGCTGCGCGCTGGCAAGGCACGTCGCCTGATTTTTCGATGATCGCTCCGTCATAGTTCAGGACCTCCCATTGGAGGTCCTGACTGCGATCGTCCTGTTTCCGCAAGGGCGCCCCTGCAACTTCCCTGCGCCCGCCTGGAATTTCACTCGCGCTGCTTAGGTCTCAAGACCACGATATATCACCATCGGTTCGATCGATGCGCTCGGATCCTCCTTTGCGTTTGCACTTATCCGCGCACGGTCTTTCCCTGATCCGGATCTCCCGGTTTGCGTGAGAAAACCTTTTCTCACTTGACACAGCAGTTGGTAAAAGCTTTTCTCAAGCCACTTCAGAAGGAGGAAACTCTGAACATAGCGGGAGGAAAAAGAGGCAGGATCACCATCCATGAGGTGGCCTCGGCTGCCGGGGTGAGCATTTCGACGGCGTCGAAGGCGCTCAATGACACCGGCCGGATGGGCGCGGAAACGCGCGAGCGGGTGAAGCGGATCGCCGGCGAAATCGGCTATCGGCCGAATGCGCTGGCGAGAGGGCTTCTCAGCAAACGCAGCTTCACTATCGGGCTCTTGACCAACGACACCTACGGCCGTTTCACCCTGCCTGTGATGGCGGGTATTTCGGACGCTCTGGTCGATCATGGGGTTTCGGTTTTCCTCTGCGCCATCGAGGACGATCCGGCGCTCGCCCAGATCCATGTCGATGCGATGCTCGACAAGCAGGTCGATGGCATCATCGCCACGGGAAAGCGGCTGGACAGGCGTCTGCCTGTCGATCTGTCGAACTTGCATGTGCCTGTCGTCTACGCCTTCACCGAGGGGACGCAGAACAGCGTTACCTTCCGTTCGGACGACGAACAGGGCGCGAGACTGGCGGTGGAATGGCTGGCCAAGGTCGGGCGGCGGCGGATTGCGCATATCACCGGGCCGGAAGAGTTCTTTTCGGTGCGCGAGCGGGCCGGCGCCTACCATGCGGTGGCAGGCCACCGCGAGCCGGTGCTCTACGGCGTCTGGTCGGAAAGCTGGGGCCATGAGGCGGTGGAGCAGCTTTGGCAGAGGCCGGGAGAAAAGCCCGACGCACTGTTCTGCGGCAATGACCAGATTGCCCGTGGTGCCGCCGATGCGCTGCGCGAGCGCGGCGTCAAGGTGCCGCAGGATGTCTCGGTGATCGGCTTCGACAATTGGGAGATTGTCGCGGCCCAGACCCGGCCGCCGCTGACGACGGTGGATATGGAGTTGAAGGAGCTCGGGCGGCAGGCCGGATTGACGGTGTTGGCGCTTGCGGAAGGACGGCCGGTCGAGCCGGGCGTGCGGAAATTGCCGTGCCGGCTGATCGTCCGGCAGTCATGCGGGGGTAAGACCTCGAGGGAATGAGCAAAGGCGCAGGGAGATGCGCCATATCGGGAGGAGTGTCATGATCAAGCGTCTTTTGGCGGCGACCAGCATCGCCAGTCTATGTCTGTTTTCGGCTGCGTCGGCGGCTGAAAATGTCGAAATGTGGGTTCGATCCGGCATCGGCGACGCCTTCAAGAAAGTCGTCGAAGCCTATAATTCCGGCCATGAGAACAAGGTCGTGATGACCGAGGTGCCGTTCTCCGAACTGGTGCAGAAATATGCGACGGCGATTGCCGGCGGACAGGCGCCGGACGCGCTGTCGATGGATCTGATCTATAATCCTGCCTTTGCTGCCGCCGGCCAGCTGGAGGACCTGACGGACTGGGCAAAATCGCTGCCCTATTTCAACTCGCTATCGCCGTCGCATGTCCGCCTCGGCACCTATCAGGACAAGATTTACGGCCTGCCGCTTTCGGTGGAGACATCGGTCTTTGCCTGGAACAAGGATCTCTACAAGAAAGCCGGTCTCGACCCGGAAAAGGCGCCGGCCAACTGGGATGAAATCACCGCCAACGCCGAGAAGATCCGGGCGCTCGGTGACGATACCTACGGCTTCTATTTCTCCGGCGGCGGCTGCGGCGGCTGCATGATCTTCACCTTCACGCCGCTCACCTGGGGTGCGGGCGCCGATATCCTGTCGGCCGACAGCAAAAAGGCGACGCTCGATACGCCGCAGATGCGTAAGGCCGTCGATATCTACCGCAACATGATCAAGAAGGACCTGGTGCCGGCGGGTGCCGCCAGCGACACCGGCGCCAATTTCCTGACCTTCACCAATGGCAAGATCGGCCAGCAGACTCTCGGCGCCTTTGCCATCGGCACGCTGGTGACCGAGCATCCCGATATCAATTTCGGCGTGACCCTCATTCCGGGCGTCGATGGCAAGCCGTCGTCCTTTGCCGGCGGCGACAATTTCGTCATCACCAAGGGCACGAAGAAGATCGACGCGGTGAAGGGCTTCCTCGAATATGTCTATTCGGAGGACGGCCAGAAGATCATGGCAAAGTACGGCAGCCTGCCGACACGCGGCGATATCGCCGACAAGGTGCTGCAAGGTCTCGACCCGCGCATGCAGGTCGGCCTCAAAGCGATCAGTGTGGCCAAGACCCCCTATACGCTGCAGTTCAACGACCTGATCAACAGCGCCAACGGGCCGTGGGCGAGCTTCACCAACGCCGCGATCTTCGGCGACGATGTCGACGGCGCGTTTTCGAGCGCCCAGTCGGAAATGCAATCGATCATCGATAGCGGCCAATAACTCTCTCCCGGCCGCGGCCGGGGAGCGGTGGCAGCTTCCCGGCCAAATCCCAACCGACAGATGCGGAGCGTTTCGATGACCGGTTCCGGTCCAGAGATTCTATTGCCTCGGCGCAGGCGACGACGCCAATCGAACTGGCGCGGCCTTGCCTATATCGCGCCGGCCATGGCGCTGGTCATCGTCTTCTTCCTCATGCCGGTGCTGTTCACCGGATGGATGAGCCTTCACAACTGGCCGCTGATGGGGGCATCGCGCTGGATCGGCTTCAACAATTATTACCGCATGGTCAACGACACCCGCTTCATGACGGCGCTCTCTTTCACCGCCTATTATACGCTCATCGTCACCGTCGCCATCTTCGCCGTCGCCTTTCCGCTGGCGATCTTCGTCGAGAAGGAACGGCAGTTCGTCAGCGCCTATCGCACGGTGATCTTCCTGCCGGTTGTCGTCGGCCTCGCCACCGCCTCGCTGCTCTGGGTGTGGCTTGCCAATGTCGATAGCGGCTTCATCGGCCCGGCCTTGAAAGCGCTCGGCCTGGTCGAAAAGAGCCCCAATCTTCTAGCGACCTTCGACACCGCCTTTCTGACGATCGTGGTGATGGTCGTCTGGAAGATCGCAGGTTTCACCATGATCATTCTTCTGACTGGGCTGCAGGCCATTCCGTCCGAGCTGACCGAGGCCGCCCGCATTGATGGCGCCGGCCGCTGGCAGCGTTTCCGGCATCTGACGCTGCCGCTGATGCGCAAGACGATCGCGCTGGCGCTGATCGTCTCCGTCACCGGCTCGATTCTCGCCTTCGACCAGTTCTACATCATGACGTCGGGCGGACCGCAGAACAAGATGATCTCGGTGGTCTACTACATCTTCAATCAGTCCTTCGTGTCGTTCAATCTCGGTTATGGCGCAGCGCTGTCGATCGTGCTGCTCGCCATCCTGATGGCGATCAGCATCGTGCAGCTCTGGCTGCTGCGCGTCGGGGAGGAGCGTCCATGATCACCTCAAGGGAACGCCGGGCGCGCAAAGCCTTCCGCGTGAAGTCGGCCTATCATCTCACCGGCATCGCCATCTCGATCTTCTTTCTCGCCCCCTTCGTGATCACGCTGTTGTCCTCCTTCCGGCATGGCACGGAGGCCAGCCTGCCGCCCTTGCCGCCGTGGCCGACATCCGGTGTCAGCATCGATTCCTACGCGCTGCTCGATACGTTCGGCGCCGGCATCTGGCAGCATATGATCAACTCGCTGTTCGTCTCGGTCGCCACCGTGGTGCTCACCGTCGGCGTCAGCCTGCTCGCCGGCTATGGCTTCTCGCGCTATCGGTTCCCGCTGAAGAATGCGCTCTTCGTGCTGATCATCACCACTTTGATGATCCCGTTCCAGTCGATCCTGACACCGCTCTTCATCATCCTGGCAAAACTCGGCCTCAACAATTCGCTGCTCGGGCTGACGCTGGTCTATGTGACGCTGCAGCTGCCCTTCTCGGTTTTCATGATGCGCAACGCCTTCGATGCGGTGCCGAAGGAGATCGAGGAGGCAGCACGCATCGATGGCGCGCGTGACCTCCGGCTCTTGATCCGCGTTCTGCTGCCGCTGGTGCTTCCAGGTGTGGCGACGGTGGCGATCTTTGCCTTCCTCAATGCCTGGAACGAGTTTCTGGCAGCCCTGGTGCTGCTCTCCAGCAATGAGAAATACACCCTGCCGGTGCTGATGACGGCGGTTCGCGCCGGACGGCTCGGCGCCATCAACTGGGGAGCGGTCCAGGCCGGTGTCGTCGTCATGACGATCCCTTGCCTGATCGTCTTCCTGCTCCTGCAACGCTACTACATGCGCGGGCTGATGGCCGGCGCGGTGAAATAACTGAGGGAAAATCGAGCTCATGACCAAATCAAGCAACGACCGCCAGTTTCGTCCCGTCGCCGTTCCCGATGTGGAGCTCGGCGGCTTCTGGGGCAAATGGCAGGACGCCGTCTGCAATTCCACTGCCGAGACCCTGCTCGACCGCTGCGTCGAGGCCGGCATGCTGACGGCGATCGATGTCTCCCAGCCGAGCCCCGGCGTCGTCATCCCCATCCAGCCCTGGGGCGGGACGACGCAGATGTTCTGGGATTCCGACCTCGGCAAGTCGATCGAGACCATCGCCTATTCGCTCTATCGCCGCCCGAACCCGAAGCTGGAAGCGCGGGCCGACGAAATCATCGACATGTATGAAAGGCTGCAGGACAAGGACGGTTATCTGAACGCCTGGTTCCAGCGTGTCGAGCCCGCCCGCCGCTGGACCAATCTGCGCGACCATCACGAGCTTTATTGCGCCGGCCATCTGATGGAAGCCGCGGTCGCCTATTATCAGGCAACCGGCAAACGCAAGCTGCTCGATATCATGTGCCGCTTTGCCGATTACATGATCACGATATTCGGCCATGGTGAAGGCCAGTTCCCCGGCTATTGCGGCCACGAAGAGGTCGAGCTTGCGCTGGTCAAGCTTGCCCGCGTCACCGGCGAAAAGAAATATCTCGAACTGTCGAAATTCTTCATCGACGAGCGCGGCACCGAGCCGCATTTCTTCACGGCGGAAGCCAGCCGCGACGGCCGCAGCCTGTCCGACTATCATCAGAAAACCTATGAATATGCGCAGGCGCACCAGCCGGTGCGCGAGCAGACCAAGGTCGTCGGCCACGCCGTGCGCGCCATGTACCTCTATTCCGGCATGGCCGATATCGCCACCGAATATAAGGACGACAGCCTGACGGCGGCGCTGGAAACACTGTGGGACGATCTGACCACCAAGCAGATGTACATCACCGGCGGCATCGGCCCGGCCGCCTCCAATGAAGGCTTCACCGATTATTATGACCTGCCCAACGCCACGGCTTACGCCGAAACCTGCGCCTCGGTTGGCCTGGTGTTCTGGGCAAGCCGCATGCTCGGGCGCGGCCCGGATCGTCGTTATGCCGATATCATGGAACAGGCACTTTACAACGGCGCGCTGCCGGGGCTTTCGACCGACGGCAAGACCTTCTTCTATGACAATCCGCTCGAAAGTGCCGGCAAACACCATCGCTGGAAATGGCACCATTGCCCGTGCTGCCCGCCGAATATTGCCAGGCTGGTGACCTCGATCGGCTCGTATATGTATGCCGTCGCCGACGATGAAATTGCCGTGCATCTCTACGGCGAAAGCACCGCACGGCTGAAGCTTGCCAACGGCGCTGAAGGGCAACTTGAGCAGACCACCAACTATCCCTGGGACGGCGCGGTGGCCTTTACCACAAGACTCAAGACGCCGGCAAGGTTCGCGCTGTCGCTGCGCATTCCGGACTGGGCGGAGGGTGCCACTCTCAGCGTCAATGGAGCAGTGCTCGATCTCGACGCCAATATCCGCGACGGATATGCCAGGATCGACCGCCAATGGGCCGACGGCGATCGTATCGATCTCTATCTGCCGCTGGCACTTCGCCCGCAATATGCCAATCCGAAGGTGCGCCAGGATGCCGGCCGCGTCGCCTTGATGCGCGGCCCGCTGGTCTATTGCGTCGAAACGACCGACAATGGCGAAGACCTCAACGCCATCATCCTGCCCCGCGAGCTCCCGGCCGCCGAAACCGTCGTGCTTAGGGATCTCAACGATGCCGTCGCCCTTGATCTCAAGGTCGAGCGCGAGGAGACGCGGAACTGGGGAACACCGCTCTATCGCCAGGCGCCGGCGGAAAGGCAGGTCGCCACCGCGCGTTTCGTGCCCTATCATCTCTGGGACAACCGCGGGCCGGGAGAGATGCTCGTCTGGGTCCAGTCGGACAAGTAGGTCGTTTGGGGATGACGAACGGTATGGCAAACAAGAGCGTCGTGCTCCAGGACGTGCGAAAAAGCTATGGCAATCTGCCGGTGGTCCATGGGATCGACCTGACGATCGAAGAAGGTGAATTCGTCGTCTTCGTCGGCCCGTCGGGCTGCGGAAAATCGACGCTGCTTCGGATGATCGCCGGCCTGGAAGATGTCACCGACGGCGAGGTCGAGATCAAGGGACGCAACGTCACCGATCTCGATCCGTCCGAGCGCGGTATCGCCATGGTCTTCCAGTCCTATGCGCTCTACCCGCATATGAGCGTGCGCGACAATCTGGCTTTCGGGCTGAAGATGGCGCGTACCAATGCGGCCGAGATCGAGACGCGCGTCAAGGCAGCCTCGGCCATCCTGAAGATCGACCATCTTCTCGACCGGCGGCCCGGGCAGCTTTCCGGCGGCCAGCGTCAGCGTGTGGCGATCGGCCGGGCGATCGTGCGCAAGCCCGATGTCTTCCTGTTCGACGAGCCGCTGTCCAATCTCGATGCGGAACTCAGGGTTTCGATGCGCATCGAGATTGCCCGCCTGCACCGCGAGCTCGGCAATACGATGATCTATGTCACGCACGACCAGACCGAGGCGATGACGCTCGCCGACAAGATCGTCGTGCTGCGCGACGGCCGCGTCGAACAGGCCGGAACGCCACGGGAAATCTACGAGAACCCCGCCAATACTTTCGTGGCGGGCTTCATCGGCTCGCCCCGGATGAACCTCTTGAATGCCCGCTGGGGCGAGGGAAGCCTGGTCGAAGTCGCCGGCAAGCAGATCGAAAGCGGCCTGCCGTCGGCAGACAGGCCGGTGGGTGCGGCGGTGACGCTCGGCCTGCGGCCGGAACATCTGACGGTGGCGTCGGACCTGGCGGGCAGTCTGACGGCCAAGGTGGATTTTTCGGAGTATCTCGGCGGAACGCAATATCTCTATTGCCAGCTTGCCGATGGTCAGTCGCTCACCGTCGAGCATCGCTCGCCGATCAGCATTGCGGCGGGCGAGCAGGTCAGCCTGCTGTTCGAGCGGTCGGATTGCCGATTGTTCGATGAGGGTGGCAACCGGCTGCGGTAACAGAGCATGATGCCGAAAAGTGTGCTGCGGTTTTCCCAGGCAAAGCGCGAAGCGCTTTTGCGGCAACGACATGCGTAAAAACAAAGAGCTAAAGCGCAAGGAGCGAATCTGAAAGATCGCGACGCGCTTTAGCCGGCGACCGCGAGGGTCATCAGCTCCGACGCCCGCTGCCGCGCCTGCCTGTCGGCGGCGAAGACATCGTCCATATCGGCTGCCGGCAGCAGGCCGGCCAGGTCGTCCATCACCCTCTCGGTGATCTCGGCCATGGCAAGGAAGGACAGCCGCCCTTCGATGAAGGCTTCGAGCGCCACTTCCTTGGCGCCGTTCAGCACCGCGCCCTGAACGCCGCCGCGCGTCATCGCCAGGCGCGCCAGCCGCAATGCCGGAAACCGCAGCTCATCCGGCGCCTCGAAATCCAGCCTGGCGAGCTTGGCGAAATCCAGCCGCTCGATCGGCAGGTTCGGCCGGCGCGGAAAGGCCAAGGCATAACCGATGGCCGTGCGCATATCGGGGGCGCCGAGCTGGGCCAGCACCGATCCGTCGGTATAACCGACCATCGAATGGATGATCGATTGCGGATGGAAGATGACTTCGATCTGTTCGGGCTTCAGGCTGAAGAGATGCCGGGCTTCGATCATCTCCAGCGCCTTGTTGAACATCGAGGCGCTGTCGATCGAGATCTTCAATCCCATCGACCAGTTCGGGTGGGCGCGTGCGGTTTCCACCGTCACGCCGGCCATCTCCTGGCGCGAGGCGGTGCGGAAGGGGCCGCCGGAGGCCGTCAGAATGACGCGCTCGACGGCGTGGCGCTGGTTTTCTTCCAGCACCTGGAAAATCGCATTGTGCTCGCTGTCGACGGGAAGCAGCCTGCCGCCGCCTTCCCGGATCGTTGCCAGGAAGAGATCGCCGGCCGAGACCAGGCATTCCTTGTTGGCAAGGGCGATATCGGCGCCGCGGCGTGCGGCGGCAAGGGTCGGTGCCAGCCCCGCCGTGCCGACGATGGCCGCCATCACCCAGTCGGCTTCACGGTCTGCGGCTTCCATCAGGCCGGATTTTCCGGCGGCGACGGCAATGCCGCTGCCCGAAAGTGCGCTCTTCAGTGATTCGTAATGCCGGTCGTTTGCCGTCACCGCCATCAGCGCGCCGGATGATTTCGCCTGCCGGGCCAGCAATTCGACATTGCCGTTGCCTGTTAGTACGGAGATTTCGAAATTCTCCCGCCCGCCCAGGTGATCGACGACGTTGAGGGTGTTTTGGCCGATCGAGCCGGTCGAACCGAAGATGCTGAGGCGCCGCGGCGCGGTTTTGCCGGTCATCATATGCAATTTCGCGAAAGTTTCTCTCGTAGGCTGAGGCTCTACTAGGCTTTGGAGGGGGCGGCAAGTGTGCGGTGCAGCAGATTTCATCCCCTAAGGGGTTTACAGAGCGGCGGCTGGGTGTGATCCTTGTAGCGTTGCTGGCGGAATCGAAATTCCGTCGCGCCGTTCACGGCCGCATGGTCAATTCGGGGCGCCGAGGCGTCCCAAGAAGCACAGGCACTGAGGTGCCGCTGGCCTTTCCGGTCAAACATTAAAATCGAGGATGAAACCGGGATAGGCGGCTTGGCCGCAATCCTTCATCGCGTTCGCTGCGAGCGCATTCATACGCGTTGCTGCGTCGGTTTCGGCGCTGCGGCGCCGTGTCAGGTGAAACGTTCAGACTTCATGACGACATTCAAAATAGCGTGCATTGTTTTTGCCATCGTAACCTCGCTCGCCACCGCGGCGAGGGCGGATGATCTGCTGATCTGGTCGCCAGCCAAACTCTCCGACCGGTCCTACAAGGCGACGATGGGTTTTCGTCTGCCGGCGGAATGGGAAACCAGCGCCGGTGCCGATATTGGCCTGGCGTCGACCAAAGGCGGGGCGCCGCTGCCCGATTCCGGACAGGCGATGCTCTGGGGCCGGATCGACAGGACCAGCGTCACGCCGGCAGGCCAATCACAGCGGGGCGCAAGCATCAGTGTCGATACGCTGCGCGGCAGCGGCGCGCTGACGCTCAGCCGCTCACGCAGCTGGATCCTGTCGGACACGCTCGACATGCAATCGAGCCGATCCATCAGCGTCCAATATGACGCGGTCGATATCAAACAAGCCTCGGTGACGGCGTCGCAGGCGCTGAAGCTGATCCATCCCTGGACGGGAACGTCGCTTTCGGCGGGCGCAGGCGTCAGCAATGCCAGCGGCGACTTTTCGAGCACGGTTGCCGTCAACCAGGCGATCCTGCCGAACCTCAATCTCGATGCCTCGGTCAACAATCCGTTTTCGGCGAGCGAGGCCGGCAGCGTCAATCTGCGCTATCGCCTCAACTGGTAGCGGCGCTGCAACCAAATCCGGCCGACGGGCGTTTCCTCCGCAGGTTTGACGCCCGGGATCCGACGCCCTGGCTTTAAGGAGGAACGGATCATGGTTTTCAAGGAGCAGACATTTCACGGTCTCGAGCCCGAGATGGAAGCGGAAATTTCCAATCGCGCATCGGTCGAAGCGGCCGTCGCCAATGCGCTGGCGATTGCCGGCGGCATCGATGCGGCTGATGTCGAAGTGACGATGGAGAACGACCAGATCGTGCTGACCGGCACCGTCGGCACGGTCGGCAAGATCGAACGGGCGACCGCGGTCGCCAAGGCCGTCGAAGGCGTGCATTCGGTGCAGAACCGGATCCTGCTCGGCGGGCCTCCGATCAATGATTGGCATTGACGGGGAGCGCTTTCCCGTCCTCTCTCAATGAGCGCTCAGCCGATCAACCGGCGAAGCGCTCGACGAGGAAGGACGAACCGGCCATACGATCGGTCTTCTGCAGGGCAACCGACCCGTGCGGGTGATAGGCGATGGCAAGCAACACGGCGCTGACGGCGACATAGGCGATTGCCAAAAGACTCATCTTGATACGCATGACACTCACTCCCTTTTGGCGAATAACGCGGCTGATATGGCGAAGTTCCGCATCAAGAGATCAAATAAAAAGCCCGGCTAATCAGCGCAGCCCCTAACCGAAATGTGGAATCCAAGTAGATACTGGTGCCGAATCCCTGTGGCATGGGTGTTTGGGGCGGTTCATCTTGCTGGAAATATCTTCGTGAAGCATTCTGCGCACACACCTGTCCCAAACTGTCGCGTTAATTGGGATTTTTGCGACAAGAAGGCAGCCGCAATATGGAATCGACTATCGAGATTGGGACTATAAAAGATGTTGAGCCATGGGCGCAGCTTCGCGTTGCACTATGGCCGCATCACTCGCTTGACGATCATCGAGCTGAGTTGGACCGGGCGTTTCTTTCAGAAAGTGGAGAAGCCGTCGCGTTCATCGCTCGAAATGCTGCGAATGAAGCTGTCGGGTTTGCTGAAGCCACCTTGCGACATGATTATGTGAATGGATGCAGCAGCTCGCCCGTTCTATTCCTCGAAGGGATTTATGTCCGGCCCGTTGACAGGCGAAAAGGTATCGCACGATTGCTGTGCAATGCTGTTGCCGATTGGGGGAAGCCGCTTGGGTGTGTTGAGTTTGGCTCTGACGCGCCGCTTGAGAATTCAGCCAGCCATGCGCTCCATACCGCTTTAGGATTTGAGGAGACACAGCGCGTCGTGTTCTTCCGAAAGCCACTGTAGGCCGGTGTTGCCCTTCCACGAGGATGGCTTGTCGCGAAACTCACTCGCAAAAGTTGGAGTTTCGCGACAGATATTTGCTACAGAAAGTATTCCACATTTCCGTTAGGGGCTGGGCTGATCAGCCGGGCTTCGTGCTTGGATCGCCTATCGGCAGACCCGGGTTTCCTCGATGACCGTATGGCCGTGACGGCGAATTTTTTCCGTCTTGGTGAAGCAATCGCGGGACACGTGGCGCGGCCTCACGTGCTCCCGATAATATGGCCGTTCCGCATGGCGATAGTAGGGCCGTTCGGCATGGCGATAGTAGGGCCGTGCGTCATCCGTGGTGATGGTGACGCTGGCCGCCTGGGACGGCATGGCGGAAAAAATCGATGCAGCGGCGAGTGTGCAGGCAAGGATAATCTGTTTCATGACAAGTCTCTCTTTCTCAGTTGGTCACGGGAGCAACTCGCCGGAAGCGCTGTCGGTTCAATCACATAGCGTTACCGATTGTGTCGTTGCGAAACCTTTGCGGCCGCGGATCGTTAAAGCATGTCGCGCAAAAGTGTCCGCGGTTTTGCGATAACGACATGCGTAAAACAAAGAACTAAAGCGCGACCAGCGTATCTGAAAGATCGCGACGCGCGTTGGCGCTGAGGAGAGCCGGAGGCATCGAGAATGGGAGCGACTGCAAGGATCATCGCCATCGTCGCCGGGCTTGCCGGCGGCACGGTCTTTTCGCAGGCGCCGGAATTTGCCCAGCAATACCGCCAGCGGATCGGCGGGGCGATCGACGAATTGCGCGTCATCGTCGAGGATTTCAACACCCAGGCAGCAGAGCACCACCTTGATCGCCAGCAGGCGCTGAGCGCCTATGCGCAATCCTCCGACGATTTCCTCCGCGACCGCGGCGTCTCGATGCAGAGCACGATCAAGCAGGACCTCTACAAGCAGATTGCGGCCCACCTGCCCGAGGCCGATCGGGCCAAAGCGGAGGAAGTGCGGGCTTCCCCAGCTGACGTTTCGCAACAGGGACATACTGCAACGCCGAGCAATGTGCCGGATGGCTGGGATAAGGTCGTCGTCGGTAGCTTGGTGCTCGCCACGGAGGATCCGCTCGAGGGGTGGTTTGAAGCCACGGTCGTTGAGCTGAAGCCCGACAATGTTCTGCGCCTGCAGTGGCGGCATTACCTCGATCTACCGCCGTTCAACCGCCGGCTTGAAGACGTGGCGCTGCTGCACCCCAGCGTGAAGCTGTGAGAGGTCTCGATGCGAAGCTCGGCCATGACCTCATCAAACCATCAGCCGGAGGCCGTCGACAGGACGGCCGCCGTTCGAACCCTCAATGACGCCTTCAGGCGCAATCCAACAGCCGGCAGGGCTGTCATCACCCCGGGGGTCAGCGCTCTGCCCCACGACCAACGGCTGGCCCTGCTGATGGCCGTTGTCGGCTTCACGGCCTTTGACGCTGGTAATGATCCATACAACGAGCACGACTTCGGCGCCATTGAACAGGATGGGGTCAGCTATTTCTGGAAGATCGACTACTACGACCAGGATTACGGTATGGGGTCACCAGACCCCGCGAATCCGCACGTCACGCGTCGCGTGCTCACCATCATGCGGGCGGACGAATACTGATGCCCGATCTCGCCAAATTACCGACCGGGCTTGCGTCCGGCAGGCAGCGTACTCGGCGGCGCTTCACCCTCGATCGGGATCGCGAAGAGTTCAGCAACATCAATCGCCAATGCGGATGCGATCCGATCGAGGAGATCGATCGACACGTTGAAATCACCGCGCTCGATTCCGCTGATGGTCGTGCGATCGACACCCGCATCAACGGCAAGGTTTTCCTGCGTCACCTTCTTGTCGGCGCGCACCTTCCTAAGATTCCAAGCCAGTCGATCACGAGTATCCATCGTGGCATGGCGACCATCTTGAAGGCTCGTAATCCATCGGATATATCCAACATATTTCAATTTCGGCGCGAGGTTTGCGCTGCTGGGGACAAACTATGAAAATCGCAATCGGAATTATTGGAATCTTCTTGGGCCTGCTCGTGCTGATGCAGTCATGCGCGGTCACGGCCGGTAGCGGCCTGCTGCAGGACAAAGCGACCGGAGGTGCGGCTGCCATCGGCATGCTGGTCGGCCTGCTGTTCTTCATCGCCGGGGCATTCTCGTTCGCTCTGCCGCTCGTCGGCGCGATCATGTTCGGGCTGGCGGCAGCCTTCGCCTTTTTGGCTTCGACGCAGGGCAGCTTTTCCGACCTGACGATCTGGGGCTTCATCGCTTTGGTGCTGGCCGTGATGACGTTCTTCTCGTGGCACTCCGGCAAGAAAAAGCAGGTTGCATGACCAAGCTCAAAACAATCGCAATTGTGCACTGGTGGATCTTATGGGCGTGCTTCGTCAGTAGCCCGGCCTTCGCCCAAGAGAAGGCATACTATCGGGGAACGTCATGGGCGATCCAAATCGTACACCGGGGCACTGGGAGCGAGTTCGGTGACGGCCCCTACTGCGAAGTGAAAACCACGTCGTTCGAACCCATGTCCGTCGCGCTTCAATTCTACCCATCAAGGGAAGCTGGCAGCTACCGAACGATCATCAAGCTTCGAAAGTCGGGATGGCAACTCCCCATTGGCGCAACTGTTAAGGTCAAGGTCGGCAACCTGATCAAAATCGTTAGTGGCAATCAGGTCATCGAAGGACCGCCTATGGTGTTCAAGGTAGAGACCAAGGACACGATGGCTACGCTTGTCGCCGACTACGACCCGAATTGGCTGGCAGAAATGGGCAACGGGCTGCTGAATGGCGTATTTCTCCGAACGAAGTATGGATCAACCCTATGGTTCAAGTTCGTCGACGGCGATGAACCGCCATGGAATCCGGCATCGTTCGAGAGGTTCGAACAGAAGTTGGCTTTCAGCGAATACCAACAATGCCTGTCCGACCTGAGTCAGATGGCAGCAGATCCCGCGCAAGGCGGCAGCACGCCACTTAGCAGCACGTCACCACTGAAACCGCAAGCTTCGAGCGGTGCCGATTCTGCCTCGCAGGCGCCGCCGATCGCCAACGATCAGGTGGAAGCGGCTGCTCGTTCGGACGTGTGGCGCTTCACTACCGCCGAGGAAGATTGGGGCGAAACCTGCTACGCCGAAGTGCGGAAGGGCGATATCAAGGTTGGGTTCATGGCGTCACCGGGTGAGGAAATCGTTGGTTTTGTCGAAGGTCTCTTCACGGGCGACACCAGAGCGACGTGGCACGTGGATGACAAACGAGCATATGTGTCGGACGGAGGCCAAAGCGACTATTCCGGCTGGCATGAATTCGATCAACTGCCGGCAGACTTGCTTGAGCAAATGTCGCAGGGCAAGGAACTTTCCGTCACCGGTGCAAAGGGTGAGCGCGTTGTTGTCGGCCTCAATGGAGCCACCGAAGCTATTCCCAAATTCAAGGCCTGCTTTGGCACACCCGAGCCAGATTCAACTGCCGCGGAATCGCCAGTTCAGCCTAAGTGAGAACCATCGACATATTGAACGCGCCCGCGTCATGACAATTCGTCTCCAGCGTCGCTATAATATCGATAGCAGTAGTGTTTTGTAGACGAAAAATATCAATGTATAGGCGAAGTCAAGTTCTCCCTACTTCCCGCGCTTTCTTTGTATCTTTCTAGAAAAATTTCTCGCGCTATGAAACGTAGAAAATGGTCGTGACATCTGGTTCATGAATTCAATTCCTTCGCAGGAAAAGGCATGCGCGACCAATCGCACGAGGTTTTAGATAATAATTGATCTTGCAAGGCATGCGGGGCTAACTCTGCATTGCAACTAATTGCTAATATAAAAAAATTGATTGCAACCCTGTTTGTTGCTATTGACAACGCAGGCGAGCAAAATTAACTCATCATTAAGTTGAATTATTTTTTGCGGTATTTATTTGATCGCCGGGGGGTGAAATTTTGTTTTCAACAATCGTTTTAGGTAATTCGATGCTTGCGCTATTTAGTGCTTCCAGTTTGACCGAATGTCAGAATTTCGGGCATTTTGCTGAGTACAGTGTGATTCACGCCGCGCCAATTCTGAAAATATCAGGTTATTTGGCACGCAATGGCAGTTAGCAGGACCCCATGAGCTCCCCAGTATCATCTCCGAATGAGCCAGCTTCGAATTCCGACGCAATGATCGCGATCATATTTATGAAAGAGGGCGATCCGAACTGTCTGTCGTCCATCTCTCTCGCGTTGCGCCAGAGCTGGCCCGACTCGAATTTAGAGATTTCCGACAACACCGATAGTAAGCCGCTTTTCGTCTTTCACGACGGCGTTTTGGGCGGCAGCTTGATGTTCATGGATGTTAAGGCTCCTTTGGCCGAAACCGACCCGGAAATCAGAAACGCATGGTTTTGGCCCTCGGCTTGGGAAGAGGTCAGCCGACACCAGGCCCATATGATTGTTACTATTTTCGGGGGCAACGCAACGCAAAAAGCTATCGGCCTCCAACGGATGCTGCGGCTGATCTTGGCAAGCGTTCCTTCCACGATCGGCGTCGGCTATCCGTCTTCAGGGACATTGTTGCCGACTTCAATGGTGCTGTCGGTGCTTGAGAAGGATACCGAGGTCGCCGTTCCACTTTTTGTTTCCTGCTCTTTTGCGAAAGAAGAAGACGCGCGCTTTTCGGTGCCTTCGATCTTTTGCTCGACGGAAGGTTTGGGCATCTTCGGTTTAAAGGAGATCGAAGTACGAGGCTACCCTGGTACTGTTCAGAGCTTGCATGAGTTCATGTTTGCCTTCGCGACGTACTTGATTGAGTACCGACCGAATATAGTGGATGGGGACACAGTCGGATCCGATCAGCAGAAAATTCTCGTGAAGATCGAGAAATCGTTGATCAATCGCAACCAAGTGTACAGCCTGTACTTCCAGCAATAACGCGGAGGAAAGCGTGAGTGGCGCCGGCGCAAAGCCCAAAAAAGTCTATATGCTTTATTCAAGTGGGAATTATGGCTGGGAGTTCGCGAATCTGGATAGCCTGCAACCGGATGGCGGAGGCCTCGGCCTCAATCATAGGGGAACTCCGTGGCCGGATAGCATGCTAGCTTTGCCCCGAGGGCCGTGGCGCATCCCCGAATATCTTGAAAAGCCAAAGCTGATCTTTGATCCGAAGCGGAAGGTGCAAGACATCTATTCTGTGGATTATTTCCTTTTCATCTCCGACAAAATGAAAAGGGTGCTCGACGAGTTCGCTCCAAAGTCATGCGAATACCTGCTTTGCGAGACGGAGTTTTCGAACGGAAAAATCGGCCCGACAATCTGGCTGTGCAGCGTTGTTGATTCATATCTCAATGCGGTGGATGTCGAAAATTCCCCCTTAATTCGCGTCACTAGGGGGGGCGGCTATATGATATCGGGCGGAGCTGATTGGTGCTTTCTCCCTGATGCGCTCAAGGGCGCGCAGCTCTTCCGCTTGGTCGAGTATGCGGTGGCAATATTCTGCGATCAAACCTTCAAGGACCTTTGTAAAGAAAATGGTATCAAAGGCGCGACTTTCCAACAAGTCGGCTTTTTGAAAGAATTATAAGGAATATTTTCATGGCCGATTGGATAGGGCATCACCAGATTCCCCAGAGTGCATTCAGAAGGTTTTCTGGGCTATTTAGCGCCCTTGGCATAGAAAGAGATGCGGCAGCAAATCTGCTGGATCTTCCGCGTACGGAACGCTTAGCGAATTTGTTTGGAATGGCCCCTCATCCAGGAGGGCATGTTGATACGTACATGCGGCCATTGAGGGATATTTTCAGCGACCTAGATGGAGCGCTATCTAGGAACTCACCGGAAAGCTTAAGAAGAGCTGCAACCGAAGCTATCGGCGATCTGCAGTCCGAGATGAGAGCGGCTCTGGCTCGTCAAAATCTACTTCCTAACTATTTGTGGTCGCTCGATGCTACAAAAGATGGCGCAAAGCTAGCTACGAATGCAGTGAACAAAGAGTTTTTTTCTAATTCTACCGCATATCGAAGGCTGCAAGAGCTTGCCGCAGGCGCCGCGGATGCCGCGGTTGCGGAAGGGGAATCCGTAGCCTCGAGGATACCCTGGGGACGTCTGGGCAAGTACGCCGCGTATGGAGCGGCACTTCCACTCGATTTTGCGTTGAATTATTTCGATGCCGATGAGGCGAATGCGGGCGAGGCTGAATGGCTTCGAGAAAACCCACTTTTCGAGCGGACAACACCGAATTCTACACAACTCCCGAGCCCGATGTCCACGACCCCGGTGCCGTCGCCTGCAAGAATCTCGGCCACCGATCCGCTCACACCAATTGCAGCGCCCTCACCGGTTCCTTCCGTCGCACCGCTTGCGCCCGCAAAACTGTCGGATTTTCGGAATTTCTGGGACGCCTCTTCCTATGGCGAGGGCGGCGGATATTCCGGCTCGATCGGTCGCGGCGGCTCCGCCGATATCTACGACGGCTTTAGCAGTTCATACGGCGGCTCGTCGTCGGGCGGTGTATCTTCGAGAAGTAACAATAGCTCCTCTGGCGGTGGATTTGCGTCCACGCCGCAGCACGGGCCAACGCCTGCGACAAGGCCAAGTGCTTTGACCGACAATCAGAATACAAGAGTATACGGGGAGTGGCCCAGCAATGCTATAAGTGGCGCTTCAAGAAGCACAAGCGGGAAGACAAGCAGTTCATCGAGCAATGCGTTGAGCGGTGCCTCAAGAAGCACAAGCGGGAAAACGGGCAGTTCTTCGAGCAATTCGATAAGTGGTGCCTCGAGAAGCGTGAGCGGTAAAGCAACTAGCTCCTTCAGCGAACATGCATACTACCCCATCCTGCTCGACCTATCCGGAAACGGGCTAGACATTGATCCGCTCTCATCCTCATCCAGGTTCATCGATCTTGACGGGAGCGGCTACCAATCGAGAAGCGCATGGGCTGCTCAGGGCACTGGCGTTCTTGTCATCGACGCGAATGGCGACGGCAAGATCAGTCAGTCGAACGAGTTTGCCTTCACGGAATGGGATTCTTCGGCAACGAGCGATCTTGAGGCGTTGAAGCATATTTTCGACACCAACGGCAACGGCAAGCTCGACGCCGGTGACGCGCAATGGTCGAAGTTCCGGGTGGAGGTTAACGGCCAGCTGGTGACGCTCGATAGCCTCGGCATCACCTCGATCGACCTGACGCCGAAGGGCAGCGGCCAGGCCTTTAGCGATGGATCTGCCGTCACGGGAACGACCACTTTCACCCGCGCTGATGGCACAATGGGAACAGTCGGCGACGTGCAATTGATGGCCGATGACGACGCCTATATTGTCAAGACGACCAGCACAACGAAGGCCGACAGTTCGGTCGAGAAGACGATCCTTGCTTACAATGCTGACGGCAGTCTTGCCTTCCGCAACGTCGTCACCACCAGTGCCGATGGAAAAAGCGTCCAGACGCAGTTCGACGACGACGGTAATGGTACATTCGATCGCTCACAGACCAATGTGCTCACCACCGATGCCTCGGGCGTCCAGACGAAGACCGTCTCTAACTTCAATGCTGACGGATCGCTTTCGGATCGCACCATGACGGTCACCAGCGCCGATCATCTGACCGTGACGACGACGCTCGACCAGGACGGTGATGGCATTGCCGACCAACGGCAGATTTTCGTCAAAAACGCCGACGGCTCGTCTACGACGACCATCCAGCAGCTCAGCGTCAACGGTACGGTCCTGTTTGGCACAGCCGTGAACGGCTCCGCTAACGGCTTAGTGAAGACCACCAGCCTCGACCGGGATGGAAACGGGGCTTACGACGATATCACCACTGAGACCACCACAGTCGCGGGGGACGGCAGCCGCACTAAAACAGTGATCGATCGCAGCTCGAACGGCAAGCTTCTATCAGAGGTTGACACCTCAACCAGTGCTGATGGTCGCACCATTACCGTATCCGTCGATGCGGACGGTAACGGACCACGCGAAACCAAAACTGTCACCACCTCTACCACGGCAGCATCAGGCGACGTGACACTTGTCACCTCGACCTACAACACCAACGCCTCCTCTATTCTACGCTCGAAATCGACGACAATCACCACCGCCAACGGATTGTCGAAGACCACGACGAGCGACGTTAACGCCGATGGCGTTATCGATTTCACAGATACCGATGTGACGGTGATCGACGCCACCAACCGGACCCAGACGGTCCAGCATCGCACCAAGACCGGCACAACAGGTACGCTGCTGTCCCAGACGGTTACGAAGACCAGCCTTGACGGCAAATCGATCACGATCACCGAAGATGCGAATGGTGACACCAAGACCGACAGATTGACCGAGATCGTGGTCGGAACGGATGGCAAGACGACTAAAACGGTCAGCTCCCTCAATGCGGACGGCTCACTGGTCCTGAAAACCGTGGCCGTCACATCCGCCGACGGTTTGTCGACGACGACGAGCACGGACGTCAACGGCGATACCATCAACGACCTCGTGGTGACGGATGTCATCACGACCTGGTCGGATGGCAGCCGCACCGAAACGGTGACATCGAAGAACGCCAACGGCGTGACCATCGCCAAGACCCTTACCAACACATCGGCCGACAGTCTGACCCAGTACGTTCAGACCGACGTCAACGGCGACGGCACCATCGAAGACATGACGAAGAGCATCATCTTTCTGGACGCCACTGGAGCGCGGAAGGAAACGGTGAGGAGCACGAGCGCCGACGGAACGCTCAAGTCCCAGATCGTCACCGACGTCAGCGCCAATCGCCAGGTCACCACCATCGTGACGGATGCGGATGGCGACGGCAGGACCGACACGCGCCGGGTCGAGACGGTCTCGACCAGCGGCAATATCAACATCTGGGAGCGGCAATACGCCGCTGATGCATCGACGATCAGCACGACAATCACCGACATCAGCGGCAATGGCCTGACCAAGACCGTGTCGGCGGATTTGAACCACGATGGCGTCGGCGACCGTATCACCAGTGACCAGACAGTGCTGAATGCCGATGGGAGCAAGACCGAGACGGTTTCTCTGACGAGCAGCGATGCCACGCGTCTCAACAAGAAGACGGTCGTCACCAGCGGCAACGGCATGTCGATCACGACGAGCGAGTACATCAACGCCGACGAGGTGGTTGATACCAAGACGACCGATGTCACGACCTTCGACACCTATGGCATGCAGTTCCAGACCGTATCGAATTATCGGGGAACGACGCTTGCAAATTCGACGAAAGTGACGACCAACCTCAACGGCCTTTCCGGAGCGGCCGATTACGATCTGGACGGCGACGGCACAGTCAACCAGACGCTGTCGTGGAAGAAGACCCCGCTCGATCCGCTCGGATCGGTCACCACCAACGAAACGGTGAAGGCAACCGACGCAGCCGCCACGCTGATCTCGCAGAGGATCACCACCGTCAGCGCCGACCAGAAAACCACCACGGTGAACACCAAGATCGATAGCGACGCCGTTGTCGACTTTGTAGAAACGATCACCATCAACGACGCCGGAACGCAGACGGACGAAATTAAGCAGTATAATGCTGCTGGCACACTCGAAAGTCAGGCGATCGTCACGATCTTGGATGACGGGCTGTCTAAGACGTGGAGCTCCGACCTCGACGGTGTCAATGGTTTTGAACTCGTCACCACCGACGTCACGATGCTGAACGCGGACGGCAGCCGCACCGAGACGATCTCGAAGACGGGTATCGGCGATGCGCTGATCTCCCGCACGACGGCGAACGTTAGCGCCAGCGGTCTGAGCAATACGGTAAGCTGGGCTGACGCCAGTGACTCGACCGTTCGCTCCATGAGCGACGTCACAGTTCTCAACGCCGATGGCGGCACGACGGAGACGCTGTCCTATTTCAAGGCGGATGGAACGACGCTGGAAAGCAAGACCGTCTCCACGGTCGCGGCTCATGGTCTCTCGATCACGGTCACCGTCGATGTCGACGGCGATAACACAGTTGATAAAAAATCGGTCACGACGAAGCAGGTTGACGGCAAGACGGTCCAGGTCCTCAGCGACTTGGGCGCCAACAATGTGGTGAAGGCCTCTAAAACTGTTACGACGTATGCTGACGGCCTAACGCAGACCATCGCATACGACAGCGACGGCGACGGCAGCGGCGATGCTACGACGATCGAAAGGAAGACGACCAGCACGACGGTTCTAAAAGCGAATGGCAGCAAGACGACCACGACGAAGGATCTCGTCGCCGGCGTCACCAAGAGCATCACGCTGACAGAGGTGTCGGGAGACGGCCTGACCGTTACCACCAAATGGGATACAACAGGCACCGGTGGCGGCACCACCTTCGACAAGAGCCGGACCGACGTCAGCGTTCTCAACGCCAATGGCTCGAAAACGCAGACGATCAGCAACCTGACGGGCACGACGCTGACCAGCCGCACCCTCGTCACGACAAGCGCCAACGGCCTGTCGATCACCACTCAGATCGACCCGACCGGTGCAGGCACCTACAGCCAGACAGCGACCGATGTCACCGTCTTGAACGCCAACGGCACCAAGACGCGGACGGTGGAAAGCAAGAAGGCCGATGGTTCTCTGATCTCCAGGAGCATTACCGCGATCAGCGCCAACGGCCTGATCGTTGCATCGAGCCAGGAGCGTCCGGGGTTTACCAACCAGAGCGTAACCGACACAATCACGGTGCTGGCGGACGGCGCTGTGCGCGAGACAGTGGAAACGAGGGATAGTGGCGGAACTATCCTGTTCGGCAAGATCGTCAGCCTCACCAGCGCCGATAAGCTGACCGTCACCATTGATCGCGACGGCAACGGTGATGGCAAGGTCGATCAACATCAGGAGACGGTCACCGCCAATTCCGGCATCCAGACATCGGTCACCACCAACTTTAAGGCTGACGAAACAGTCAAGGACAAGTCGACCGTCGTCGTATCCGCGGACGGTCGCCTGACCACGACAACCTGGGATCTCGATGGCAATGGCACAATCGACCGTCAGCGGGTGACGAACTTTACCGCCAATGCCGACGGAAGCAGCACCACTGTCATTTCTGATACGGATCTGCCGGCCGGCACGCTAGCTTCAACGACGACGATCCAGAGCTCTGCCGACGGCAGGCTGAAGACGACGTCGAAGGATATCAATGGCGACGGAACGAACGATCAGGTCGAAACCGTCACCGTCGATTCCACCGGTGCCTCAGTCTCTGTTGTCACCAACAATGCCACGGCTCGATTGGTTTCCAACCTGACGCCGGGCGGCGCTTATTGGACCCAGGCAATCGCGGCGAAGGTCGAGACAACCACATCAGCGGATGGCCGCACCAAGATCGCCAAATACGACTATGACGGCAACGGCGTCTACGAGACGGTCATGCAGTCGACCATCCAAGTCGACGGCTCCATCGTCACGGCAGTGACGGAAACCAATGCCAGTGGCGCGGTGACGGCAAAGGGCACGATCTCGACCAGCGCCGATGGCCTGATCACCACGCTGTCGAAGGATGTTGGCAATAACGGCAGCATCGATCACACGGAGACTGCGGTGATTCATGCCGACGGCTCGATCACCCTGACGAAGGTCGATCTCAACGCCAGCGGCGCAATGACACAGACAAACGTCGTTCAGGTGACCGCGATCGGCTCGCTTTCCTCCAGCATCACGACGGACTCACTGGGCCGCAAGACCGCCGAGACGATCGTCGCGGCCGACGGAAGCTCGACCACGACGACATACGACGGAGCGAGTGGACACACGCTGAGTGTAGCCAATGCCAATAAGGCCGGCTTGCTGACAACCGTCACTTTCTACGATCCGCTGAATGCGAGCACATCGACAAGGATCGAGCAGCAATACGACGCCGCCGGCAGGAAGACGCTCGAAACACAGATCAACGACGATGGATCCCGGATAGAGATAGCTTTCGATCCATCGAATGCTGCGTCATGGTCACAGATTCAACAGAACTACAATGCGGCCGGGCAGTTGACTTACAAGCTTGAGACCGCCGATGACGGCACGAAGACCGCTTCTGACGTCGCGGGCAACCTGTCATGGTCGACCATCAAGCAAACCTATGACACTGCGAATAGGCTGGTCGGAGTAGATCAAACCAACGATGACAGCACCCGCTATGTCACCAGCTACGATCCCGCCAATGCCGTGAATTGGTCTCGCATCGACTATTCCTACAATGCCAGCAATCAACTCTCGGCTCAGAACATCTACTACGACAATGGCGACAAGCGCTATTATGCGTGGGACCGGGCAAACGCAAACTGGTCATCCCGTCTCGTAATCCAGAATAGCGCCGGACAGACGACTTACGAAGAAACGACCTTCGATAGCGGGCAAACGGACAAGACGACTTATGACGTCAGTAACGCCAATAATTGGAGATATTACACCGATTCCTACTCGGCATCGGGTGCTCTTATGCAAACGTTCACGCAAATGGACGAGTCGAAGAAGTGGGTTTATACTTATCGCGACTATCTTGGGAACCAGGCCTGGACCACAGACATCATCCGCTATGACCGGTACGGAGTCAGAACCAGCGGTGACACCTATTTCGATGACGGCACCCGTATTGAATACGAATATCATTCCGACCAGGGTGGCACCTTGGATTGGTGGAAAAAGTATGATGCCCAAGGGCGCGTCATAGCGACCGGCACCAGTCCTGTACTCTTGGACCTGAACGGTGACAGCCACATCGATCTTCGTCCGCTCGACGCCCTCGGCTCACCAGTGGGTTTCGACTGGGATGGCGATGGTGTCGGGGATCAAACAGCCTGGGTCGGCCCCCAGGACGGCTTCCTGGCGATTGATCTCGCTGCTGATGGAACGGCCGGCCCTGACGGAAAGATCGACCAGGGGCGGGAGTTGGCGTTCAGCGTTTGGAGTAACGAGTCGACTTCCGACCTCGACGGCCTCCGGCGTGCCTTCGATACCAACCACGACAACGTCCTCGATCTGAACGATGATCGATGGAGCGAGTTCAGGGTCTGGCGCGATCTCAACCAGAACGGCGTTAGTGATGCCGGCGAGTTGCAGACGATGACGGATGCGGGTATCCGCTTGATCAACCTGTTGCCGAGCAACGACGGGGCGCAAGCCTTTGCCGATGGCTCGATGATCACTGGCACCAGCTCCTATCAGTCGGCAGATGGCAACAACCACTATCTGGTTGGTGACGCCTTGCTCGCCGTACGGTCCAGTCAGGCGGCCAATGTCGCATAACAACATCCCCTGCCTCATGCCGGCGCCTTATGGCGCCGGCATATCCGCCTTTCGTTGATCCCACACCATGATGGACGTTCAGACAGCACCCGACCGTGATGCGGTGGCGGGGAACAACGACGCACCGAATGCCGTACCGGAAGCAGCAATCGCCGACAGCGGACTGTTGGCCATTTGCGCTGTCGCCGGTTATTTTAGGATCGCATCGCGTCCTGATACGCTGAGCCGAGAACTCGCCCTGACGAGCCAGGCGACGCATGATGACCTGCTGCGCGCCGCAAAGATCATCGGCTTGAAGGCGCGCGTTGTTCGCGTCGACAAAGCCAAACGACTGACGACCCTTCCGGCGCCCGCCCTTGCCTCGTTGAAGGACGGCACCTTCGCGGTCTTCGCAGGCTTAGTGGCCGATGGGCATTATCGGCTGATCAATCCTATCGATTTCTCCGCCCGCAACGTCGAGGCCGATGAATTGCTGGCACTGACCTCCGGCGAATTTATTCTCGTTCAGCGTAAATTTGCCGGTCCCGGCGCATCGCAGCAGAATTTCGGCTTCCGCTGGTTCCTGCCGGCAATCTGGCGTTATCGGCGGGCCTTCGGTCATGTGTTGGCCGCCTCCCTCGTCATACAGATCTTCGCGCTGGTGACGCCGCTGTTCTTCCAGGTGGTCGTCGACAAGGTGCTGGCGCATCGCAGTTACTCGACGCTGATCGTGCTCGTCGTCGGCCTTGCCGCTGTCGGGCTCTTCGACGTCGTGCTGCAATATCTCAGAACCCATGCGCTGTCGCATACGACCAACCGCATCGATGTCGAGCTTGGCCGGCGGCTGTTCCGGCATCTCCTCAACCTGCCGCTCAGCTATTTCGAGACGCGGGCCACCGGCCAGACGGTCGCAAGGGTGCGTGAACTCGAAACCATCCGCAATTTCCTCACCGGCCAGGGCCTGTTTTCCGGCCTCGACCTGATCTTCACCGTCATCTTCATCTTCGTGCTGTTTTCCTATTCCTCAAAGCTCGCCTGGATCGTCGTCGCCTCCATACCCTTCTACATGGCAATCGGCTTTCTCATCCGACCCTTCCTCAAGGAACGGATCGACGAGAAATTCGAGCGCGGCGCCTTTAGCCAGCAATTGCTCGTCGAGACCGTCGTCGGCATCCAGACGCTGAAGGCATCAGCCGTCGAGCCGGTGGTCTCCTCGCAATGGGAGGAGAGATTGGCCGCCTATGTGCGCTCGTCATTCCTCGCGACGATGTTGGCCGCCAAAGGCCAGAACGCCATCCAGTACATCAACAAGATCACCTCGGCCGCCCTGCTGCTCTTCGGCGCCCAGGCGGTCATCGACGGCGAATTGACCGTCGGCGCGCTCGTCGCCTTCAACATGATCGCCGGTCAGGTCTCCCAGCCGATCCTGCGCCTGTCGCAGCTCTGGCAGGATTTCCAGCAGGTGCAGGTCTCCGTCGCCAGGCTCTCGGATATTCTGAACGCTCCGCAGGAACCGCGTCCGAGCGTGGCCGTCAGCCTGCCGCCGCCGAAGGGCGCGATCGGCTTCAAGTCGGTGAACTTCCGCTATTCCGCCGATGGCCAGGACGTGCTCAAGGACATCACCTTCTCCATCCGGCCGGGCGAGGTGATCGGCATCGTCGGCCCTTCCGGTTCCGGCAAATCGACGCTGACCAAGCTGGTGCAGCGCTTCTATATTCCGAACAACGGCCAGGTCTTCGTCGACGGCCAGGATATCGCTCAGGTCGATCCAGCCTGGCTGCGGTCGAATATCGGTGTCGTGCTTCAGGAGAACATGCTGTTTAACCGGTCGATCCACGACAATATCTGTATGGTCAATCCGGCGATGTCGCGGGCCGCCGCAATCCAGATGGCGCGACTATCCGGCGCCGACGAGTTCATCGCCAAGCTGCCGCGCGGCTATGACACGCTGATCGAGGAGCGCGGCGCCAATCTGTCCGGCGGCCAGCGGCAGCGTCTGGCCATCGCCCGTGCGCTTGCCACCAATCCGCCGATCCTCATCCTCGACGAAGCGACGAGCGCGCTCGACTATGAGAGCGAACGCATCATTCTCGGCAATATGCGCGAGATCGTCCGCGGCCGCACCGTCATCATCATCGCCCATCGCTTGGCGACCGTCCGCCACTGCAACCGCATCATCGGCATGAAGGACGGCCGCATCGTCGAAGAGGGAACGCACGAGCAGCTGCTGGCCCGTCCGAACGGCCTCTATGCCCATCTCTGGCAATTACAGACGGGGCCTGTTGAATCATGAACCAGAATGTCCAGCCTCCCCGGCTGCCGCCAAAGCCACAGAAGCGATTACGCGTGGACAATGAGTTCCTGCCGGCCGCACTCGAAATCCTGGAGACACCGGCATCGCCGATCCGCACGGCGCTGATCTGGTTCATCTGCCTGCTCACCGCTGGCGCGCTCACCTGGAGCTATGTCGGCACCTTCGATATCGTCGCAACCGCGCAGGGAAAGATCCAGCCGACCGGACGCGTCAAGGTGATCCAGTCGATTGAGGTCGGCAAGACGATCGCGGTTCCGGTCGCAAACGGCGCCAAGGTGGAAGCCGGAGACATTCTCGTCGAGCTCGATCCGACCGAAGCGAGGGCCGAAGTCAACACGCTGGCCACCAGCCTTGCGGCGCTACGGGCCGAGGTCACCCGGCGCGGGGCTGCGCTGGCACAGGTCACCGTCTGGCAGAAGGGAGATCTCTGGAGCGGAACGCGTGGGATCGAAATCACCCCCGAATTCGACGGCTCCATACCGGCGGAGATTCGCACACGCGAGGCGCTGCTCTATAATTCCGATCTCGAGCAGCTTGCCTCGACGCTCGACAGTCTCGCCGCCCAGCGCAATCAGCAGTTCGCCGCACTGAAGCGATATACCGAGATGGTCGCCGCCCAGCAGGCGCTGGTGGCGACGCTAACCGACCGTGTGACGATGCGCTCCAACCTCGTCGATCTCAGCGCCGGTTCCCGGTCCGGCGTCATCGATGCGGTCGAGGTCAAGCAGAAGGAAGAGGCAACGCTTGCCGAACAGGTGGGTCAGCGGGCGGAAGCGGAAACCGCGATCGTTACGGTGACCAGCGAAGCGCTGAAAGTCATCAAGACCTTTGTCGCCGACAACGCGCAGAAGCAGGCGGAAGCATCGCGCCAGATCGACGAGAAGGAACAGCAACTGATCAAGGCGGCGAAGCGGCTTGAATCGCTGACGATCAAAAGTCCCATCAAGGGCATCGTCCAGACCTCCGCGATCACCACTGTCGGCCAGGTGGTCACATCAGGCGCCGAACTGATGCGGATCGTCCCGGATGATGCGTTGCTGGAGATCGAAGCCTATCTGCCGAACCGGGACATCGGCTTCGTCTCGCCGGGGCAGCCTGCCGTCATCAAGGTCGAGGCCTTTCCCTTCACCCGCTATGGTATTCTCAACGGCACGGTCACCCGCATCGCCACCGACGCCATTCCGGAACCGGACGCGCAGCAGCTCGAAGGCCAGCCGGCAAAGGAGCTGCAGAGCGTCATCCCGATCGGCAATGCCCAGCGCGTCCAAAACCTGGTTTTCCCCATCGTCATCAAGCCGGATGTCGCCAGCATCGACATCGAGGGAACGCCCGTCGCACTCTCGCCCGGCATGTCCGTCACTGTCGAGGTCAAGACCGGCAGCCGCCGCATTCTCGAATATCTCTACTCGCCGCTCGCCGAGATAGCTTCGGAGGCGATGCAGGAGCGGTAAGCCATGAGAAAGACAACAATGCTAAGAGCGCGTGTGCGACTCTGCTTGAAGGCAATTTTGCTTCTGGCAGCTGGTCTGAAGCCGGCAGCTGCTACGCCTCAATGTCCTCCCCCCAACGAATTGCTGGCAAAGGCGAAGGTCGTGGTTGAGGCACGGGTGAAGTCGCTGTCGATCGGAGAATCGGGTTTGCTGCCGGCGGATAGCAACGTTCCGACCCGGATGATACGGGTCGATTTGGAGATTGTGAGGGTTATTAAAGGCAAATACCCCGGCAAAGAAGCAACCGTTTACGGCGCCCCCTTTCCCCCAGGACCTATCATGGAACTGTCCAAGATGGCGTTGATTGCCGGCCTCGGTGATGGCGACACGTTCGAATGGGAGCTTTCACGGATCGAACTAGGTCCCGGCTTGGAATTTTACTCGATGAACAACTGCAGCTATTACAAGTTCAGGGATGACTTATTTTCCCGCTAAACCGTCCGCTACAGTGCGCAATCGACACAAGGCTTTAGAACTCCCAGCAAAGCCAAAACTATGCCGAGCAGAACGAACGAACTCGTCAGCACCCAGAAAGGCCAATTGAGTAGGAACTTCTGTCTCGGCGTCGCCCAGTCCTGATCATGATCTGGAAACTCAGATCGATAGAGCTTGGGGCCGAAATCTCTGCTGAAATCGAATCCGTTCCTGAGATAGAAGACGAGCGACCTGATGTACCAATACCAGCTGTAGGCACAAATGCTTCCTACAAAGCAGAACGCGAACCACAGTTGAATTCGATCTTCACTCACTCATGCTTCCTGACCTGCCACTGAACTTTCATCCAGCTGCGATTAGAGCCTCGGGGGTTTTGAATACGCCAAGTGGCGCGGTGTGAGCAACCGGCGGAAACGCGAAGCTTTCATCTTGCGCAGCGTTGGAGCCGGTTGCGGCGATGGTTTCGGCATAGCTTGCCGGGGTCTGGTATCCGAGCGATGAGTGTGGTCGGAAATGATTGTAATCGTCGGCCCATTCAGCGATGGCACTTCGGGCATGATCGAGGCCGAAGAACAGGCTTTCGTTGAGCAGCTCGTCGCGCATCCGGCCGTTGAAGCTCTCGACATAACCGTTTTGCATTGGCTTTCCCGGCGCGATGTAGTGCCACTCGACCTTGTGATCCTTCGACCAGGCAAGGATGGCATTCGAGGTGAATTCCGTGCCGTTGTCGGAGACGATCATTCCCGGTTTGCCGCGCCGTTCGATGAGGGTCGTCAGTTCGCGAGCGACGCGACGACCGGAGATCGAGGTGTCCGGGATCGCCGCCAGGCATTCGCGCGTCACATCATCGACGACATTGAGGATGCGAAAGCGTCTGCCGCAAGCAAACTGGTCATGCACGAAGTCCAGCGACCAGCGGGCATTGGCCTTCGCTTCGACCAGGATCGGTGCACGCGTGCCGACAGCACGCCGCCTGGCTTTGCGCTTGCGAACGGAAAGTCCTTCCTCGCGGTAGAGCCGGTAGATGCGATTGACCCCGGACGGTTCTCCGTCCCGCCGAAGCAGGACGAACAGTCGCCGATAGCCGAAACGCCGCCGCTCATTGGCGAGGTCGCGCAGCTTCGCCCGCAATTCTACCTCCGGCGGTCGACTTGACCGATAACGCACCGACTTACGGTCGGCGGATATGATCTGGCAGGCCCGCCGCTCCGAAAGACCCATGACGGCCTTCAGATGCATGACGCCTTCACGCTTGGCGGCAGGCCCTACCATTTTTTTGCAAGAAGCTCGCGGAGCGCGGCTGCATCAAGCATCTGTTCGGCCAGTAGCTTCTTCAGCCTGGCGTTCTCGTCCTCAAGCGCCTTCAGCCGCTTCGCCTCGGACACCTCCATGCCGCCGTATTTGGCCTTCCAATTATAAAACGTCGCTTCTGAAATTCCGTGTCTGCGGCAGAGGTCAGCCGCCTTTGCGCCAGCCTCCTGCTCACGCAGCACACCGATGATCTGCTCTTCTGTAAATCTCTGCTTCTTCATTCGTCCGTCCTTCGTAAGGCCGGACTCTAATCAATTCTGGAAGAAATTCGCAGTGGCAGGTCACGACCAATCGTTCGTCGATTTGTCAAAACGAAACAATGAAATGTTTGGCCTTGCAACCGCGTCCGCTAAGAGTAGAGCAATATCCTGCTGGCCTTGCCCACCGACATCAAGAGGAAGGATATCGGCCATGTGGTCCATCTGATCAGCGGTGACGGGAAGTTGCTGAACGACGGCAGCTCCTGTGGAGGTTAAGCCAACGGTTGAAATTTCTCGCGAACCTGGGATAGCCACAGCAATGCTACTGCACCCCGTGCGCATTATTTGCTTTGTAATGGAGATCTCGTCTGAAGCCTGATAGACGGCGATCTGTTGAAGCTCTAGGTCTCCAACTGATGTTGCATGCTTCTTCAGAAATCGAAGCGTTCGCCTGTCAACCGACAGAGTCGCCAAGTCGTTCTGCCCGTCGCAGTCGAAGTCACCTTCAAATACATCAGTAGGCATTGTTGCCTCAGGCCACCCCGAGACCGGCACGCTTTCCCATTTGTCTTGATCAATATGCCAAGCTTCGAGGACGCCTCGCTCATCCCAAGCCAAAAGAAGAGATTTCGTATCCCAAAGAGTGGGCGATGTTTTTACCAACCTGCGGCCGTCCATAATCACGATAAATGGTGGTTCACGTCCTTTGACTTCTTTCCAGGTGTCATTGTCTTGTATGTGGGCGGTCGCTTGAAGTTTCCCGCCAGCCAGACGGCTTGAGTATAATTCCTGCTTCTTATCTCCATCCGAATCGAAGAAAAAAACGGGATCTGTGAAATCTGTATCGGTGGAAAAATCGAGTGGCGGGGCAAGCCCCTCGCTCGAAAGCCATTGTTGAGCATCCTGTTTGAATGCCCTTCGGAAGCTGTAGCCGCCTACATATGCCGAATATAAAACGTCGCGATCGCCGTCTCCATCGATGTCAACCAAGCGATATCCCGATTTCAATGAACGGTACGATCCAAAATCCGAAGGCAGTTCATAGCTTGACGATTTGTTCCAGTGTGGGTCGAATTCAGTGTAGGTAAATTCCGTCTTAGGATACTCGAGACGCTCTCCGCCAACGTCAGCGCCAACCTCCCTGATCGATTTCAGCCGGTGAGCCCCAAAACGGTCGGTAGCGTCGTACTCGAACTCGTACCGACCGAACTCGGCATGACCCACGAACGCCGATATTTGTTTGGCCAAAAGGCTGCGGGTAATCTTTTCGCCGCCTATGAAACCAGCGGAGTATATCTGCGCGTTCGTTTCGTAGAAAACCTCTAAGTGAGCGTACGAGTTCGCACGCAGTGCGCCTTCGTCGTAAAGCATTGCTGGGTCCACGGCTCCCTTCGCCACCGTCCAAAACACCTTATCGACACCCCAGTCGCCGTCGCGCTGGACATACAGAAACACGATCTGGTTGCCGAACGTGTCTTCAATGCGGCTGAGCGACCACGTCAGAATCTTTCCACCCACCGTTTTCACCTGTGAGTTCGGACGCTCACCAAAGTATAAGGTCAGGCCGGCTTTTGTCTTTGCTACAAAACCCTCGCCATCGCGCCAAACACGTGTCTGATCGTCAATCGTTTTTGCCAGATAGGGGCCGCCTTCGGGAGCAATCACAAGCCGCGCGCCATCTAGAGCCAACGCGTCGGAGGTGTAGCCATCGGAAGGATCGTCGAAGTCGATCGCGCCTGGCCGGCCGTCAATGAAGGTCGTGTGGTTAATCCGACTTATCGTCGATGCGCCGGAAAGGGACCAACCGAGCCCAAACTGGCTAGGACCCGAGTTGCTGTCATAGGACAGGAAAAGCTTGGGCGACATGCCAGCCGTTCCCGCAGGAACCACTAGCGGGAGATTGTAGGACGAGGATCCCCCGAGATTTACGCTCAGTTGGCCCGCGATTGTTCCTGGAACGGTTTCCGCGTGCACCCCGAATGACAAGCAAAGTAATAGTAACAAGGGCAGCGCCCAGTCATAATACTTACGCACCGGCCCCTCCCAAGTAGCTTGGCCTGAAGTAATCGTAATCTATTCCTGGTTGCAGTCAAGTGATTCAACGACTAAGACATTGGTGGGGTCTCGTAGAAGTGAGACAGTCGGTGTGGCGCGAGTCATAGTTATTGAGGCCCTAGCTGATTCCTGATCCCGAACCGCTCAGGAGTTGGCCACAGAACACTTGGTAAATCGCAACTCCCAAGTCGTAGTGACGATTAAATAATTTGGGGGGACATGGCATCTTCAGAAGGAGTGTTCGGATGGGCAATCTCAGTCGAGAGACTTGCCGGTTACGTTCGGTCTCGGCTGGTTTATCAGGAGCGGGCAGCTAAGGCGGAACTCGGAGCGGTGACGCAACGGCTATCAGAGAAAACACGGAATCTCGACGACACCGAGTCTAGGTTTCTCCAGTCGAATCAAAGGGAGATCACGAATCTTATCCTCTCAATCGGTCCCGACCTGATGGAGAAGGCCCACTTGAAGGCTAAGCGGCGTCAAGACGAGGTTGTGCGGGCGGACCTGAAAGGGCCGACGCTGAGCTAACAGCCCTTTCTCATAAGTATCCATTCTTCCACGATTTTGAAACGATCGGAACCAGGCACTTCGTGCCATACTCGGACGCGCTGGTTCATTGGACGGAAGATGACCTGGTCGACCGATATTTCGATATCTCGCACTGGTTAGCGCTCTCGTTCCGAAAGAAGCACGGACCTGTCACCATTGTTCGACGGCGCAGACCAAACGGTCATGGAGCGCGTAGTCCAATAGGACACGGATCGTCGGCTGCAACAACGTATTGAGGCAGCAATGGAATTGCATCGCTTTTTCTACGACATTGGATCAATATGGCAAAGAGCAATACCGGCATGGAGCAGTGTCGTTCGAGACGGCCAAGATATCCATACAACGAGGCCGCGCTGAATATTCCCCGGAAATCGAATACTGGCTGACGTTCCGAGAGCCCGACGAATATGGGGTCTACTCCTTCTTCGTTCACGACGATGGCCGGATCAGTCGTTCCTACTACCGATCCAATGTGGATTGCACTCACAAAGTCTACCTGTCGACGCGCGGATGATAGAATGAGGTGCGATCAGTTCATAACGACGAGGCTGGCGGGAGGCCTATGGCACACGACCAGCGAAGACCTATTCAGGCAGATAATAACCGATGGGTTTATACGCCCTGAGCCGCGCATCCCAGACTCCCAACGATACGGCGGCGGACGGGGCACATCCTTCGTTCGCCTCATCGACGGATTCAGCATCTTCGACATTCCGGAAGCTTTCGACGTCGACAAGTACCGACGCGATTTCCCGGTGTGTTCGGTCGATGAGTTCATGCCGTACAGTCGATCTGGATCAAGATCGATTCCGTTGCGTGCGGGAGCGCGATCGTCAGGGACGTTGCCTCCCATCCGCTATGAGGCACTATGTAGTCTCGTACCCACCGGAATGTGAGCGTTCCACTTCCATAGACCCGTCTTGTGGTGGCTCGTTTGGTCCAACTGGATGCGGCCGAAAGACTGCTCACCATCGAACCCGGTGAAGTCCTGGAACCCTTCTCCTGGCCACGTCTGCCGCCACGTGTAGAGCGGTTTGTATTCATCTTTCATTGCGTGGACTCGTTCTTCAACTGACAGCATTTTAAGCAATTGCTGATGCGATGGTTCCATGACCAAACCTCCCAAGTTAAAACCGCTCCTGAGACATGCCGATAAACCGATCACATCTCGGCCGCGCAAACCTCGCGACCCGGCGCAGCCGAATCTTCTTCTCGACCCAATGCCCGCCCGCATCGAGCCGTGCCTTGCGCTGCTGAGGGCAAAGCCGCCGAAGGGTGACGAGTGGGTCTTCGAAATCAAATGGGATGGCTATCGCCTGGCGGTGCATATCGAGAGCACGAGCGTGCGTATCCTGACGCGTGGCGGCCACGACTGGACGCATCGTTTCCCGGCAATCAAACAGGCGGCCATGTGGCTTCCCGTTGGCACAGCAATCCTCGACGGCGAGGCCGTGGTTCTCGACGAGCAAGGCCGGCCGGATTTCGGACTGTTGCAGCAAAGCCTCGGCGGCCGCGGCGGCAACAAGGCTTCGTCCGACGCCATCCTGTTCGCCTTTGACCTTTTGTATTTCGATGGACATGATCTAACGCGCATGGACCTGAGCGAGCGCCGGCACATCCTGGAGGACCTTATGGAGGGTGCTGCCGGCGCTATCAGACTCTCGGAAGAGATCGATGCCGATGGCGACCGGCTATTGGCAAGCGCCTGCGAGCATGGTCTTGAAGGCATTATTGCTAAGCGCAGGGATGCACCCTATCGATCTGGCCGGTTTGGCGACTGGGTCAAAGTCAAATGCATCCAAAGCGACAGCTTCTTCATCGTGGGCTGGGAGAAGTCGATGGCCGGGCGTGGTCAGATCGGGTCGCTACTGCTCGCCGCCGGCAAACGCTCCGGCCTCGTCTATGTCGGTTCAGTCGGGACCGGCTTCAAAGAACGCGATGTTTTGGAGCTACGCGAAATGATGGACAAGATCACGCGAAAGACGCCACCGCTCCAATATACCGGCACCAGAAAGAACGTTGTCTGGCTGCAGCCGACGCTGATTGCAGAAATCGAGTACAGGGCGTGGACGGAAGACGGCAAGCTGCGGCACGCTTCATATAAAGGTCTGCGTGAGGTGCAGGACAACGCGGGGGTCTATGAGATCGACCAGAGTAATCGACAATACTAGGGGATACTCGGCCTCAGAACCACCGTCGAGCCGGGCACTAATAGAGAATCAAGGGGTGAAATGGTAGTTTCGGCCCATTGGAAAAGGTGGGCCGATGTCAGATATCCTGAAAGGTAGCTGGATTGGAGATCTAAGGGGCACCCAGGTCGCTAATCTTTTCGCGGAGTTCGAAGGATCAGAGTTGGTTCTTCGCGCCGGCAACTCGCAAGGCACCTTTGCGTTCAAGGGGAACATCGAAAACGCAGCTGTCGGCCACGATTTAGTCTTGGCGTCTGTCGACGCGTTAGACCGTACGACAGTCACACTTCGGTTTTCCGATATTGAACAGCAGGTTTTAGCTGGTCGTTGGGAAACCTCTAGCGGCCATGCCGGTCCATTTAGACTTGGGCCTGTACCTGCGTCAGTGCCAACTCCTACCCCGGAAAACACCACCAGCGCACCCATCCGTTTCAGAACCCGAACTGAATTTCTTCCGCGCATGAAAATCTATCGCGAAGAAATCCGCGACCTGACTGCGGTCATGAAAAACATGCTGTCTACGCCGTTCGAGGTTGTCGTAAGGGCAAATCGCAATGGCGGGATGGACAACGTGTACGAGCCGGATTTCTGGAAACTACCGGGCCTCCCTCGCGAAACCTCAGAGATTTCATTGAGTCTGACCGAACCGGCAAATCCGCTCTCACGGTCGATCGACATCACAGTCGGCGGGGCGGGTACCACTTGTTCTGTTTCTGGGACCAACGATGTGTGGGTGGGCGGCGTACTCGAAGAACTAAAATCACTTCCATATTTAAGGCGCAGGCGCTTTCGCTCAATCTTTGAGCAGTTTGGTTTATCGTTCAATGGCCTCCTCTTGTTGTTCGCAATCGCTTATTCGGCCGACCTTCCTCTGTTTCGGCGGCTTCTGCTTTTCGCCATTACGGTCGGTTTAGCGTGGGCGTTCAAGCTGCTCTATGATCGAACAACGGCTTCTGTGGTCTTCTTAGATGACAGAAAGCCTACATCGTGGTTGGACGGTCCAAGGCTTTTCACGACGCTGGTAGGAGCCGCAATCGTCGCCGCGGTGCCCTGGCTATATTCACTCTTCAGCGGAAGCTTTCTGATGGGTTTGTTAGGACCCTAGACCAGACGAGTTTCTATTGTCATTCGATGTTGCGCGGATTGCCATTCGCTTTTGCGCGCTACAATTGGGTATCCGAGGCTTTCGGTGAGGCCCACCACCGACTGGACGTGGCACCCTTCGAAAATTAAAGCCAACACAATACCGTTTTCAACTTGATGAAAAAAATCCGATTTGATGAAGCCGTACGAATTCGGCACGCCAACGCATCGCGGTTCGGCGGAGCTGAGGTCATCGCGTGTCGCACCCAGGCGTTTGGAGCATGATGCTCGCGCGCCAACGTCCTTCCCGAGAGAGGGGTGACAGTTCATACCGGAGACATGGGTTACACTTTTTGCCTTTGCGAGGAGAGCGAAGGTGCCTTGGCAGGAGTGCAACCGCATGGACGAGCGTCTCAAATTCGTTGCGCGGGTTCTGGATGGCGAGTAGATAGCGGCGCTATGCCGCGAATTCGGCATCTCCCGCAAGACCGGTCACAAAATCATCAGCCGCTGTAACGACAGCGGTCTGGAAGGACTGACAGATCGATCGCGACGGCCTTACCGGCACACCAATCAGCTTCCGTTCCAAATCGAGAAACTGATTGTGCGGACCAAGCAGGACAAGCCCAACTGGGGCGCACCAAAGATCAGGGAGCGGCTGGCGCGGCTATATCCGGATGTTCACACGCCGGCGATCTCAACCGTGCATGCCGTCCTCGACCGCAACGGCCTGGTCAAGCACGGTAGGCGGCGGCGCAACAGGGCTGAAGGAACGGCCCTCTCCAATCCAGGGCTGCCCAACGACCTCTGGTGTGCCGATTACAAAGGCGAGTTCATGCTTGCCGACAAGCGCTATTGCTACCCATTGACGATCACCGACTTCGCCAGCCGCTATCTTTTGGCCTGCGAAGCGTTGCACACGACCAAGGAGGTCCACGCCTTCACCGTTTTCGAACGCGTCTTCAAGGAGTTCGGCCTGCCCAAGGCGATCAGAACCGACAACGGAGTGCCTTTCGCCAGCCCCAACGGTCTGTTCAATCTGTCTCGGCTCGCCGTCTGGTGGCTCAGGCTCGGTATCGACATCGAGCGCATCAAGCCGGGCAACCCGCAGCAGAACGGCCGCCATGAGCGCATGCATCTGACACTGAAACTTGAGACAACCAAGCCGGCCGGAGACAATTTCCTGCAGCAGCAAGCCCGCTTCGACGACTTCGTCGAGGAGTTCAACACCGAGCGGCCCCACCAGGCGCTCGACATGGCCTGCCCGGCAGAATGCAAGATCAATCTCAGTCTGGTCTTCGCCGGTCAGGCCGTCGGCATCAAGCAGGTCGAAGACCATATCTGGCTTACAAGCTTTATGGATTACGATCTGGGATACTTCGATGATGAGACATGCAGGCTTGAACCTTTGCCGAACCCTTTCGGTCCAAAAGTGTTACCTATGTCTCAGGAATAAACCGTAACCCATGTGTCCAGAACGGACCCAAAGTGAATGGTGTCCACGAGAGGATTCGAACCTCCGACCCCAGGATTCATACCACTTCGACTTTCGCCGCCGCTTCCGCGTTCGTGGTCTGGACTGTCCCTTCACCATGGGCCTTAGGCCTTTAGGTGCTACCCATCCAGTCTCTACACCTTCAACGGATTTCTCCGAAGCTTGGCTCGGGATTGGCATGCTGGAAGGCCAGCGAAGCGTTCCCCGACTTTGAGCAGATCGACTGCACCGTTTCCCTGTGCAGCCCCCAATTCTATAGGAATCCTGTGCTCTATCCTGCTGAGCTACGTGGACACGTACTTTGCTTTCTAGACGAGCTGGCGGAAATGGCAAGACAGGAAACACCTGAAACCGTGACGCATAGGTCGTCTGAGTCCAATTTTCGACTCGAACGGAAAGCCACCGTCGGCCCGGTCAACAACGAAACGTTACGTCATTGATATAGTCGGCGATGCGACTCGTCGCCCGCGCCCTGTGCGCCTGTTATCTCAGTCTTTGACGCTTCTTCGCGAGTTTCGTCGTGACCCGTGAAAATCGCGTCATCTATAAATCGACAAACTGATTATTTTCGTTCAGCGAACAACGCTATTGTTGCACGCTCGTTCAAATTCGGTACCGGTTTTCGTACCGATAAACCTTCTTTGGATTCCGAGGCTTAACAAACCGGTACGACCGGTATGCCCCAAAAAGCACTCTATCCTGCTGAGCTACGGGACCACTGAATGCCATGCATACAAAAGGCTTGGCGGGAAGCCAAGCCTTAATTGTTGTCAGACGCCGAGGCGCTGTTCGGCGAGGCGGACCCAGTAGGAGATGCCGTGGGCGATGGCTTCGTCGTTGAAGTCGTAGGCCGGGTTATGCAGGCCGGCGCTGTCGCCGTTGCCGATGAAGATGAAGGCGCCGGGGCGGGCGTTCAGCATGTAGGAGAAATCCTCGCCGCCCATCATCGGGTCGATCTCGGCGTTGACGTTGCCCTCGCCGGCGATTGAAGTGGCGGTGGCGACCGCATGTTCGGTCTCGTCAGGATGGTTGACAGTGACGGGGTAGTTGCGGTGGAAGCTGATTTCGGCCTCGGCGCCGTGGGCTGCGGCCAGGCCCTCGACGATCTGCCGGAACCGCGTCTCGGCCAGCGTGCGTACTTCGGCGTCCAGCGTGCGCACCGTGCCGGCGAAGGTCGCATCGTTCGGTATGACGTTATGGGCGAAACCGGCATTGAACTTGGTGACCGAGACGACGACCGAGCTGATCGGATCGGCGGTGCGCGAGGCGATCATCTGCAGGTTGGCGACGATCTGGGCGCTAATGGCGATCGGGTCGATCGTCCGGTGCGGCTGGGCGGCGTGGCCGCCGCGGCCCTTGATGGTGACGGTGAATTCGTCGGTCGCCGCCATGATCGCGCCCTTGCGCGTGGCGAACTGTCCCACCGGCAGGCCCGGCAGATTGTGCATGCCGTAAACCTCTTCGATGCCGAAGCGCTCCATCATGCCGTCCTTGACCATCAGGTTGCCGCCGCCGCCGCCTTCTTCGGCGGGCTGGAAGATGACGGCGATATTGCCGTTGAAATTGCGGGTCTCGGCCAGGTACTTTGCGGCGCCGAGCAGCATGGCGGTGTGGCCGTCATGGCCGCAGGCATGCATCTTGCCCGGCGTCTTCGAAGCCCAGGGCTTGCCTGATATTTCGGTCAGCGGCAGGGCGTCCATGTCGGCGCGCAGGCCGACGGTGCGGCGGCCTTCGCCCTTGCCCCTGATCAGGCCGACGACGCCGGTGCGGCCGATGCCGGTGACGATCTCGTCAACGCCGAATTCCTTGAGTTTTTCGGCGACGAAGGCGGCCGTGTTTTCCACCGCGAAAAGCAGTTCGGGCCGGGCGTGGATGTGGCGGCGCCATTCGGCGACTTCGTCCTGCAATTCCGCGGCTCTGTTCAAAATCGGCATATTCGCGTTCCTGTTATGAAATCCCGACAATCTTTCATCGCATCAAAAGGGTGTGAAGCCCAGGGTGTGAGGCTGCGGTGTGAGGCTGTGGAAATTACTTAGTCAATGACCTTTGCCATGTCATAGCCATATAGGATAAATAGGTGAAGGTTTCGAGATTTTCCGAATATCCGAAGGACGAACCGTGTCGACGAGCCACTTCCGTTTGTTTGCCGCTTTGCGGCCGTTGAGTTTTGCGATCGCTGCGACTGCCGGTTTTGTTGCCTCCATTCCGCTTGCTCAGGCCAATCCGCATATTCTCGTCGATGTGCAGACCGGCCGCGTGCTCGAGCATGAGGAAGCCTTCCGCAAATGGTATCCGGCTTCGCTGACCAAGCTGATGACCGTCTATACCGTGTTCGACGCGATCCGCGCCGGCCAGATCAGCCTCGATACGCCTATCGTCATGAGCAAGCGCGCCGCCGCGCAGCCGGCCGCCAAGATGTATTTCAAGCCGGGCCAGAAGCTGACGCTCGACAGCGCGCTGAAGATCCTGATGGTGAAATCGGCCAACGACATTGCCGTCGCGGTCGCCGAAGCGGTCGGCGGCACCCAGGAAGCCTTCGTGACGCGGATGAACGGCGAGGCGCTGAAGCTCGGCATGACGGATTCGCATTTCGTCAATCCGAATGGCCTGCCCGGCAAAGGGCAGTATACGACGGCGCGCGACCTTGCGGTGCTGACCGTGGCGCTGCGCCGCGATTTTCCACAATATGCCGGGTACTTTGCGCTTGAGGGTTTCACCAATGGCCAGCAAAACGTGCCGAGCCTCAACATGCTGATCGGCCGCTTCGCCGGCGCCGACGGCATGAAGACAGGCTTCATCTGCGCCTCGGGCTTCAACCAGATCGGTTCGGCGACGCGCAACGGCCATACGCTCGTCTCGGTCGTGCTCGGCACCGACAGTCTCGCAGCGCGCGCCGATGCGACGGCGAACCTTTTGCAGAAGGGTTTCACCACGCCGTTTCCCGGCAACGATACGCTGGGTTCGCTGAAGCCTTACGGCGCGGGACAAGACCAGGTTTCCGACATTACCGCCGATATCTGCAGCGCCAAGGGCGCCAAGGTGCGCAGCGAAACGCGCGACGAGGTCGGCCGTATGCGGGTGCAGTCGCCCTATATCCTGGAAATGGATCACGATCCGCGCTTTGTCTTTGCCGGCCTCATTCCCGGCCAGGATCCGCAGCCGGCTCAGCAGCCGGAAAAGGTGGCGACTGGCGATACGGCGGGAGGCATCGCCAACGTGCCGGTGCCGATGCCGCGCCCGACATCTTTCTAAGATAGGTTTTCAAGGTAAAACGACATGAGCGCGCTCAACGACAGGATTCCGGTCACCATCCTGACCGGCTTTCTCGGCGCCGGCAAATCGACGCTGCTCAACCGCATCCTCAAAGATCCGGTGATGAAGGATGCAGCCGTCATCATCAATGAATTCGGCGATGTCGGCATCGATCATCTGCTGGTCGAAAGTTCCGGCGATTCGATCATCGAACTCTCAGACGGCTGCCTCTGCTGCACCGTGCGCGGTGAGCTTGTGGATACGCTGGCAAACCTGATGGACGCTGTGCAGACCGGCCGTGTCAAGCCGGTGAAGCGCGTCGTCATCGAAACGACGGGTCTTGCCGATCCTGCTCCGGTCATGCAGGCAATCATGGGCAATCCCGTCATTGCGACGAATTTCGAACTCGATGGCGTCGTTACCGTCGTCGATGCGGTAAACGGGCTGCAGACGCTCGACAATCACGAGGAAGCGCGCAAGCAGGCGGCGGTCGCCGACCGGCTGATCGTCTCGAAAAAACCGATGGCCGGCGGGACAGCTGGAGTGGATGCTCTGGAAAAGCGCCTGCGGGCGCTCAATCCGCGCGCGACGATGATGGATGCCGACAGCACCGAGGCAGGCAGTGCCGCGGTGCTCGTCAACGGCATCTACGATCCGGCGACGAAGATCGCCGATGTCGGCCGCTGGCTGCAGGACGAGAATGCGCACGAGGCGCATCACAATCATCACAATCATGATCATGATGGGGACCACGGCCACCATCACCACCATGATCACGCGCATCAGGACCCGCATGACGTCAACCGTCACGATGCCTCGATCCGCTCTTTCTCGATCGTCGAGGAAAAGCCGATCGATCCGATGGCGCTCGACATGTTTATCGACCTGCTGCGCTCTGCCCATGGCGAGAAGCTGCTGAGGATGAAGGCGATCGTTTCCGTCTCCGACCGGCCGGACCGACCGCTGGTGCTGCATGGCGTGCAAAGCATCTTCCATCCGCCGGTGCGGCTTGCCGCCTGGCCGGATCCCAGCGACCGGCGCACGCGCATGGTGCTGATCACCAAGGATCTGTCGGAAGCCTTCGTGAAGGATCTGTTCGACGCCTTCCTCGGCAAGCCGCGCATCGACATGCCCGATCGCGCCGCGCTGTCCGACAATCCGCTCGCCATTCCCGGCATGCGAATCTAGATCGCGTTCACATTTGTTGTTACGCGATCAGCTTCTGTGTTTACCGCTGCCTGAAAGCCATCTTGCCTGCTCGCCGCGCTGCAGGCCTTCCGGATAGTCACGCGACAGCGTGCTGTCTGTGCCCCAGGGCGAGGCTATGTCGCACGGGATCGCCCGCATGCCAAGCGCATCGAGAACTTCCACATAATATGAATTGTTCGTGGCAGCCGCGATTTCTCGGTGGAAAGCGAAGTCGCTCTTACCCGTCGCTTCGCCGCGGCCGAGCAGCCGGTCGAATTCGAAGGAGGCTTCCTGGATCTGCGCCTCCTGGGCTGCATTGCAGCAAACCATATTGTCGATCACGAATTCGTGTTCGTTGCCATGCGTAACAGAAGGCCTTGCCGAACCGAATGGAGAGTTACCCGGCCGATGACCGGCCGGCGGAACATCCAAGAGGAGATCATCCATGAACCGTTCGACGCTCACCCTTACCCTCGCCGGCTCGCTCGCCACCGCTTTTGCGTCCGTTGCTTTCGCCGCCCCGTTGCCGGCTGAGAAAATGGTCGGCAACGAGAAGTGCTATGGCATCGCGCTCAAGGGACATAACGACTGCGCCGCAGGCGCCGGCACGACCTGCGCAGGCACCTCGACGATGGACTATCAGGGCAACTCCTGGAAAGCTGTGCCGACCGGTACCTGCACCAGCATGAATGTCGGCGGCCACATGGGCAAGCTGGAGCCGATGAAGGGCTGACCGTCAAGCGGGGGCCCAGCTACACGGGTCCCCGCCATTGTCCGACAAATCGGGAGGAACCGCGATGTCCGCTTCAAAAATCCCAACTTCCGCCTTGCCCGCCCGTGCCGGCCTTGGTCTCAAGCCCGAGCACTATGAGACTATTCTGGCCAATCGGCCGGATATCGGCTTCTTCGAGGTGCATGCCGAGAACTATATGGGCGCCGGCGGGCCGCCGCATCGCTATTTGGAAGCCGTGAGTGCACTCTATCCACTTTCGCTGCATGGCGTCGGCTTGTCGATCGGTGCAGCGCACGAGCTTGACAAGGCGCATCTGAAGCGGCTGCGCGGCCTGATCGATCGCTATCGGCCGCAGAGCTTCTCCGAACATCTGGCCTGGTCGACCCACGACACGGGCTTTCTCAATGACCTGCTGCCGCTTCCCTATACGCCGGAAACGCTGGCGCGCGTCATCGATCATGTCGACGAAACGCAGCAGGCGCTCGGACAACGACTGCTGCTCGAAAACCCGGCGACCTACGTGCTGTTTGCCGACAGCACGATCGATGAGGTGGACTTTCTGGCGACAATTGCGGAGCGGACCGCCTGCGGTCTGCTGCTCGACGTCAACAACGTGATGGTCTCGGCGGTCAATCACCGGCTCGATGCCGCCACCTATATCGACTGCTTCCCGGTCGAGTTGGTCGGCGAGATCCACCTTGCCGGCTACGACGAGACCCTCGACGACGCCGGCGACCGGTTGCTGATCGACACGCATCGTACGGCGGTCAAGGGCGATGTGATGGCGCTCTACGAACACACGCTTGCGCGCAGCGGACCGCTGCCGACGCTGATCGAATGGGACAACGACGTCCCGGATTTCGTGACGTTGCAGACGGAGGCGGCCCGCGCGGATGCGATGCTCGCCGCCGAAACGCTCCGCCGCAATAAGCGTAGGATCCGGGCGGCATGACAATGGATTTCGCCGCAAGCCAGAACGCCTTTGCTGATGCATTGCTGCATGCCGACCGGCCGGTGCCGGACGGTATCACCACAGCGCGCGGCACGACCGACGCTGCGCGGTTCGCCATCTACCGCAACAATGTCTTCGTCGGGCTGACAAGGGCATTGGCGCAGCACTTTCCGGTGACGGAACGGCTCGTTGGAAAGCAATTCTTCACAGCTATGGCGCGGGCCTATGCCCAGGATCACAAACCCACCTCACCGCTGATTATCGAATATGGCGGCGACTTTCCGGATTTCATTGCAAGCTTCCGGCCGGCGAGTAATCTTGCCTATCTGGCCGGCGTCGCCCGGATCGAAGCGGCCTGGACGCGGGCCTATCAGGCGGCGGACGCCGCGCCGCTCGATCTCGCGGCCCTCTCGGCCTTGGCGCCCGAGACGCTTGCCGACTTGCGGCTGGTGCCGCACCCTTCAGCGGGTTTGATCCGTTCGGACCATCCTGTTGGCTCGATCTGGAGTGCGCATCAGCAGGACATGGTTATGCCGGTCGCCGACTGGCGAGCGCAGGATGTGCTGGTCGTGCGGCCGGAGATGACCGTCCATGTTCATATCCTGCCGCCGCAGGACTCCGTTTTCGCGGCCTGCTTGTTCAAGGCCGCCACGCTGGGTGCGGCAGCAGAGGCGGCATTGATCGCCGCCCCCGAATTCGATTTTGGAACAGCGCTGATTGGTCTTGCCAGTCTCGGTGCATTCAGCGCCCTGCAACAGGATGAAGGAAACGTCCCATGAAGACCGAAGCAGCCTCCTCATACGGCGCTGGCGCTGCCCTTGCCGCTCTCGTCACACGCACCGAAGGCCTGCTCGCCTCCCTTCCCCCATCGCTGCCGCTGCTGGCGCTGCGCTTCGCGCTCGCAATTCCCTTTTTCAAGTCGGGACTGACGAAATGGGACGGATTCCTGACGCTTTCACAAGGGGCAAGATATCTCTTCGAACAGGAGTTCAGACTCCATATCTTCGGCAGCGAGATTCCCTATCCGTTTCCCTTGACGATGGCGACGGCAGCAGGGATCGGCGAACTGGTCCTGCCGGTCCTGTTGATCCTCGGCTTGGGGACGCGGTTTGCCGCCCTCGGCTTGCTGCTGATGACGGCGATTATCCAACTGACCATTCCCGATGGCTGGGCGAATTTCCACCTGCCCTGGGCGGCGATGGCATTGGCATTGGTCGTGTTTGGCGGCGGCAGGATCGCAATTGATCCACTGGTGATGCAACGCCGCAAATGACCTGCGTTGCGACTTGTTCGGGCTGATTTTAGAGCATGTCGCGCAAAAGTGTGCAGCGGTTCCGCGATAACGACATGCGTAAAAACAATAGGCTAAAGCGCTAAGAGCGAATCTGTGTGCAGCGGTTCCGGGATAACGAAATGCATAAAAACAAAGGACTAAAGCGCGTCGCATGAATCAAGTTTGATGCGACGCGCTTTAGCGCTTGCGGATCAGGAAGCGGTGGCCGTTTTCGGTCTTTTCGGTCTCGACCAGTTCGTGGCCGTCCTCGTTGCAGAAATGCGGCATGTCGATCACCGCCAGCGGATCGGTGGTGTCGACGCGAATGAGCGTGCCACTTGCCATGGCGGCAAGCTTCTTGCGTGTCTTGATCACGGGGAAGGGGCATTTCAGGCCGCGAAGATCGTAGAGAACGGGGTTCAAGCCGTTCAGTTCCGCGCCCAGAATTTCCAGAACGGCTTCTTTGCCGCGACTTCTGCGGTTTCCTGCGGTTCGGGTGCCGTATAGGCCAGCGGGTTCGGCACCGGCACCGGAACCACCGCGGGGGTCGCGACGACCGCGGGGGTCGCGGCAGCGACTGCCATTGGCTGCGGCTGGGCAGCGGCGAGTGGTGTGGCGCCCGGTGCGGTCTTGGTGGCAATGCCCTGCGCGGTGCGCTTGGCCATCATGTCTTCGAGTTCGGCAACCTTGACCATGCGGCCGGCTTCCAGCGAGGTGCCGGTCGGGGCATAAGCGAGTTCGCGGCCCCTGCGCGTCTTGGCGACCACGGCCTTGCGCTCGGCTTCGGACGGATCGTACCAGGCCATGCCGTCGAATTTGCCCATCGCCTTGGCATAGTCGGCATCATAGGTCTTGCCGTAGGCGGCAAGGGCGGCCGTCAGCGCCGGCGGCGTCGACATAGCAGGGCATTTGCCGGCGGCATTGAAGGCGCCGCCATCGGTTGACTGCTGGTTGAAGACGTATTTCTTCTCGCAGACGTTCACCTCGGGCGGGCGCTTCGTCACTTCGAAATTGTCGTAGCCGACCTTCAGCATCTTCCAGAAGTCGTAACTCGAGTCGAGGCGATGCTTGACCATGTTTTCCGCTGTCATGCGGAAGGGGAAGGCCTGCAGCTGCACGGTCGACTGGCCGCCCTTGAAGGCGTCGCGGGCGAAGGCGTAAATTTCAAGCACCTGCTGGTCGGTCATCGAATAGCAGCCGGAGGACGAGCAGGCACCATGGATCATCAAATCGGAGCCGCTGCGGCCGTTCGCCGCGTCGTAGCGGTTCGGGAAGCCGGTGTTGATCGCCAGATAATATTTCGAGTTGGGGTTCAGGTTGGCGCGCGACAGGTCGTAGAAACCTTCCGGCGCCTGCCGGTCGCCGGTCTTTACCTTCGGACCGAGACGGCCGGACCAGGCGCAGATCTTGTAATCGGCGATCTTGTCGAAACGGTTGTCGGTCTTCGCCTTCCAGATCTCCATGGCACCTTCTTCCTTGAAGATGCGGATCATGATCGGCGAATTGCGGTCCATGCCCTTGGTGGACATGGCGGTGAGGATATGGGCGGGAAGCGGCTGCTCGACCTTGTTCTTGACCTTGGAGAGATCGACCTGCGCAGTATCCAACGCATCATTGCAGCCGGCAAGAGCCAGCGCCATGAGGGAAACATAGGCAAAATGACGTATGCGCATCCAAACTAGCCCATAAAGATAAAGCGACCCGGTCCGCCTATGGAGTTCGGGCATTGGAAGGAATCATAGGCGGCTTATACTTTATAAAACCTTACCAGCCTATGACGTGCCCCGAACATCCCCGCAAGCGCGAATGTTACAGATAATATCAATGTGGCCAAGATTTGGCCCCAATCGGCGAAAGCCGAACTTGTCTCGGACATGATGCCGAAAAGTCTCAGCGATTTCCGGCTGTTTTAGAGCATGATGCCGAAAAGTGTGCGCGGTTTTCGGACGACATCATGCTCTACTCTCTAATTTAGAACAGGATTCAGATTTTAGGCCAACCGGGCCCAGAATCATCCTGTTCTAGAGATTGCGGCCGATATTGAGGAATTTCTGGCGTCGCTCGTTGCGCAGCTGCTCGCCGGAACGGGACGCCATTTCGCCGAGCGCATTGGCGATCATGTCGCCGGTCGCGGCAATGACGCTGTCGGGATCGCGATGGGCGCCGCCCAGCGGCTCGGAAATGATGCCGTCGATGATGCCGAGCGATTTCAGGTCCTCGGCAGTGATTTTCATGTTGGTCGCAGCTTCCCGGGCGCGGGTCGAATCGCGCCAGAGGATGGAGGCGGCCCCTTCCGGCGAGATGACGCTGTAGATCGAATGCTCGAGCATATAGACCTTGTTGCCGGTGGCGATGGCGATCGCGCCGCCCGAGCCGCCTTCGCCGATGACGATGGACACGAGGGGAATCTTGACGCCGAGACATTTTTCCGTCGAGCGGGCGATCGCCTCGGCCTGGCCGCGCTCTTCGGCTCCGACGCCGGGATAGGCGCCAGCCGTATCCACCAGCGAAATCACCGGCAGGCCGAAACGATCGGCCATTTCGAGGATGCGGATCGCCTTGCGGTAACCTTCCGGCCGCGGGCTGCCGAAATTGTGCTTCAGGCGGCTCTTGGTGTCGTTGCCCTTTTCCTGGCCGATGACGGCGACGGGCTGGCCGCGAAAGCGGGCGAGGCCCGCCTGGATCGCGGCATCCTCGGAAAATTTGCGGTCGCCGGCGAGCGGCGTGAATTCCTGGAACAGCGTCTTGGCGTAATCGACGAAATGCGGCCGCTGCGGATGGCGGGCGACCTGGGTCTTCTGCCAGGGATTGAGCTTGGAATAGATTTCGACGATCGCCTCGCGGACGCGAACCTCCAGCCTGCCGATTTCATCGGTGGTGTCGATGCTCTCGTCTTCCGTGGCGAGCTTCTTCAGCTCGATAATCTTGCCTTCGAGGTCGGAGATCGGCTTTTCGAAGTCGAGATAATTGTGCATGAGGTGCGTTTCCGTTCCTTGTGCCCGGGGCGTTTTCCTGGCTCCGCCCCTTGTCGCCGGTCCTATTCGTGCTTTTTCGCCTGTTTGGCAAGGGGGTGATGCGTCTGGACAAGCTGCTGCAGCCTCTCTTCCAGGACATGCGTGTAGATCTGTGTGGTCGAAATGTCCGAATGGCCGAGGAGTTCCTGCACGACGCGCAGATCGGCGCCATTGGCTAGCAGGTGGCTGGCAAAGGCGTGGCGCATGACATGCGGCGAGATCAGCGACGGCGTCAGCCCGGCGCGGATTGCCAAGTTCTTCAGGTCGCGGGCGAAAACCTGGCGTGGCAGGTAGCCCTCCTTCGAGGCGGCGGGAAACAGCCACGGGCTTTCCTGCGGCTGCTTCGCCACGGCATTTTCCGCCGCCAGCAGGCGCCCGTAGGATTTCAGCGCTGATATCGCCGAATGCGACAGCGGCACCAGCCGCTCCTTGTTGCCCTTGCCGCGGATCATCAGGAAACGGCCTTCCTGGTCGAGCACACGGGCGGGAAGCGTAACCAGTTCGCTGACACGCATGCCAGTGGCATAGAGCAGCTCCAGAAGCGCCAGCATGCGCAGGCGCTGCAGCTGGCCCGGCGCCGTATCCCCCGCTTCGGCCTCAGCCTGTGAAAGCAGCTTGCCGACCTCGTCGACGCCCATCGTCTTCGGCAGCGGACGGCCTTTCTTCGGCGCGTCGAGAATGCCGGTGGGGTCGTCGGTTCTCAGGCCCTCGGCGTAGAGGAATTTGTAGAATTGCCGCATGGCGGCAAGCCGGCGCGCCTGGGACGAGGGTTTGAAACCCTTTCGGGCAAGCGAGGAAAGATAGGCGGAGAGATCGGCGGAGGCAGCCTCGGTGAGCCGTATGCGACGCTCGTGCAGGAAGGAACTGACATCTTCGAGGTCACGCTCATAGGATTGCAGCGTGTTGGCGGCCGCGCCGCGCTCGGCGCTCATCATCTCCAGGAAGGATTCCACATGGACGCGGCCGAGATCCACCATTTCGGTCACTTCCTGGTCGGAGCGATCGCCCCCGTCGCGGGCGGATTGACCCGCTCGGACGGAATGCGGATCGTCACGTCGCGCGGCTCGGGCTCGACGAAGGTCACAAGCGCCCACATCGCTCCGTAGACCGTCCCGGCGAGGATCGCGCAGACGAACAGAAAACGGAACAGGGTCGGCATCCGGCAACTCCTTCATGCTCTGCTTCTGTTATAAGAAGCGTATCTGCAAGTGCAAGAAGCGGTATTCAAGCCATGATTCCCTTGTCCGCGACTTGACGCTCCAGCTGCATTTGTCGATACGGTTTGCAAACAAAGTGTGAATGGACCGATGAGTGAACCACTGCTGACCGTTGCTGACAGCTTGAAAGACAGAGCTCGCGCCGCGCTCGGTTCACGTAATCTCATCCTTGTCGGCCTGATGGGCGCTGGAAAATCCTCGGTCGGCCGGATCGTCGCCACCCAGCTCGGGATTCCCTTCATCGACAGCGATCACGAAATCGAGCGGGTGTCACGCATGACGATCGCCGAATTATTCGCGGCCTATGGCGAAGTGGAGTTCCGGGCGCTGGAAACGCGGGTGATGAAACGGCTGCTGAAGAGCGGGCCACGGGTCGTCTCCACCGGCGGCGGCGCCTTCATCAACGACCGGACGCGCAGGCATATCAAGAAGGGCGGCCTGTCCGTCTGGCTGAAGGCCGATCTCGACGTGCTCTGGGACAGGGTCGCCAAGCGTGATACGCGGCCGCTGCTCAAGACCGAAAATCCGAAGCAGACGCTCGAAGGCCTGATGAATGCGCGCTACCCGATCTACGCGCAGGCCGACCTCACCGTGCTCTCGCGCGACGTGCGCAAGGAAATCATGGCCGACGAGGTGCTGACGGCCGTGATCGAAGCTCAGAATGAAAGTGCAGCGTCATGAATGCGATACCCTCCGCCTCCGCCGTCCAGACGGTGCATGTGCCGCTCGGCGAGCGGGCCTATGACATCCTGATCGGTCCGGGGCTGATCGCACGGGCCGGCGCCGAGATCGCCTCCCGGCTCAAGGGCCGCAAGGCGGCGATCATCACTGATGAAAATGTCGCTCCGCTCTATTTGAAGGCGCTCGTCGCAAGTCTTGATGAAGCGGGCATTGCCTCGGCTGAGGTCGTCCTGCCGGCCGGCGAGAAGACCAAAAGCTTCGAACATCTGATAACTGTCTGCGACAAGGTGCTCGAAGCCCGTGTCGAGCGCAATGATTGCGTCATCGCGCTCGGCGGCGGCGTCATCGGCGACCTTTCGGGATTTGCCGCCGGCATCGTCCGCCGCGGCGTGCGCTTCGTGCAGGTGCCGACCTCGCTGCTGTCGCAGGTCGATTCCTCCGTCGGTGGCAAGACCGGCATCAATTCCCGCCACGGCAAAAATCTGATCGGCGTCTTCCATCAGCCGGATCTGGTTCTGGCCGATACCGATGTGCTGAATTCGCTTAGCGAGCGCGAATTCCGCGCCGGTTACGCCGAGGTCGCCAAATACGGGCTGATCGACAAGCCGGATTTCTTCGCCTGGCTGGAAGCCAACTGGACGTCGGTTTTTACAGGCGGTTCCGCCCGCATCGAGGCGATTGCCGCCAGCTGTCAGGCGAAGGCCGATGTCGTCGTTGCCGACGAGCGCGAGAACGGCCCGCGGGCGCTGCTCAATCTCGGCCACACTTTCGGCCATGCGCTTGAGGCGGCGACCGCCTATGACAGCTCCCGCCTCGTGCATGGCGAGGGCGTTGCGATCGGCATGGTGCTGGCACACGAATTCTCCGCACGGATGAACCTTGCAAGCCCCGACGATGCGCGGCGCGTCGAGCGGCACCTCAAGGAGGTCGGCCTGCCGACCCGCATGTCCGACATTCCGGGCGAGCTACCGCCGGCCGAAACGCTGATGGATGCGATCGCCCAGGACAAGAAGGTCAAGAGCGGCAAGCTCACCTTCATCTTGACGCGCGGCATTGGCCAGTCTTTCGTCGCCGACGACGTTCCGGCCTCCGAGGTGATCAGCTTTCTCCGGGAAAAACATCCGTGACAACTGTCGAAGGCGCTCTGGCATTTCTTGCAACATATTGGCCGGAGATCCTTTCGATCACGGCGCTCGTGCTGATGTCCGCCTTCTTTTCCGGCTCCGAGACGGCGCTGACCGCGGTTTCGCGCAGCCGCATCCATACGCTTGAAGCCAACGGCGACGAACGCGCCGGCCTCGTCCGGCAGTTGATCGAGCGGCGCGACCGGCTGATCGGCGCGCTGCTGATCGGCAACAATCTCGCCAACATCCTATCCTCCTCGATCGCCACCAGCCTGTTCCTCGGTCTGTTCGGCAATTCCGGCGTGGCGCTGGCGACGCTTGCGATGACCGTCATCCTGGTCATCTTCGCTGAAGTGCTGCCGAAGAGCTGGGCGATTTCGACACCCGACCGTTTCGCACTCGCCATTGCGGCTCCGGCCAGGCTCTTCGTCCTCGTCGTCGGCCCGCTTTCCTCCTTCGTCAACGCGATCGTCCGCCGGATCCTTGCGCTGTTCGGCATCAACCTGTCGCGGGAGACGTCGATGCTGACGGCGCATGAGGAACTGCGCGGCGCCGTCGACCTCTTGCACCGCGAGGGATCGGTGGTGAAGGCCGATCGCGACCGTCTCGGCGGCGTGCTCGATCTCAGCGAGCTGGAACTCTCCGATATCATGGTCCACCGCACGGCGATGCGGGCGATCAACGCCGACGATCCGCCGGAAGCGGTGGTGCGCGCCATTCTCGAAAGTCCCTATACGCGCATGCCTCTGTGGCGCGGCACGATTGACAACATCATCGGCGTCGTGCACGCCAAGGACCTGTTGCGGGCGCTTGCCGAGCCGAACATGGAGCCGCAGAACCTCGATATCGTCAAGATCGCGCAGAAGCCGTGGTTCGTGCCCGACAGCACCAATCTTGAAGATCAGCTCAACGCCTTCCTGCGGCGCAAGCAGCATTTCGCCGTCGTCGTCGACGAATATGGCGAGGTGCAGGGCATCGTCACGCTGGAAGATATCCTTGAGGAAATCGTCGGCGATATTTCCGACGAGCACGATATCGAGATCCAGGGCGTGCGCCAGGAGGCCGACGGTTCCGTCGTCGTCGACGGCGGCGTACCGATCCGCGACCTCAACCGCGCGCTCGACTGGAACCTGCCCGACGAGGAGGCGACGACGATTGCAGGCCTCGTCATCCATGAATCGATGACCATCCCGGAAGAGCGCCAGGCCTTCACCTTTTATGGCAAGCGTTTCGTCGTCATGAAGCGGGAGAAGAACCGCATCACCAAGCTGCGCATTCGCCCGGCCGGGGAAGACGGCGCGAAACCGGCCTGATCCGGCTTGGATTAGAGCATGTCGCGCAAAAGTGTGCCGCGGTCTTGCGATAACGACATGCGTAAAAACAAAGACCTAAAGCGCGAGAAGCGGATCTGAAAGATCGCGGCGCGCTTTAGCGGTTACAGGTAACCATATAAGCTGCTGTGCCGCTACCAGCGGGTCGGCTCGTCAGGTGCCGCCGGTTCGACGGCCAGCGCGTGCAGGCCGGCATCGAGTTCCGGTTTCAACAGGTCGGTGATCGCCCGGTGGCGCGCCAGCCGCGACATGCCGGCGAACTTGACTGAGACGATCCTCACCCGCATATGGGTTTCGCCGGTGCCTGTGATATCGGGCTGATGGCCGGCATGCAGATGGCTTTCGTCGACGACGCTCAGGCGTTCGGGGGCGAAGGCTTCGACAAGCTTTTCTTCGATACGGGTTCGCAGGGTCATCATCCGGTCTTGCTGCTTCGGGAAAAAGGTTTCCACCAAGCCAGCAACAAACCCATTTGTCAATTCTTGTTGTCGTGTCGCGACAGCCCCATAATTAGCGCCGTCATGACACTTGATTCCAAATATTTCGACAGCATCCGAACAAGCCGCAAACGCGAGCCGGAGGCAGAGGAGGCCCCGCCTACCTGCCAGTGGGACGGCTGCGACAAAAAAGGCTCGCATCGCGCTCCTGTCGGACGCAATGCGGAAGGCCAGTTCTTTTTGTTCTGCTTCGAGCACGTCAAGGACTACAACAAGGGCTATAATTATTTCTCCGGTCTTTCGGACAGCGAGATCGCGCGTTACCAGAAAGAGGCGATCACCGGCCACCGGCCGACATGGACCGTCGGCGTCAACAAGGCGGCGAAGGACAGCCCGCTGCATTCGGAGGTGCGCTCCGGCGCCTATACGCGCGTTCGTGATCCCTTCGGTTTCGTCAAGGAAAGCGGCAAGGGCAGCGGCCCGCGTTTTCCTCAGGCGCGCAAGCTGAAATCGCTGGAAAGCAAGGCCTTCGATACGATGGGTCTCGTCGCCAATGCGACGTCGGCGGAGATCAAGAGCCGCTACAAGGAACTGGTCAAGAAACATCATCCGGATGCCAATGGCGGCGACCGCGGGTCGGAAGAGCGTTTCCGCGCTGTTATCCAGGCCTATCAATTGTTGAAGCAGAACGGTTTTTGTTAGTTCTCGTCCTTGCTCTTGGGCTTCAATCGGGTATGGTCCAACTCGGCTGAGGCCGCAGGCAAACGCGGCTCATATTTGTGCGTTTTCCCGACATCGCCTCCGCCGACCTTCCGGACGCGGCGTTTCTTGTCCGGGACTCTTTCAAGAATGCTCGCACGCGGTCATTATCCCGCCGAGGTTTCGTTTCAGTCCCGGAGAAGCATCGCCGACGTTCCGACCTGGACGGGCGCGGAATAAAACCGCGGCGTCACGGTTGCGACATGGCCTGAGACAGTATGGCCGGGTGGCTTCACCCGCCTTGGAGACATGATGAGCAAGATCGAACTTGATATTTCAGAACTGCCCGATACCACCGTTTCGGTCCGCGAGGCCTTCGGCATCGATTCCGACATCCGCGTTCCCGCCTATAGCAAGGGCGACGCCTATGTGCCGGACCTTGACACCGACTACCTGTTCGACCGCGACACGACGCTCGCCATTCTCGCAAGCTTCGCTCATAACCGCCGCGTGATGATCTCCGGCTACCACGGCACGGGCAAGTCCTCGCATATCGAGCAGGTGGCCGCACGGCTCAACTGGCCATGCGTGCGTATCAACCTCGACAGCCATGTCAGCCGTATCGATCTCGTCGGCAAGGATGCGATCGTTGTCAAGGACGGGCTGCAGGTCACTGAATTCAAGGACGGCATCCTGCCCTGGGCCTATCAGCACAATGTTGCGCTGGTCTTCGACGAATATGATGCCGGCCGTCCCGATGTGATGTTCGTCATCCAGCGCGTGCTCGAATCCTCCGGCCGCCTGACGCTGCTCGACCAGAGCCGCGTCATCCGGCCGCACCCGGCCTTCCGGCTGTTTGCGACCGCCAATACGATCGGCCTCGGTGATACCACCGGCCTCTATCACGGCACGCAGCAGATCAACCAGGCGCAGATGGACCGCTGGTCGATCGTGACGACGCTGAACTATCTGCCGCATGATCACGAAGTGAATATCGTCGCCGCCAAGGTGAAGAGCTTCGGCAAGGACAGGGAAGGCCGCGACACCGTTTCGAAGATGGTGCGGGTCGCCGACCTGACGCGCGCCGCCTTCATGAATGGCGATCTCTCCACGGTCATGAGCCCGCGTACCGTCATCACCTGGGCTGAAAACGCCGAGATCTTCGGCGATCTCGCCTTTGCCTTCCGCGTCACCTTCCTCAACAAGTGCGACGAGCTGGAGCGCCCTCTGGTTGCCGAGCATTATCAGCGGGCCTTCGGCGTCGAGCTGAAGGAAAGCGCCGCCAATATCGTTCTCGGAGCCTGAGGCCGACCGATCATGGCAGCTCGCGGTGACAATTCGAAAGCAAAGCCCGGCGCCCCTGTCGACGTCGAGCCATTACGCCGGGCGATAACCGGCTGCGTGCGCTCGATCGCCGGCGACGGCGATGTCGAGGTGACCTTCGCCAATGAACGACCGGGGATGACCGGCGAGCGCATCCGGCTGCCGGAGCTTTCCAAGCGGCCGACGGCGCATGAGCTGGCGGTCACCCGCGGGCTCGGCGATTCCATGGCGCTGCGCCTCGCCTGCCATGACGAGAAGGTGCATTCGACGATGGCGCCGCAGGGCTCGGACGCCCGGGCGATCTTCGATGTCGTCGAGCAGGCGCGTGTCGAATCGATCGGCGCGCTGCGCATGGAGGGCATGGCGTCGAACTTGCGCTCCATGACCGAAGAGAAATATTCCAAGGCGAATTTCACCGGCATCGAACGCCAGGAAGACGCACCGGTTGGCGAAGCCGTTGCGATGATGGTGCGCGAGAAGCTGACCGGCCAGCGCCCGCCCGCCTCCGCCGGCACGGTGCTCGACCTCTGGCGCGGCTTCATCGAGGACAAGGCAGGGTCCGAACTTGACAATCTGTCGAACGCGATCAACGACCAACAGGCCTTCGCCAAGGTCATCCGCAACATGCTGTCGGCCATGGAAATGGCCGAGGAATACGGCGACGACGACAGCGACGCCGACAATGACGACCAGTCGGATCAGGAAGATCAGCCGAGCGGCGATGAGCAGGATCAGGACGAGGTCGATGAGGATGCCGGCACCGACGCCGCCCCCGTCGAAGACAGTGAAGTCGCCGACGAGCAGATGGAGGACGGCGAGACCGAAGGCGCCGAAATTTCCGACGACGACATGATGGAAGAGGGCGAGGACGATTCGGAAACGCCGGGCGAGACCCGCCGTCCGAACACGCCTTTTGCCGATTTCAACGAGAAGGTCGATTATCACGTCTTTACCGAAGCGTTCGACGAGATCATCACCGCCGAGGAACTCTGCGATGCCGCCGAGCTGGAGCGCCTGCGCGCCTTCCTCGACAAGCAGCTGGCGCATCTGCAGGGCGCAGTCGGCCGCCTCGCCAACCGGCTGCAGCGCCGGCTGATGGCGCAGCAGAACCGCTCCTGGGATTTCGATCTGGAAGAGGGTTATCTCGATCCGGCCCGGCTGCAGCGTATCATCATCGATCCGATGCAGGCGCTGTCGTTCAAGATGGAGCGCGACACGCAGTTCCGCGACACCGTCGTCACCCTGCTCATCGACAATTCCGGCTCGATGCGCGGCCGGCCGATCACGGTTGCCGCCACCTGCGCCGATATTCTCGCCCGCACGCTGGAGCGCTGCGGCGTCAAGGTCGAGATCCTCGGCTTCACCACCAAGGCCTGGAAAGGCGGGCAGGCACGTGAGAGCTGGCTTGCCGGCGGCAAGCCGCAGACGCCGGGTCGCCTCAACGACCTGCGCCATATCATCTACAAATCGGCCGACGCGCCGTGGCGGCGGGCACGGGCCAATCTCGGGCTGATGATGCGCGAGGGCCTGCTCAAGGAAAATATCGACGGTGAGGCGCTGATCTGGGCGCATAATCGTCTGCTCGCACGCCGCGAGCAGCGCCGCATCCTGATGATGATTTCGGACGGGGCGCCGGTCGACGATTCGACGCTGTCGGTCAATCCGGGCAATTATCTCGAGCGGCACCTGCGCGCCGTCATCGAGCAGATCGAGACGCGCTCGCCTGTGGAATTGCTGGCGATCGGCATCGGTCACGACGTGACGCGTTATTATCGCCGCGCCGTGACGATCGTCGATGCCGACGAGCTTGCCGGCGCGATGACCGAGCAGCTCGCCTCGCTGTTCGAAGATCAATCCGCACCGTCGCGTGGCAGCCGGATACGCCGTGCCGGTTGACCGGCTGGAAGGAAACATGGCTGGTAAGCGCCTTTGCCGCGCAGTGTCGATTGCCCTCTGCATCGCCGCTGGCGCGTGCCCCGCATCGGCGCGCGACGTGCCGGTCATTAGCCGGCAAATCTCTGATTTCAGGATCGGCTCTTCGCAGACGAACTTCGGGTCGCTGGAATTTCTCGGCGGACTGGAGATGGTTTCCAGCCGAGCCCTGTTCGGCTCGCTCTCCGCCATCCGCTTCCGGCCGGATCAAAAACATTTCGTCGTGGTGCTCGATACTGGCCAATGGCTGACCGGCAGCATCGAGCGCGACGCCAAGGGCAGGCTTTCCGGTCTTTCCAATGTCGAGATCACCCCGATGAAGAACATCGCCGGGCGCAGCTTCGAGGGCAAGGGACATATGGATGCCGAGGGCCTGGAGCTCGACGGCGACAGAATCCTGGTCTCCTTCGAGCAGGATCACCGCGTCGATGTCTATCCCGATCCGGGTTTTGCCGATTCCGGCGCGATCGCCACTCTGCCCATCCTCATCCCGCGGAAGATGCTGAGCGACAACCGCGGCATCGAGACCATCACCGTGGCGCCGGCATCGAGCCCGCTCAAGGGCGGCGTGGTGATCGTCTCCGAACGTGGTCTCGACAGCGACGGCAACCGGGTCGCGGCTATTCTGAACGGCCCGCTGAAAGGGCGTTTCTCGGTGGCGCGGGACGGCAGCTTCGACATCACCGACGGCGCCTTCCTGCCGAACGGCGACCTGCTGCTGCTGGAACGTCGCTTCAATATGGCCGAAGGCATCGGCATGCGGATTCGGCGCATCAAGGGCGGCGATATCAGGCCCGGCGCCGTCGTCGACGGCGAATTGCTGCTCGAGGGCAATTTCAATTCTCAGATCGACAATATGGAAGGGCTGGACACGTTCCAGGCCGCCGACGGCACCACCCATATCATCCTGGTGTCGGACGACAATCATTCGATCCTACAGCGCAATCTAATGCTGGAATTCCGGCTGACCGAACAGACCGCACACAAAGCGTCAGACTGACGTCATACGCGTCGGCTGTCATGCCGCAGCATCGGTCGGCAGCCTTCGGAGGACATCATGGTGCATATCTACGTCATGGGTGCGTCCGGTTCCGGCACGACATCGCTCGGCGGTGCATTGGCCGTAAGGCTCGATATCGCCCATCTCGATACAGACGATTTCTTTTGGCTGCCAACCGATCCGCCGTTCACGACGCCGAGGGATGCCGGTGAGCGCATTCGGCTGCTGCTTGAGGAGACGCGACGGCCTGGTGGCTGGGTTCTTTCCGGATCGGCGCTGAAGTGGGGCACCCCGCTGGAGCTGCTCTACGATCTGATCGTGTTCCTCAGGATCGAGCCGGAGCTTCGTATGGCGCGCATCCGCGCGCGGGAGGTGGCCCGATATGGAAACAGGATTGGGCCCGGCGGCGACATGGAAGTAAAATGCGGGCAATTCCTGGAATGGGCGGCAAGTTACGACACAGCCGGTCCCGAACGCCGCAGCCTTGCGGCGCATGAGCAATGGCTGGAAACGCAGACGGCGCCGGTGTTGCGGCTCGATTCGTCGCTTGGTATCGACGAGCTGGCTGCAGCGGTCCTTCTGCATCCGGCCATCGCTGCCGGTGCGGTCCGGCGGCGTCGGTGAGTTGAATTAAAGCATGTCGCGCAAAAGTGTGCAGCGGTTTTCCCAGGCAAAGCGCGAAGCGCTTTTGCCGCAACGACATGCGTAAAAACAATGGGCTAAAGCGCCAAGAGCGAATTTGAAGGATCGCGACGCGCTTTATCTGGCGCGGGCTGCCTGCATCGGCCGCAGCACGTTCATCAGCGCGCCGTAGGGCAAGAGCATGACGAGGCCGACGATCATCTTGACGGCGAAATCGCCGATCGCCCAGGAGATCCAGCGCGGCGCTTCCGTGGCGAAGACGCCGAGGACGGGGGCTGCTTCCAGCGCGAAGGGTTCGTTCGGGCCAAGGAAGACGAAAAACGCGGCGAAGGACAGCGAGAAGAACATCACCGTATCCAGCGCCGAGCCGATCAGCGAGCCGACGAGCGGCGCGCGCCACCAGGCCTGGCGGCGAAGGCGGTTGAAGACGGCGATATCGAGCAGCTGGCCGGCGAGATAGGCAGAGCCGGAGGCGATGGCGATGCGCGGCACTGACGTGAAGAAGGAGAGCGTCACGCCGACGACGAATCCGGCAAGGACGACCTTGCGGGCTGCCTGCGGGCCGAACTGGCGGTTGGTCAGATCGGTGATCAGGAAGGCGATCGGATAGGAGAAGGCGCCCCAGGTCAGGATGTCGGCAAGGTTGACGCCGGCGACTTCGGCGTTCAGCGGAAACTGGACGAGGAAGTTGGAAGCGACGACGACGAGTGTCATCAGCGCGACATAGGCGATGGTATAGCGGGTCTTCGGCATTTTTTTATCCTGGGTGATGCCACCAGTTGGAGCGACGATCCGGCAAAGCAAAAGGCTTGTCCGGTATTATCCGTTCAAGCCTTTAAAGCCGTATGAAAGAAGGGCAGAAGCTTACGCAGCAACAGCAACAGCTGCTTCGGCGGTCTTCTTGACGATCTGACGACGCAGCAGGCGCGCGCGCATCGACAGTTCGGTTTCGTTGGCCTTCAGCAGGAAGGCATCGAGGCCGCCACGATGCTCGACGGAGCGAAGAGCAGCAGCCGAAACACGAAGACGATAACGCTGGTTGAGGGCGTCGGAAATCAGCGTGACCTGGCACAGGTTCGGCAGGAACCGGCGCTTGGTCTTGTTGTTGGCATGGCTGACATTGTTACCAGTCAGGACGGCCTTGCCGGTCAATTCGCACACGCGGGACATGGAACACCTATTCTTGTTTTTGTCGGGCCATCGAATTGCCATCCCGGTCAAAACCAGGCGCGCAATCCAACGGGCATGATTGGAAAGTTGCGGTTCTATAGTCAGGCAGGCTGCGCGCGTCAAGCCAAACCTTGGCCTTTCCCGCAATTCTGTCAAAAAGCTGCTGTTTTCTTCCCTTCGCGGCAGGAGTATAGAGCGCTGAGCGAAGGCTGCCAGCGCGCGGCAAGACAAGGCTTGATTCATGGCTCATTCGAGCAGACGGATTTTCATTTCGGCGATCGCCGCGCTGCTTGCCATACCGGCAGCGGCGGCCGAAATCCAGCATCGGACGGAATACCGGGTGACGCTTGCCGGCCTGCCGATCGCCCGCGCCGCGTTCCTGACGCAGATCGAGGACGATCATAGCTACAAGATCGCCGGCAGCATCAACTCCGCCGGGCTTGCCGATCTGGTCACGACGATTTCGGCCAAAACAAGTGTCACCGGCGTCGTGCGCGACGACAAGTTGCAGGCGTCGAAATATTCGCTCTACTACAAGAGCGGCAAGAAGGCCCGGGTCTACGAGGTCAGCTACCGCGACGGCAACATCGTCTCGGCGACGACGACACCGCCGCCGAAGCGTCCGAAGAACTGGATCGACGTGACGCCGCGCGACATGCGCTCGGTGCTCGATCCGATCTCCGGCCTGATCTTCACCGGCGACACCAAGGTCTGCTCGCAGACGCTGCCGATCTTCGACGGCGAGACGCGCATGGATCTGGTGCTGTCGCCGAAGGGCGACGAGGATTTCTCGACCAACGGCTTCAAGGGCAAGGCGACCGTCTGCAGCGTGCGCTTCGTGCCACGCTCGGGCTACAAGAAGGGCCGCAAGGACATCGTCTATCTCAGCAAGAGCGACCGGATGGAAATCTGGTTTGCCAAGTCGGACGCGGCAAATGTATACGCTCCCGTCTACGTGCGCATTCCGACCGAATATGGAATGGTGACGATCACTGCCGTCAAATACGGCAGCAGCTGACGGAGATCATTCTCTGTCAAAGGGGGATGGGTGAAGCTTCGCGCGACGTTGATCGGTTTTACCGCCATTTTGATGTGGTCGTTCCTGGCGCTGTTGACGGCCGCCTCCGGGAAGATGCCGCCGTTCCAGCTTTCGGCCGTCTGCTTTGCGATCGGCAGCATTCCCGGCCTCGCCGTGCTTGCCCTCAACCCGTCACGGCTGGCGCTGCTGAAGCAGCCGGCCAAGGTCTGGGTGACCGGTATTTCGGGGCTGTTCGGCTATCATTTCCTTTATTTCACCGCGCTCAGAAACGCGCCGGCGGTGGAGGCGGGGCTGATCGCCTATCTCTGGCCGCTGCTGATCGTCGTCGGCTCGGCGCTGCTGCCGGGCGAACGGCTGCGCTGGTATCATGTGGCCGGTGCGCTTGCCGGGCTGTGCGGCACCTTCCTGATCGTCGGCCGCAACGGCATCGATTTTAACGGCGCCTATGCCGTCGGTTACACGGCCGCTTTTCTCTGCGCCTTCACCTGGTCCGGTTACTCGCTACTGACCCGGCGTTTCGACGCCGTCTCCACCGATGTCGTCACCGGCTTCTGCCTTGCGACCTCGATCCTGTCGCTGTTCTGCCATCTCGGCCTGGAGACGACGATCTGGCCGGCAACGGGTTTCGAATGGCTCGCCGTCGCCGGGCTCGGGCTCCTGCCGGTGGGGGCTGCCTTTTACGCCTGGGATTACGGCGTCAAGAACGGCGATATCCAGATCCTCGGCGCGGCGAGTTATGCCGCACCGCTGCTTTCGACGCTGATCCTGACGCTGTTCGGATTTGCCGAGCCGAGCTGGCGCATCGCGCTTGCCTGCCTGCTCGTCACCGGCGGGGCGGTGCTCGCCGCCCAGGACATGTTCCGCCGCAAGATCCAGCCGCCGGCTGCGGCGGAATGAGTTCAGCCGCCGGGCGTCCAGCCTGATGGCGCCATCTCGAAGCTCGAAAACGTAAAGCCCGGTGAGACAGTGCAGCCGACCAGGGTGAAATCGCCGAGGCTTTCGGCCGACTGCCACCAATTGGCCGGAATGATCACCTGCGGCCGCTCGCCGGCCGCCAGGTCGGTTCCAAGCGTCAGGGCCTCGCTTGCCGTTCCATCTTCAGAGCGATGCAGCGAGAGCGGCGCGCCGGCGTAATAATGCCAGACCTCCACCGCATCATGGACGCGATGCCAGTGCGAGCGCTGTCCTCTGATCAGGAGATAATAGATCGCCGTCGAGTGGCCGCGTTCTCCGCCCGCCGTATCGCGGAACGTCTCAGCGTACCAGCCGCCTTCCGGATGCGGCTGCATGGCGAGTTCGCGGATGATGTCTTCGGGAGACATCAGAAATTGTCCTTGCGCTTGCGGATCTCGGCAAAGACTTCCTCGTTGGTCTTGCCTTCCATCAGCAGATTGCGGCGGATCGCCGGATCGGCGGCGCGCAGGAACGGGTTGGTCTCCTTTTCCAGCCCCAGCGTCGTCGGGATGGTGAATTTGCCGTCGGCGCGCAAGGCCTCGATCTCGGCGGCGCGGCTCTTCAGGCGTTCGTTGTCGGGATCGACCGTCAGTGCGAAGCGGGCATTGGACAGGGTGTATTCGTGGCCGAAATAGACGGCGGTCTCATCGGGCAGCACGGCCAGTTTTTGCAGCGAATGCCACATGTCGGCGGCCGGGCGTTCGAACAGCCGGCCGCAGCCGAGCGCAAACAGCGTATCGGCGGCAAAGAGCAGCTTGTCGTCGACGAAGTGATAGCAGATATGGCCGGCGGTGTGGCCGGGCGTCTCGATGACGTTGACCGTGTGATCGCCGAAAAGGAAGCTGTCGCCATCGGCCATCGTCCGATCGAGGCCGGGAATGGCGATCGCCTCGTTGATCGGGCCGATGATCTCGCAGCCGAACTGCTCCTTCAGCGCCAGGTTGCCGGTGACATGGTCGGTGTGATGATGGGTGGTGAAGATATGGGTGATTTTCCAGCCGCGGCGCGTCGCCGCCTGCAGGATCGGCGCCTCTTCCGGCGCGTCGATCGCCGCGGTAAAGCCTGTCTCCGGATCGTGGACGAGAACGCCGAAATTGTCGGTACGGCAGAGAAAAACGTCTAATTCCAAAGGTTTCATCGTTCAATAATCCCTTGTCATGCGAGTCTCGCGGAAATGTAGAGGTTCCGGCCTTGAAGTCCAACCGCCCGCTGATAACATTTATCGCAATGCACGCCGATATCGTCGACCTACGCCAGTTCTACCACTCCGAGCTTGGGCGCCTTGCCGAGCAGTCGATCGCCATGGCGCTGTCTTCGCTCTGGGTGCGGCTGCCGCAGGAGCGTCTGGTCGGTCTCGGCTATGCCGTGCCCTTCCTCGACCGCTTCCAGGCCGATACCGAGCGCACCTTCGCCTTCATGCCGGCCGGGCAGGGCGCGGTGAACTGGCCGATGGGATCGCTCTCGTCGACGGCGCTGATTTTCGACGAGGAACTGCCGCTGCCGGATTCCTCGATCGACCGGGTGCTGATGGTGCATTCGCTGGAATTCGCCGAAAGCCCGCGCGAGACGCTGAAGGAACTCTGGCGGGTGCTGGCGCCAGGCGGACGGCTTGTCATCGTCGTGCCGAACCGACGCGGCGTCTGGGCGCGGATGGAACACACGCCGTTCGGCTCGGGCCGGCCCTATTCCCGCGGTCAGCTGACGCATCTGCTGCGCGAAACGAATTTCACCCCGGGCGCGACGGCCGAAGCGCTGTTCTTCCCGCCCTCGAAGCTCAGGACCATCCTGCGCCTTCGCCGCGCCTTCGAGCGGATCGGGCGGACGTTGTGGCCGGCTTTCTCAGGCGTCATCATCGTCGAGGCGCAGAAGCGGCTCTATCAGGGGCTGCCGGTTGCGGCGCGAGCCTCCCGCCGCGTCTTCGTGCCGGTTCTGGCACCCCATGGCGTGCCGACCACACGCAGCCGGTGACGCCGCCCGGCTCTCGACAAGAACCGCATTCCGCTTTAATGCGACTGGTAATTTCCGGCAGTTCCAAGGTCGATCCATGAGCGTTGAGATGAGCAAGCCTGTTCCGCGTCCCGGTATTCTCGATATCGCATCCTATGTGCCGGGCAAGGAACATGCACCGGGTGTTGCCCGCGTCTACAAGCTTTCGTCCAACGAAACGCCACTCGGCGCCAGTCCGAAGGCGATCGATGCGTTCAAGGCGGTTGCCGACAATCTGGAGCGTTACCCCGACGGGCAGGCGGTTGAATTGCGCGAGGCGATCGCTGCCGTGCACGGCCTCAACCCGGCAAACATTCTCTGCGGCAACGGTTCCGACGAACTGCTCGGCCTGCTCTGCCATGTCTATCTCGGCGCCGGCGACGAGGGCATCATCACCGAGCACGGCTTCCTGGTCTACAAGATCCAGATCCAGGGCGCCGGCGCCACGCCTGTCGTCGTCAGGGAAAAAGATCACACCGTCGATGTCGATGCGATCCTTGCCGCGGTGACGGAAAAGACCAAGATCGTTTTCATCGCCAATCCCGGCAATCCAACCGGCACTTATGTCCCAGTCAGCGAGATCCGCCGCCTGCAGGCCGGGCTACCGAAGCATGTCGTGCTGGTGCTCGATGCCGCCTATGCCGAATATGTGCGCCGCAACGATTATGAAGCCGGCATCGAGGTCGTGTCTTCCAATGCCAACGTGGTGATGACCCGCACCTTCTCGAAGGCCTACGGACTGGCGGCGCTGCGGGTCGGCTGGATGTATGCGCCGGCCGAGATCGTCGACGCTGTGAACCGCGTGCGCGGGCCTTTCAATTTGAACGCGCCGGCAATCGCCGCCGGTGCCGCGGCGATCCGCGACCAGGCCTTCATCCAGCAGGCCGTCTCCTTCAACCAGATGTGGGTGGAGACGCTGACCCAGGCGCTCGAAGCGATCGGCCTGAAGGTGACGCCGTCCGTCGCCAATTTCGTCCTCATTCATTTCCCCGAGATCGACGGCAAGCGCGCCGCCGATGCCGACGATCTCCTGACGAGCCGCGGCTACATCCTGCGCGCCGTGCGCAGCTATGGCTTTGCCAATGCGCTCCGGATGAGCATCGGCCCCGAAGAGGCCAACCGTGGCGTCATCGCCGCGCTCACCGAATTCATGGGACGCAAGGCATGAACGTCCAGTTCGATCGTATCGCGCTGATCGGTATCGGCCTGATCGGCTCTTCACTCGCCTACGACATCAGGCGGCTTGGTCTTGCACGGGAGATCGTCGTCGCGACGCGTAGCGCCGATACGCTGAAGCGTGCCGAGGAGCTCGGTCTCGGCGACCGCTACACGACGTCTTCGGCCGATGCCGTCAGGGATGCCGATCTGGTAATCGTCTCGGTGCCGGTCGGCGCTTCGGAAAGCGTGGCGAAGGAGATAGCGGCTAGCCTGAAGTCCGGGGCTGTTGTCACCGATGTCGGCTCCACCAAGGCCTCGGTCATCGCGCAGATGCTGCCGCATATGCCTGATAATGTGCATTTCATCCCCGGCCATCCACTGGCCGGCACCGAAAAATCCGGCCCCGATGCCGGCTTCCCGGGCCTCTTCGAAGGCCGTTGGTGCATCTTCACGCCGGTCGCCGGTACCGACGAGACGGCGCTGAAGCGTCTGCGCAGCTTCTGGGAAACGCTTGGTTCGAAGGTCGACGAAATGGATGCGGAGCATCACGACAAGGTGCTGGCGATCGTCTCGCACCTGCCGCATATCATCGCCTACAACATCGTCGGCACCGCCGACGATCTGGAGACGGTGACCGAGTCGGAAGTCATCAAATACTCCGCCTCGGGCTTTCGCGATTTCACCCGACTTGCGGCTTCCGACCCGACGATGTGGCGCGACGTCTGCCTGCACAATCGTGATGCGATCCTCGAAATGCTGGCGCGCTTCTCGGAGGACCTCGCCTCTCTGCAGCGCGCGATCCGCTGGGGCGAGGGCGACAAGATCTTCGAACTTTTCACCCGCACGCGCGCCATCCGCCGCTCGATCGTCCAGGCCGGCCAGGATGTCGACGCGCCTGATTTCGGCCGCCACGCGCTGGATAACAAGAAGTAGCCATCCGCGATGGTTGAGGTGGCGCGCGCCAGCCAGGCGGATATCGATTGGCTCGTTCGCGAGGATGCCAGCGCTGGTGAAGCCTGGGTGTCGCGATGCGTGGCGCTTGGCGAATATCTCGTTGCCAGGAAAGTCGGCGAGATCGTCGGTTTCCTGCGCTTCTCCCGCTTCTGGGGCAGAATTCCCTACATGGAGATGATCCGCGTCCTTCCCGGCCACCGCCGTTCAGGCGTCGGAACGGCGCTGTTTGTTGCCTGGGAAGGGGCGATGCGCGGCGACGGCGCCCGCCTGCTGATGACCTCGAGCGAATGCGACGAAAGCCGACCTCAGGACTGGCATCGCCGCAACGGATTTACCGAAACCGGCGCGATCGAGCTGCCTGGGTTGCAGTCGGTGGCGGAGGTCTTCTTCGTCAAGCGGATAAGCTGAGAGGCGCCATAGGTCAGATCGGCGGTATCCGGCCGAGCGGGATGAAGCCGCTGACGGTGGCGTTGCCGTGATCGACGACAAGATCGACGGAGACTTTGTCTTTGCCGCCGGCAAGCGATTTCAAGAGCTTGGTCGCCGTGTTGACGGTCGAGGCGATATCCGGAAAGGCCTGTTTCAGGCTGTCGCCCCAGGGGCCGAGCTGTTCGATTTCCAGCTTGAATTTTCCGGAGAGCAGACCCTGCTCGTCGAAGGAAAAGGGGCCGGTCAGCGTCATCACTTTGCCGTCGCCGATGTCGGCGACGATGCGGCGCAGCTCACCGGCGGCACCGTTGAGGCCGCTCGGATCACTGCCGTCGATCAGGCCGGCTTTACCGGCGACGGTCAGATCGATACTGGCCGACAGCTTCGGGAAGATTTGCGGCCAGTCCTTGATCGCGGTGTTGGCATCCTGCACGGAGATCGCGCCGTCGAGATCGGCACCGTTCTGGCGCAGATGAATTTCGGTGCGAGCGGCATCGAAGCTGATGGTCTGGCCGGTGTAGGAGGAAACCGCCGTCGCCTTCAGGCCCTCGATGACCGTTGAGCTGCGGTTAATGCCCCGCAACCTCGTCGCCAGGCTCGCTTGCAGGTTTGCCCATTGGGCCGAGATCGAAAGGCCATTGCTGGTGCGGATGGCGGCCGGCGAATCGAGCTCCCAGACGATATTGCCGGGCGCGTAGACCTGCGCTGCCGAACGCAACGCGCCGAAGGTGGCCGAGACGCCGTTGACATGGTCGTCGACATCGATCTTGGAGCAGAACAGGCCGATACGGAAAGGATAGCCGCGGAATTCGATATCGGAGCATTCGGCGCTGACGCCTGCCTGGTCGCGCGGCGCGATCGCCTTCAGCACCGTGGTCTTCAGCGTCGATGCCGCATAGAACCAGCCGCCGGTATAAAGCGCGATCACCAGGAGGACGCCGCCACCCAGCAACCAGAATTTCTTGCTGCTGCTGGATTGGCTGCTACCGGATTGGCTTGACGCTGCCATGATGTTCTCCAATGGTGAATCGCAAATGTGATTCCGGTCTGGCGTGCGATATGGACGAAATTTGGGTATTTGGCTACGGTTCGCTGATGTGGAATCCGGGCTTCGAGTTCATGGAGCGGGCAGAGGCTCTGATCTACGGCTACAGGCGTTCGCTCTGCGTCCGTTCCTTTGTCCATCGCGGTACGCGCGACAGTCCGGGCCTGGTTCTCGGCCTCGACAGAGGCGGCGCCTGCCGCGGCATGGCTTTCCGCATTTCCCCGGAAAAATGGGATGAGGTGATCGATTATCTCCGCGCCCGCGAACTGGTTACCAATGTCTACCTGGAGCGCCGAGTGCGGCTGCAGCTTGCGGGAGGCTGCAGGGTGGAGGCGGTTACCTACATTGCTGATCGCGACCATGAGCAATATGCCGGTACGCTCGACGCATTTGAGGCGGCGAGGGTGGTGAGCCAGGCCAAGGGTCAGTCAGGCCCGAATGATGCCTATGTCTTCAACACCGCGATGCATCTGAAGCAGATGGGCATTCGCGACCATTGGCTGGAGCAGGTCGTCGACGAAGTGGAGCGGCTGCGCGCCGCTTGATCCTCACGCGCGTCGCGATTATTATCGCAAAAACCGTTGCGCAGTTTGCGCGACATGCTTCAGGCGGTCGCCGTCTTGAGCCTGCGCAGCTCGGCCAGCCTTTCGACCGCCGTCGGCGGCAGCGGCAGATGCGGATTTGCCTCGACAGTTTCGAGCAGAAGCGCGTCGCTTGCCCGCTCCGACACCTCGATCAGATGGGCGAAAAACGCGTCCGGATCCATTCCCGGCATGATCGGCGGCAGGATCCTCACCTTGAAATGGCCGGGATAACGACGAATGCTGCGCCGCGGCCAGAAGAGACCGGGATGCATGACGATCGGCACTACGGGGATGGCGAGATCACGGTACATGCGGGCGATGCCATACTTATAGACCGGCTCGGCGCCCGGCGGGCGACGGGTGCCCTCAGGATAGATGATCAGCTGGCGGCCGGTCGAAAGCTCCTGTTTCGTGCGCTTCAACACCTCCACCATCACCTTGCCACGGGCGCCGCGATCAACCGGGATCACCCGCTGCTTCTTCGCATACCAGCCGAACAGCGGAATCCACATCAGCTCGCGCTTCAGGATGTAGACCGGGTCCTTTAGCCAGGGCAGCAGCGCATAGGTATCCCAGAAGGATTGGTGCTTCGGCGCCAGGATGTAGCTGCCGTCCGGGAGGTTCTCCAGGCCTTCGATCTCGAAGGTGGTGCCGACGATCACCCGCATCAGCCAGTGGTTGGAGCGTGCCCAATTCTTCGGGATCGCATAGGCGGTCAGGCGCGGCGCCAGGAAATAGTATGGCGAGAGAACGATCATCCGGATGATGAGGTTGGCGTAGAAGATCGTGTTGAAGAGGACGGAACGCAGGGCGATCATGAAACTTTCCCGAGGCATGCTCACGCGACCGGCCTACACGATATTGCTCGGCATAAAAAGCGTTTGATGACGTCCCAGAACAGGATTCAGATTTTAGGCCGGGCCTAAAATCTGAATCCTGCTCTAAATTAAAGAGTTGGAACATGATGTCGTGAGAAAACCGCTCACACTTTTCGGCATCATGCTCTAGCAAAAGCGTCAGTTCTCGCTCGACGCGCTTGCCGAGCGCAGCCCGGTGTGGCGACCGAAGCCGGTGATGTTGCGGGCGCCGGTCAGCAGCACTTTTACATATTCGGCAAGCATGACACGCATCGCATTCGGGTCGGTGAACCAGTTGCGGCTCTTCAAATCCGAATTGACCACGGGATAAGCGATGAACTCGATATCGGGATCGACATAGGAGAGCTCCGCGAGGCTTCGCGGCATGTGGTAGTTGTTGGTGACGATCAAGACGCTGCGGTATCCCTTGGCGTGGATCCAGTTCGAAGCTTCCTCGGCATTGCCGATCGTGTCGATCGCATCGTGGCCGATATCGACACAGCAGGAGAAGAGATCGGCCGAGCCCTGCGTCATCTTGCGGATCTGCGCCGGGGTGGTCGTCGGGTGGACGCCGGAAATGAGCAAACGCTTGCCGGCACCTTTCTGCAGCAGCTCCACGGCCTGATCGATGCGCTGGTAACCCCCTGTCAGCACGACGATCGCATCTGCCTTCGGCTCGGCCGGAGGCTTAAGCGTCGTCACGGAATCGGCGAAACGCAGGAAACCGCCGAACAACAGGGCGATCGCCAGCACGCAGGCAAAGCCGCCCCAACGCAGCAGGCGGCGGATCAGCCCGCGCCGCGGCGGCAAACCCGCCGGGCGGTCAAGCTCGGGGTCCTGATGAATCGGGTTGGGTGTCGTATCTCCCATGGTCATGAATCGTGACTATACGCTGATTGCGGCACGGAACAGACGCTTTCATGGCAAAACGGCATGGTCACGATCAACTCGCGATGCCGTCGGTGCGTGTCGGGTCCGAGCGTAATGTATCGATTTCGTAGATCGTCTGCATGACGGTCAGTCGCGCGGTGATGGTGGTCAGGAGCGCAATGACGATCATCGTTGCGAAGATGCCGGCATAACCGAGCACGCCGACGGAGAAGGTGCCGAAGAGCGCCGTCGCCTGGTCCGTTTCCGGGGTGGCGAGCGTGCGGCTCTGCCAGAAACCGGCGGTGGCGAAGAAGAGGGCGGCAAGGGCGCTGCCGATTGCCGAGCCCTTGAGGCTGATCTTCAGGAAATGCTTCTGGAATTCGGTGGCGACGAAGGAGCTTTCGGCGCCGACGAAATGCAGCACTTCGACGACGTGACGATTGCCCGACAGCGCGCCGCGCGTGGCGAAGACGACGGTGAGCACCATCGCCGTGAAAACCAGCAGCAGGATGCCTGTGCCGATCATGACGGTCGTGTGCGCCATGGACACCAGCCGGTCGACCCAGGTGCGGTGATCGTCGAGGCTTGCCTGCGGGATGCTGTCTTTCAGCAACGCCCGCATCGAATCGAAATCCGGTGGATTGCTCTCGTCGATGGTGATGATGACGAGGCGGGGAACGGGCAGATCCTTGAGATCGAGACCGGGGCCGAGCCAGGGTTCGAGCAGGCGGGCGGTCGCCGCCTCGTCGACGATCTGGCCGCTCTTGGTGCCGACGAAGGTCAGCGCCAGGTCGCGTGCCTGGGTCAGCGCCTTTTCCATGTCGAGATTGTCGTCCGGCTTGATCTGGATGGTGATCTCTCGGGAGATCTGGCTCTCCCAGCTTGCTGCCGTCGAGCGCACCATGCTGACGCCGCCGAGCGTCAGGCAGGCGAGAAAGGCCATGATTGCGATGACCACCATCAACGCGCTGCCCTGGATGTTGGATGGCGGCAGGATCGGCGCGGTCGGACGCACGCGCATTTCCGGTCGTTTCTGCTCAGCCTTACCAGGCGCCTTGTCCGGGTTTCTGGATGGGAGCTCAGTCATAGATATCGAGATGCCCCCCGAGAGGATCATGCGGCGAGCTTCCACCTGTTCCATCAGCGCCAGGTCATGCGTGGCGATCACAACTGCGGTGCCGAGGCGGTTCAGCTCGAGGAAAAGATTGAGCAAGCGCTTGGCCATCGGCGGGTCGACATTGCCGGTGGGTTCGTCGGCAAGCAGCACCTCCGGCCGGTCCATCAGCGCCCTGGCGATCGCGGCGCGCTGCTTCTCGCCGCCCGAGAGCACGGGCGGCAGCACGTTGATGCGTTCGCCGAGGCCGACCCATTTCAACAGTTCCAGGACGTCGGTCTTGTAGGAGCTCTCATCCTTACCGCGCACGCGTAAGGGCAAAGCGACATTCTCATAGGTTGTCAGATGATCGAGGAGGCGGAAATCCTGGAAGACGATGCCGACGCGGCGGCGCAGCAACGGCAGTTCCGGGCGGGGGATTTCGGAAATATCGCGCCCGAACATGCGGATCAGGCCGCGCGTCGGCTGCAGCGACATGAACAGCAGCCGCAGCAGCGACGTCTTGCCTGCGCCCGATGGGCCTGTCAGGAACTGAAAGGATTTCTTCGGAATGTCGAAGGTCAGGTCCCGGAGGATTTCCGGGCCCATGCCATAGCGCAAACCGACATTCTCGAAATGGATCAACGTGCAGCTCAGTCTGTTGTGGGTTTCACCGCGTGACTTGTTAACCAACACCGTTAACAGCCGGTAAATTTTGCCGGAAAGACGCCCGTTTGATGGCGATCTTTGCGAAGCATTAACCATTAAAATTTACGACTGAGCGGGATTCGTTTCAATGCCAAGATTTCCCCTGGCAGCGAAACCATGTGGACATCTGCGAGGCAGCCACCATGGAAGCATCCTCCTTCAGTCGCCGGACACCGGGCCAGGCCTATGATTTCCTGCCGCCGGAACCCGCCGCCCGCCAGTACCGTGCGGCGCGTCCTGCCGATATTTCCGACGCCGAATTCGTGACGCTCGGCAAAGTCCGACCGAAGGAATTTACCGCAAGAACCTATAACGACAACCGCAAGCGCGCTGCTGGCGCACACGCAGCACAGCCGCCGCTGACGCCAGTGACTGCAACTGTTCTGCGGGACGTGGAAGCCCTCCTGCAGCGCGCGTCGATGCGGAGCTTCGCGGGGCTGGTGCTGGCGCTCGCCGTGCTGGTCTTCGGGCTTGCGGGCGGCTTTTCCGGCCTTGCCGCCGAGCGGGCCTATTCCGGAGCGCCGCTGCATTTCACCCATGTGACGGTGGCGCCGCGCGACGCGAACGGCATGCGCGTGCTGGTCATCAACGGCATCCTCGAAAATGACAGCGGCACGACGCAGACGGTGCGTCCGATCCGTGCCGATCTCGTGACCGACGAGCGACTGACCGCAAGCATCATCATCAATCCGCCGGCCGATGTCATTTATGGCGGCCAGAGCCGGGGTTTCTCGGCCCGTGTCCAGCATGCCGGCGGAAAACTGCCGGAGGTCCGGCTGTCGTTCCTGCCATAGAGAGCGCTCGAACGTGGATTGGGTGATTTTCCCGCCGCAACGCGCGCCAATCTGGTTAATTTCATGGCGGGTGAGGCTGTTTCACGCTCGCATATGTGCTAACGGCTTACCCTTCTTTTCATGGAGCAAGCCCTTATGCCTGTCGTGCGCGGAAAAAATATCGAGCCGCTCTTTACTGCCGAGCAGATCGCCGAGCGCAATCATTCGATGGCCCGGGAGATCGCCAATGGCCCGACCCAGGACCTGCTTGTCATCGCCGTGCTCAAGGGTTCGTTCATCTTCGCCGCCGACCTGATCCGCGCCCTGCACGATAGCGGGCTTGCACCGGAGGTCGAGTTCATCACGCTGTCGAGTTATGGCATCGGCACGGTCTCGCAGGGCGTGCGCATCGTCAAGGATATCGACAGCGACGTCCATGGCCGCGACGTCCTGTTGATCGACGATATCCTCGAATCCGGCCGGACGCTGCTGTTTGCCAAGGAATTGCTGTTCGAGCGCGGCGCGCGCAACGTCACGATCGCCGTGCTGCTCGATAAGCGCGTCAAGCGCAAGGAAAAGCTGGAGGCCGATTATGTCGGCTTCGAATGCCCTGACTATTTTGTCGTCGGTTACGGCATGGATGTCGCCTATGCCTTTCGCGAACTGCCCTTCGTCGGCGTGGTTACCGGGGACGCCTGAGCGACTTCAAAGTGGTTCGAAAGACGTCCGCCGCTGCCTTGCCGCCCGAGACGGGTTGTTAACCATCTCGTCCATCGCTTCCTGATCTTTACCGATCGAAAAGGAAATCCTGGTGATTTCCGTCGCGGGGCTGACCACGGAGCAATGCACATATGGCAAGAATTCTGATCACGGAAGACGAGGACTCCCTGCGGTCCTTCGTAGCCCGAGCCCTGCGGCTTGATGGCCACGAGACCGATGAGGCGGCCGACGGGGCCGAGGGCCTGGAGAAGCTCAGGGAAGGGGTCTACGATCTGCTGCTTTCAGATATCCGCATGCCCGTGATGGACGGCATCGAACTCGCCCATCAGGCAAAAGACGCCTTTCCCGGCCTGAAGATCCTGCTGATGACCGGCTATGCCGAGCAGCGCGAACGGGCCGACGATCTTGCCGAAAAGATTATCGACGTCGTCGCCAAACCATTCGCGCTTCCCGATATCCGCAAAGCGGTCGCCCGAGCGCTGGTCGCTTAAAGCTCTCTATTTTCATGCATGTCGTCATCCCGGAACAGCTGCACACGTCGTGATGACATTTATCAGAGCATGACGGTGAAAACTGAGTACGGTTTTTGGACGGTATTCCGCTCGTTTTCTTGATGAGATCCGGATTCAAATTTTATGCCGATCCGGCCTAAAATCCCTGCGCCGGTGCGCGTGTCATGTCACGGTGGCGTCAGCTTACTGGATGTCCAGCAACCGTTCGAGATACCGCCGTTCCATTTCCTGCGGCGGATTGTTGCCGAGCTTCTCGCGGATCGCGTCGAGGATTTCTCGGGCGCGCTGAACGTCGATCTCGTCGGGAACCTTCACGCTGTTGTCGCCGAAATCCGGTCCCGGGGGGCGTGGCCGGCCGAGCGGGTCGCGGCCATTTTGGTCGCCGCCCTGGCTCATCTGGCCGTTCGGACCCTGCCCTTGCTGGCCCTGTTGCGCCTGCATCATCTGGTTCATCATGTCGCGGGCGCCCTGGCGAAGTGCTTCGAGCGCGCGGCCCTGGCCTTCGATGGCCGGCTGGCCATGCCCCTGGCCGAGTTCGCGACCGGCGCCTTCCATCTCGCGTTGCGCCTGTCCGAAGCCCGGGCCAGGCTTCATGCCCATCTCGCCGAGGCCCTTCTGCAATTCGCCGAGCTGCCTGCCGAGCGCATCCTGCTGAGCGCGCAGCTGCTTCAATGCCTCGCGCAACTGCTCGGCGGTCATCTGGTCGGAGGGCTGCTGGCCGTCTTTGCCTTGCTGGCCCTGCTGCTGATCCTGCGGTTCGCCGTTTTCTCCGGGGTTCATCTCGTCGAGCAGCGGATCGTTTTCACCCATATCGGGTTCGCCGCGTTGCATGCGGTCCCTGAGCTGCTGATCGAGGCGGAAGGTCTGATCCATCAACTTCTGCTGGTCGCGCAGAATCTCGCCGAGCTTGTCGATCTGCTTTCGGGCCTCGCTGTTTTCCTGGCTCTGTTGGCCGCGCTGCGGGCGGCCGGCCTGCAGATTGTTCATCATCCGCTGCAATTCCGACAGCATCTGCTGGGCGGCGTCACGATTGCCGGAGCGGGCGAGATTCTCGATCTGGTCCATCATCCGTTCCAGATCCTGCTGGCGCAGGATGTTCTGCGCATTCTGGTTCGGCTGCATCGGCGCGTTCTGCATGCGTTGGGCAAGCTCGGTCATATAGTCCTGCATCGCCTTGCGCAGCTCATCCATCAGCTTCTTGATCTCGGCGTCGGGGGCGTTGCGGTCCAATGCGTCGGCAAGCTTCTGCTGGGCTTCGCGCAGCTTGCGCTCGGCAAGCGAAAGATCGCCGTCCTCCATGCCGAGTGCAATCTCCCAGAGATATTGGGCCGTATCCTTGAGTGCATCCTCACCCTTTGCGAGCTTCATGCGCGTCAAAGCGGATTCCAGCAGGAGATAGTTGGTGAGCTTGGGGATGGTCTCCTCGGGACGGATGGTCAGCGCCTCGTTCAGTGCGATCGCCTGCGGCATCTTGCGGGTGTCGAGCGCGAAAACCTGCCGTTCCTCGGCGACGGCGGCGGCAAGCGGCTCGTTGAAGGGCCGCGACGGCAAGGTCATCTCATACGGCGGGCTGCGGCCGGTCTGGCCGGCGCCATCCTTTGCGACGAGCGTCACGCGCACGCGCTTTCCGGCAAGCGGATGTTCGGTCAGGTTGCGGCTGGTCACGCCCTTGGCGTCACGGGCGTTACGGCGGGGAATATCCAGCCGGTATTCCGGCAAGGGATAGAGCGGCGTCGCCGTCGGATCGGTTTCGACGGGAACGATCTCCGCATGCGCCTCCTGGACGCCGTAGTCGTCCTTGACGGTAAAGCCGATTTCAAGCGCGCCGTTGACGCTGGGTTTCGGCATGCCGTCGAAAGCAATTTCCGGCGCCTTGTCGGGGAGAACCTCGAAGCTCCAGCGGCGACCGTTGACTTCGAGGGCGCCATTCTCCTCGAGCTTCATCACATGGGTCTGGGCGACGGGAGCCTGGTTGGCCGGGACCTGGCCGGTTGGGACCGTATTCGGCTGTTGACTGCCGGATGCCGCCGCCTGCTGCGGCTTGGTATCCGCCTGCACGGCGATATCCTGCGCCTCGCCGTTTGCCTTGCGGAATACGACCTTTTCGGCTGTCTTGCCGCCGCTGACGCGCACAGTGAGGCCGGAAAACTGCGGAATGCCGATCGACCCCTGCTCGCTGCCGTCAGCGGTCAGATAGACCGGGGCGCGGCCGGTGTAGGAGGGCGGCGTCACCCAGGCGTCGATGCGCACGGCCGGATCGACGGTGACGTGCTCGGATGCTGCCTGCAACGCGTCACCGATCGAGCCGCCGTTGATCGACAGTGAATAGGCAAAGGCGGTGACCAGCAGCAGCGCCGGCACGGCGCGCAGCGCGAAACGGTCATGCACGGCGATATCAGGCCGCGGCAGTCCGGCATCGAGTGCAGCGATCTTTTCGGCCATGCGCGTCTGGTGCTCGCGCCAGAGCGCCCGGGCGAAGGGCGTATCGAAGGCCGGCTCGTCTTCCTGGACGGTGACCGGCTGGTGCGGCAGGCCGTTGCGCTCTTCCAGCATGCGGTCGGCTTCGGCGACCTTCGGCCAGCGCAGAGTGCGGAAGGGCAGGAGCGAGACGACAAAAGCAGCGGCAAAGGCAATCAGCAGCAGGATGCGCAGCCAGTCAGGCACGCTGCGAAAGATGCCGAACCAGGAGACGGAGAGATAGAAGGCGATCACTGCCAGAACCGGCATCAAAGGTGGCAGTAACTGCTCGAAAAACAGCACAACACGCGCCAGCAGGCGTTTTGTCGTCACCAGCCGGGCAAGCGAGGGGCGGAGCGCAAATGCACCTTTCCTCTGCCTTGAGGGGCTTGTCATCGGTCCGGTCTCCGCGATCTGGCGTTCTGAAACAGAGGGCGCTTCCGGCGATTGCAGGGCAATACGCTCATGACTGACAAGGATAACACTCTTTGTGGCGAAGGCGAGGGCGAGCGGCCGGCCATACCGGCTTTTCACGTTAATTCGCCAAAAAGTGATGGCTGGTTAAAGCGCGTCGCGATCTTTCAGATTGCTCCCCACGCTTTAAGTCTTTGTTTTACGCAGTCGTGCGCTGCACACTCTTGCGCGACATGCTTTAGAACAGGGTGATGATAGGCCCACTCGGCCTAAAATCTGGATCCTGTTCTAAATTAAATAGTTAGAGCACGATGTCATGAGAAAACCGTATACACTTTTCGGCATCATGCTTTAATCGAGCCAGGCCGGAACGGAGTCGAGGCTGATCAGTTCGGCATAGGTTCTGCGCGGGCGAATCGTATGGAAATCGCTGCCTCTGACCAGAACTTCGGGCACCAGCAGCCGGCTATTATAAGTGCCGGCCTGGACCGCGCCGTAAGCGCCGGCAGTGCTGACGGCCATCAAGTCGCCGGGCTTCGGCATCGCCATCTCGCGGTCGAGTGCCAAATAATCGCCGGTCTCGCAGACGGGGCCAACGACGTCGGCGCGGATGCGCGGGGCGTTCGCCGCCGAAATCGTCACCGGGCGGATCTCGTGATAGGCCTCGTAGAGCGTCGGGCGGATGAGATCGTTCATCGCGCCATCGACGATGACGAAGGTCTTTTCGCCGCCATCCTTCACATAGAGAACCTCGGTCACCAGGATACCGGCATTGCCGACGATCAGGCGGCCGGGTTCGGTGATGATCTTGCAGTTGAGGCCGCGCAACTGGTTCTTGACTATGGCCGCATAGGCATCCGGCAGCGGCGGCGGATTGTTGTCGTCCTTATAGGGGATGCCGAGACCGCCGCCGATATCGACGTGATCGATGGTGTGGCCGTCGGCGCGCAGCGTCGCGACAAGATCGTGCAACAGCCTGAAGGCGTCGTCGAAGGGCTGCAATTCGGTGATCTGGCTGCCGATATGCATGTCGATGCCGGTGACCTCGATGCCCGGCAGCTTGGCGGCATGGGCATAGATGGCGCGGGCACGCTCCCAGGAGATGCCGAATTTGTTTTCCTTCTTGCCGGTCGAGATCTTGGAATGGGTTTTTGCATCGACGTCAGGGTTGATGCGGAAGGAGACCGGCGCTTTCGTCCCGGCCTTGATGGCGCGCTGATTGAGGATTTCGAGCTCGGGCTCGGATTCGACGTTGAAACAGTAGATGCCTGCCTCGAGAGCGAAATCCATCTCCTGCGGCGTCTTGCCGACACCCGAAAACATGATGCGGCTGGCGGGAATGTCGGCAGCGAGCGCGCGGCGCAGCTCGCCCTCGGAGACGACGTCGATACCGGCGCCGAGGCGGCCGAGTGTCTTCAGCACCGCCTGGTTAGAGTTCGCCTTCATCGCATAACAAACCATCGAGTCCATGTCAGCGAATGCTTCCGAAAAGACGCGGTAATGGCGCTCTAGCGTTGCGGTGGAATAGACATAAAAAGGTGTGCCGACCGCCTTGGCGATCTCGGGAACGGGGACGTTCTCGGAATGCAGGACGCCGTCTCGGTACTCGAAATGGTTCACGGGCTTGTGCCTTAAAGAAGGGGATCGAGAAGGAAGGGCTTGTCGACGGTTCCCGGCTTTTTCGTCGGCTTGGAAACGTCACCTTCCTTGGTTGCCGCAGCACTCGGCGGATCGAGGTCGCCCTTGCGCCCGCATCCGGCAACGGCAAGGCCGATGACGGCGAGAACCGCCGTCAGGCGGATGAGGTGCGGCAAGCTCTTCTGCATGGATATCCTCTTCGGCGGCATTTGATGGCATCATTCATGGCGGATGATGGAGATCTTCATAGCGAAGTTTATCCGCCTTGTGCACCCTGATTGTTGGACGGTCTTCCCGCGTAGACGGCAAGATCGCGGCGGCTTTCGCCGCCTGACATTTCAGTTACGGGCGCGCCAGAAGGCGATCTGCCTGCGTACCTCGGACGGCGCCGTGCCGCCGAAGCTCTTGCGGCTGGCGACCGAGGCCTCGACGGTCAGCACGTCGTAGACCTTGTCGGTGATGTCGGGATGGATCGCCTGCAGGTCGGAGAGCGGAAGTTCGGCAAGGTCGCAGCTCTTGCTTTCGGCAAGTGCGACGGCGCGGCCGGTGACGTGATGGGCATCACGGAAGGGGAGGCCCGCTTCGCGCACCAGCCAGTCGGCAAGATCGGTCGCCGTCGAGTAGCCGGAACCGGCCGCCGCCTTCATGCGCGCGGTGTTGACGGTCATGTCGCGCACCATACCGGTCATGGCGGCAATCGCCAGTTCCAGACTCTCGGCCGCGTCGAACACCTGTTCCTTGTCTTCCTGCATGTCCTTGGAATAGGCGAGAGGCAGGCCCTTCATGATCGTCAGAAGGGCCACCAGCGAGCCGTTGATGCGGCCGGTCTTGGCGCGCACCAGTTCGGCGGCATCCGGATTCTTCTTCTGCGGCATGATCGAGGAGCCGGTCGAGAAGGCGTCGGAGAGACGGACGAAACCGAATTGCGGGGTCGACCAGATGACGATCTCTTCCGCCAGACGCGAAAGGTGCATACCAGCAATTGCGGCGATCGACAGGAACTCGATGGCGAAGTCGCGGTCGGAGACCGTATCGATGGAGTTGCGGGTCGGCTCGCGGAAACCGAGCGCCTTGGCAGTCATATGGCGGTCGATCGGATAACCGGTGCCGGCAAGGGCTGCCGCGCCGATCGGGCTTTCGTCCAGGTGCTCGATGGCGTGGCGCACGCGCGAGCGGTCACGGCCGAACATTTCGACATAGGCCATGCAGTGATGGCCGAAGGTCACGGGCTGGGCGGTCTGCAGATGGGTGAAGCCCGGCATGACGCTTTCGGCATGTTCCTCGGCGCGGTCGAGGAAGGCGGCGATCAGGCCGGTCAGCATCCGTTCAGTTTTCTCAAGCTCTTCCTTCACCCAGAGGCGGAAGTCGAGCGCTACCTGATCGTTGCGCGAGCGGGCGGTGTGCAGCCGGCCGGCTACCGGTCCGATCAGCGTCGCCAGGCGCGCTTCGACATTCATATGAATGTCTTCGAGCTGTCGCGAGAATTCGAAATTGCCGCTTTCGATTTCTGACAGGATCGTGTTTAGCCCGTGAACGATCTTGTCCTTATCGTCAGCGGAAATGATCCCCTGATGGGCGAGCATGGTCGCGTGGGCGATCGAGCCGCGGATATCCTGCGCGAATAGCTTCTTGTCGAAACCGATCGAGGCATTTATCTCCTCCATGATCGCGTCCGGGCCGGAAGCGAAGCGCCCGCCCCACATCTGGTTGGAGGATTTGGTTTCGGTTTTGCTCTCGGCCATGGAAGATGCCCGTCCTGGAGAATGAAATGACGACGAGAAAACCCTTCGGCCTGCCGTCCGTAAAATTGATCGCAATCGCCGCCGTTGCAGGCGTTGTTGCCGGTGCGGCAGCGGTATACGTGAAGGAGACGGGGATTGGCAATGGCATCGGCAATACCGCTTCGGCCGAATGCGCGCTGGCTAGGGAACGCGCTGCCAATCTGACGCCGCTGATGAAGGGGCAGGTCGCCGCCATGGTCGCCGCCAACGAACCGCGCAAGCTGACTGCGGTTACATTCAACGGCCCTGACGGCAAGGCGATGACGCTCGATCATTTTACTGGCAAGACTGTGCTTCTCAATCTGTGGGCCACGTGGTGCGTGCCCTGCCGCGAGGAGATGCCGGCGCTGAACGCGCTGGAAAAGGGTATGGGGAGCGACAAGTTCCAGGTCGTACCGGTCAATATCGATACCGGTGACGACGAGAAGCCGAAGGCCTTCCTGAGCGAGATCGGCGTCGATGCGCTGCAGCTTTACCGCGACAATACGATCGGCGTCTTCAATAGCTTAAAGAAGGAAGGTCTCGCTTTCGGCCTGCCGGTGACGCTGCTGCTCGACGACAAGGGCTGCCTGATTTCAGCGATGAACGGCCCGGCTGCCTGGGACAGCGAAGATGCCAAGACGCTGATCAAGGGCGCGATCGGATCCTAAAGCGCGTCGCATCAAATTTGATTCATGCGGCGCGCTTTAGCTCTTTGTTTTGATGCATGTCGTTGCGAATCGCTTACACTTCCGGGCGGCATGCATTAAGGAGCCCGTCAGGAGTCTCCGTCTCCTTTAATGAGGAAGACACCCGCAAGCCCGATGAGCACGCAGCATTGCAGCAGGAACATTGGTGTTTCAGTCGACATGGCGTTCCCTCCCGTTCACGGCAAGAAAGCATTTCGCGGGCGGGCCGTCCATTCGCCCTTTCGGGCGACACCCGCTTAGAACAGGATGATTTTAGGCCCGGTCGGCCTAAAATCATCGTTCTACATTAAAGAGCTAGAGCATGATGTCATAAGTAAACCGCTCACACTTTTCGGCTTCAAGCTCTAGCGCGTCGGGACCGGCACTTCACCCCGATAGTCATAGAAGCCGCGTCCGGACTTGCGTCCGAGCCAGCCCGCCTCGACATATTTCACCAGCAGCGGGCAGGGACGGTATTTCGAGTCCGCCAGGCCGTCGTGCAGCACCTGCATGATCGAAAGGCAGGTGTCGAGGCCGATGAAATCGGCAAGCTGCAGCGGCCCCATCGGATGGTTGGCGCCGAGCTTCATCGCCGTATCGATGGCATCGACCGTGCCGACGCCTTCATAGAGCGTATAGATCGCCTCGTTGATCATCGGCAGCAGGATGCGGTTGACGATGAAGGCCGGGAAATCCTCGGCCACGGTGATGGTCTTTTCCAGCGTGCCGACGAATTCCCTGGCGGCCGAGAAGGTCTTTTCATCGGTCGCGATGCCGCGCACCAGTTCGACCAGCTTCATCACCGGCACCGGGTTCATGAAATGTATGCCCATGAAGCGTTCGGGGCGGTCAGTGGCGGCAGCTAGCCGGGTGATGGAAAGGGAAGAGGTGTTGGTGGCAAGCAGCGCCTCGGGCTTCAGGACCGGACAAACCTGCGCATAGATCTTGCGCTTGACCGTTTCATCCTCGGTGGCGGCCTCGATGACGAGATCGGACGGGGCGAGATCATTGACATCGGACGAGCCTGTGATGAGCGACAAAGTCGACTTGCGTTCCTCTTCGGTCATCTTGCCGTTCGTCACCAGGCGGGCAAGGTTGCCGTTGACGGTGGCAAGGCCGGATTCGATGCGATCCTGGGAGAGATCGTAAATGTGAACCCTGTAACCTGCGGCGGCCGAAACATGCGCGATGCCGCAGCCCATCTGGCCGGCACCGATAATACCAATATTCTTCAACACCGCATTCATCTCCAAACCCCCGCACGGCATTCGCCCCCGCGCTGCCGCATTTTTTAGCAATACTGCCGGACGAAGGATCGCCCGGCAGCAGTAGTAGCCCGATAAAAGATAATTTTCCAGTCATTCGCAAGTGCGAAAGAAAAGCATTTGACGCGTTTAAAGCGCGTTGCGAATCTTTCGATTCGCTTCTCGCGCTTTAGGTCTTCGCTTTACGCATGTCGTTATCCGCAAAACCGCTGCACAGTTTTGCGCGGCATGCGCTTAGAGCGCCTTTTCCAATTCCGGCAGGGCCTCGAACAGGTCGGCGACCAAGCCATAGTCGGCAACCTGGAAGATCGGCGTCTCCTCGTCCTTGTTGATGGCGACGATGACCTTACTATCCTTCATGCCGGCCAGATGCTGGATGGCGCCGGAGATGCCGGCGGCAATGTAAAGATCAGGCGCCACCACCTTGCCGGTCTGGCCGACCTGCCAGTCGTTCGGCGCATAACCGGCATCGACGGCAGCGCGGCTGGCGCCGACGGCAGCGCCGAGCTTGTCGGCAACGGGAAGGATGACCTCCCGGAATTTCTCGGCCGAGCCGAGCGCCCGGCCGCCGGAGATGATGATCTTCGCCGACGTCAACTCCGGACGGTCGGAGGCCGACAGTGCATCCTTGACGAAACGCGACAGCCCCGGATCTGAGATCGCCGGGATCGCCTCGACGGCAGCAGAACCGCCTTCGGCTGCCGAAGCGAAGGAAGCGGTGCGCACGGTGATCACCTTCTTCGCATCACTTGCCTGCACCGTCTGGATGGCATTGCCGGCATAGATCGGCCGCTTGAAGGTGTCGGATGAGATCACTTCGATGATTTCGGAGACCTGGGCGACGTCGAGCAGGGCAGCGACGCGCGGCAGCACGTTCTTGCCGGTCGAGGTGGCAGCCGAGATGATCGTGTCGTAGGCACCGGCCAGCGAAACAATCAGGTCGGAAAGCGGCTCGGCCAGATTGTTGGCAAGTTCGTCGCTTTCGGCCAGCAGCACCTTGGCGACGCCGAAGAGTTTTGCCGCGGCATCGGCGGCTGCCTTGGCGCCCTTGCCGGCGACCAGAACATGGACGTCGCCGCCGATCTGGCTTGCCGCCGTCAGCGCCTTGGCGGTCTGGTCGGAAAGGCTTTGATTGTCGTGGTCGGCCAGAAGAAGAATAGTCATGATGGTGTTCTCTCTTTCCTGGCTTAAAGCACGCCGGCTTCGTTCTTCAGTCTGTCGACCAGTTCGGCGACCGACTTGACCTTGACACCGGCCTTGCGGCCCGACGGTTCCTCGGTCTTCAGAACCTTCAGCCGCGGCGTGGTGTCGACACCGAAATCGGCCGGGCTCTTCTTGTCGAGCGGCTTCTTCTTCGCCTTCATGATGTTCGGCAGCGAGGCATAACGCGGTTCGTTCAGCCTGAGGTCTGAGGTGATGACCGCCGGCAGCGTGATCTCGATCGTCTGCAGGCCGCCATCGACTTCGCGGGTGACCTCAGCCTTGCCGTCAGCGATTTCGATCTTCGAGGCGAAGGTGGCCTGGGCGGACCCCAGCAGTGCTGCCAGCATCTGGCCGGTCTGGTTCGAATCGTCGTCGATCGCCTGCTTGCCGACGATGACAAGACCCGGCTGCTCGGCATCAACGATGCCCTTGAGGATCTTGGCGACGGCGAGCGGCTCGACGGCATCGTCGGTCTCGACCAGGATCGCCCGGTCGGCGCCCATGGCAAGGGCGGTCCGCAGCGTCTCTTCGGCCTTGGCCGGACCGATCGAAACGACGATCACTTCCTCGCACCTGCCGGCTTCCTTCAGCCGCAGCGCCTCTTCCACCGAGATTTCGTCGAACGGGTTCATCGACATCTTCACATTGGCAAGCTCGACACCCGTGCCGTCCGGCTTCACCCGGATCTTGACGTTGTAGTCGACGACCCGTTTGACGGGTACGAGAATCTTCATGGGGGTCCTTCCTTCACGGGAAACTGGCTTCAACGAAAATGCCCGCTCGCGCGCCGCTCCGATTGTCGAATGGCGACATCGATACGCGCTTTTCCTCCAAATACAACGCTTCTATGCCGCCGGTAGACGATTCGCCGGGCAATATATGAACGTTTACGTTCACGTCAATATTGTTGTCAGCGTCGGCCCCAGGGAAGGCGCTGCGCTGTGCGCCCATCCGTGCCGGCGGCGATGGCAGGGCCGGCGCCAGGATCGCTTCTCACGGCGCGGGGCGTGACGATCTCCCGGTCGAACAGCGGTACACCGGGTCGGCGCAACACCAGGATCAGAAGAGCCCCGGCAAGGATGCCGCCGACATGCGCGCCCCAGGAAACATCGCCATCCGGTGCGATCGCCAGCATGAAGAACTGCTGGCCGATCCACAAAAGCAGCGGGATGAAGGCAGGCAAGGGCAGGGGCAAACGGAAGAATACCAGCACCCAGACCTTGACGCGCGGATGCAGCATGACATAGGCGGCGACGACGCCGGAGATCGCCCCCGAGGCTCCAACCAGCGGTGCCTGCGAGGCCATGGCCAGCAGACCGTGGCAGAGCGCGCCGGCGGCTGCACAGACGACGTAGAAAATCAGGAAGCGCAAGTGTCCCATCGCGTCCTCGACATTGTCGCCAAAGACCCAGAGAAAAATCATGTTGGACGCCAGATGCCAGAAGCCGGAATGGACGAAGGCATAGGTGAGGTAGGTCAGCGGTTCCGGCACGATTTCCAGCCCCTGCGCCAGCACCGCGTCACCGAAGGCGATCGCCGGGATATAGCCGAGCCCGACGGTCGTCGCCTGGGCGGCCTGCTCGCTCTCCAGGCTGGTCACAAGCCAGACCGCGACATTCAATGCGATCAGTGAGAGCGTCACCCACTGAACCTTGATATATTTCAGCGTATTGGCGTCGTGAAAAGGTATGAACATAAGGCCCCCCGGCGATCGCGACCGCGGCAAGCCTATCTGTTTTTTCCCGGAACCCAAAGCACATCCGCATGGCCGCGATCATTTGCATGACGCGCGGCGACGAAGAAGAAATCGGAGAGCCGATTGACATATTTCATCGCTGCCTCGCTGACGATTTCACCGTCGGTGCGGGCAAGCGCCACCATCAAACGTTCGGCGCGCCGCGCAATCGTCCGGGCAAGATGCAGATGTGCGGCGGCCGGGCTGCCGCCCGGCAGGATGAAGGATTTCAGCGGTTCCAGGCCGGCATTCAACTGGTCGATTTCGCGCTCCACGCGGTCGACCTGCGCCTCGACGATCCGCAGCGGTTCGTAGGCCGGCGGCTCGCCGGTATCGGGTGTGGCGAGATCGGCGCCGAGATCGAAGAGGTCGTTCTGGATCGACATCAGCATAGCGTCGAGCTCGGGCAAGCCGGCCGTGTGCAGTCGCGCCAGGCCGATGGCGGAATTGGCTTCGTCGATCGTGCCATAGGCCTCGACGCGGAGATCGTCCTTTGTCCGGCGCGGCCCGGAAACCAGCCCTGTGGTGCCGTCATCGCCGGTTTTGGTGTAGATCTTGTTGAGTTTTACCATGCCGCACCGCCTATTGGCGGGAAGGCTGAACCACTCCACCCTTCGTCATGCTCGGGCTTAACCCGAGCATCCACATGGCATTCACTAGCAGTCGTGGCACGGATCCTCGGCTCAAGGCCTGGGGTGACGGAAGGTGGAGTTGGCATTGTCGCAAAATTTGCCGCTGCGTACAGAACCACCGCGTCGTGCATGGCCTCACCTCCCTCATTCCTGTGCTCGTCACAGGAATCCAGTGCGCCCAAGTCTTTGGGCGCGGGAGAGGCTTTTGAACGTCGGATTTTGTTATTCACCGCGCGGACGCGCGGTGGCTGGATTCCTGTGACGAGCACAGGAATGAGGGAGTTCGAGGAGACGATAGTACCCAATTTTATCCCTCTGTCGTTAGATTGCCCGGTCACGTCGGCCGGCCACCACCGGTCAGCCAGAGCGTCACCATGATCAGGACGACGGCGATTGCCTGTAGCAGGACGCGAAGCTGCATCAGCTTGTTGGAACGGTTGGCATCGCCGCCCTTCATCATATTGAAGAGGCCGCGGATCAGGACGAGGGCGACGGCGCCCATGACGATGATCGCAAGGATATAGGTGACCGTGGACATGGCATTCAGCTTTCTCAGTCCGTCCAGCGCATCAGGCGGTAGAAGAGGTCTGCCGGAAGCAGCCGCTTCAGGAACATGCCCTGCTTGGCCGGAGTCGTTACAGGATAATGTGGCCTTGGATTTTTCGAGTTCAATGCGTGTTTCAATACGGAATAGACTGCTTCCGGGCCAAGCTTATGGCGGCTGACCGGGCCAGATCCATTAAGTCTTGCCAGTTGCTTGACATAGTCGGCCGCGTGCTGCGAATTCTCAAGGTCGATATGCTCCTTGATCTTTGCGAGCGCGTTGGCGGTGAAACGCGTGGCGATCGGTCCCGGCTCGATCAGGCTCACATGGATGCCACTGCCCTGTAGCTCCATGCGCAAGGTGATGCTGAGGCCTTCGAGCGCGAATTTGGAAGCGGTGTAGGCGCCGCGATAGCGATAGGGCACGACGCCGAGGATCGACGAGCACTGCACGATCCGCCCCTCTCGGCGTTTGCGCATCGCCGGGATGATCTGCCGCGTCAGTTCGTGCCAGCCAAAGAAATTCGCCTCGAACTGGGCGCGCAACGCGGCCGTCGAAAGATCTTCGACGGCGCCCGGCTGGCCGTAGGCGCCATTGTTGAAAAGCGCGTCGATGCGGCCGCCGCTGCGTTCCAGGACCGCGTCGACCAGCTCCGAAATCGTCTCGGACCTGGCATAGTCCATCAGCAAGGCTTCAATGCCGTCTGCCTCCAGCCCCGGCAGGTCTTCCGCCTTGCGCACCGTCGCAAAGACGCGCCAGCCATCGGCTTTCAGAGCCCGCACGCAATGAGCGCCGATGCCGGACGAGCATCCGGTCACGACGATGGTACGCTCTCCCGCCATGGAATGATTCCTGTACAAAATGGGACTCGTTTCCCATATTCGGCCAGAGGATACAATCTGGAAAGCCGGAGACGGAATGCCGAAGGCGCTGCGCACGATCTACGACGTGGTCTACGACGCGATCTGTCATATGATCGAGGACGACGGCTTTGCCATGGCGAGCCATGTGGCGCTGTCCAGCCTGCTTGCGGTTTTCCCCTTCCTGATCTTCGGCACGGCGCTTGCAAGCTTCCTCGGCGCCGATCAATTTTCCTCGACCGCCATCCATCTGATCTTCGACACCTGGCCCGAGGCGATTGCCAAGCCGCTCGCCGACCAGGTGCTGCAGGTGTTGACAATTCCGCGCGGCGGGCTGCTGACGATCTCGGTGCTGGCGGCCGCCTATTTCGCCTCGAACGGCGTCGAGGCGCTGCGCATCTCGCTCAACCGCGCCTACCGGGTGCAGGAGACGAGACCGTGGTATTTCACCCGACTCGCGAGCCTCGGCTATGTGCTGATCGCGGTGATCATCTTTGCGGCGATCAGCATCCTGCTGGTCGCCGTGCCGCTGGCGCTCGATTATGCCAGGAACTGGTTTCCGCTGTTTGCCGACACGCTCGACATCGTCTTCAGCTGGCGCATTTACGGCACGCTGGTGGTTCTGACGGTCGGATTGCTGGTCATGCATCTCTGGTTGCCGGCAGGCAAGCGGCGGGTCTTTGATGTCATCCCGGGCGTGCTGCTGACCCTGCTTCTCTGGCTCGCCGGCGCGCTGATCTTTGCCTATTATCTGGCGACCTTCGCCAATTATACCGCAACCTATGCCGGCCTCGCCTCGGTCATGATCGTGCTGATCTTCCTCTACATGATCGGCGTCATCTTCATCATCGGGGCGGAGATCAATGCAGCGCTGATCAAATTCCGCGTCTTCCGGATGTTCTCCCACACGCTTTCGATCGTCGGCAGAGAGCGTGCCGAACGGGCATCAGAGCCCGACAAGGCGGCGAATATCGGCCCATGACATGCCGCGGGCGCGCAATTCGCCAAGCCCGCTGTCGCCGTCGCTTTTCGAAAGCTTGCGGCCGGCCGCATCGAGAATGAGACGGTGATGGTGATAGATCGGTTGCGGCAGGTCGAGCAACACCTGCAGCAGGCGGTGCACCGATGTCGCGGGGAAGAGGTCGAGGCCGCGCACGACGTGGGTGACGCCCTGCAGCGCATCGTCGACGACGACTGAAAGATGATAGCTCGACGGGGCGTCCGAGCGCGACAGGATGACATCGCCCCAGACTTCGGGGTCGGCGGCGATCTCGCCCGATCTGCCGTCGCCGGTTTCGGTCCAGAACAGCAGTTCGCCGATCAGGTCCAGCGCCTTGCGCATATCGAGCCGCCAGGCATGTTTCTTTCCCGAGGTCAGCATTTCCCGCCACTCGTCTTCCGGGCGCTCGCGATCGTTTGCGGGATAGTGTGGCGTGCCGTCGGGATCGCGCGGCCAGGATTCACCGGCCGCCTCATAGGCAGCGACGCGCGCCTTCACCTCGCCTCGGGTCAGGAAGGCCGGATAGACCAGGCCGCGCTCGATCAGCGCGTGCAGTACTGCCTGATATTCGGGGAAATGTTCCGACTGGCGCCGCACCGGGCTTTCCCAGCCGATATCAAGCCAGTCGAGATCGCTCAGGATGCCGGCCTCGAACTCTGGAGTGCAGCGCGCCTGGTCGATATCCTCGATGCGCAGCAGCAGGCGCCCACGCGCGATCGCCGCCATGTCGCGGTTCAGGAGAGCCGAGAGGGCATGGCCGAGATGCAACTGTCCGTTGGGACTCGGCGCAAAACGAAAGACAGGTTTTTGACGCTCGCTCGTGGTCATGCTTTCTTCTGCCATGGATTTAGGTTTTGAACCACTGCGAGGCGATGTGCAGATCATCCGCAACGAAGACGACGTCAGCCGGGGGCTCGAAGCACTGCTTCGTGTCGATCCACGCCTTGTGCCGATCGCGGTGGATGCAGGGCCCGTTCCGCTGCGGTTGCGCGAACCGGGTTTTGCCGGCCTTGCCCATATCATCGTCTCACAAATGGTATCGCGCGCCAGTGCCGAGGCGATCTGGCGGCGCATGCTGCCGGCGGACGGTCTTTTGACCGCCGAGGGCTATGCGCTGCTTCACGCCGAGGCCTGGCGTGAATTCGGCCTGTCACGCGCCAAGGCTGAGACCCTGTCGCGGATCGCCGAAGCCGTTGCCTCCGGCCGCCTCGATCTTTCCGGGCTCTGCCTGATGCCGCCTGAAGAAGCGCTTGGCGAACTCACCGCGCTGAAGGGCGTCGGTCCGTGGACGGCGGAGGTCTATCTGATGTTCTGCGGCGGCCATGCCGATGTCTTTCCGGCCGGCGATGTCGCGCTTCAGAATGCCGTCGGCGCGGCATTCGGTCTCGCGGCCCGGCCTGAAGCAAAGGCTCTGGCTGCCTTGGCGGAACCCTGGTCGCCGTGGCGCTCCGTGGCGGCCCGGCTTTTCTGGGCCTATTACGCCGCGAAAACGCGCCGCGACATGGTGCCGACCAGCTGATCGGCAACACTCTTCAAATTGCCTTTATCCTCCGAATTTATTGGACTTCACAATCCTGTAACAACCGGCCTAATATACAGGTGCAGATGCCGAATCGATCAGGAGAGTCCCTTGACGATTGCAGTCTCCCCACAGGCCCTGCCAGCGCTCGTCCTGAACGCTGACTTCCGGCCACTGAGTTATTATCCCTTGTCGCTGTGGTCCTGGCAGGACGCGATCAAGGCGGTATTTCTCGACCGCGTGAACATCATCGCGGAATACGAGCATTCGGTTTCCTCGCCGAGTTTCTCGATGCGGCTTCCGAGTGTCGTGTGTCTCAAGACCTACGTTCAGCCGTCCCGCAATCCCGCTTTCACCCGGTTCAACGTGTTCCTGCGCGACCGGTTCGAATGCCAGTATTGCGGCGCCCATGACGATCTGACCTTCGACCACGTCATCCCGCGCGCCCATGGCGGCGAGACCACCTGGGAGAATGTCGTGGCAGCCTGTTCGCCCTGCAATCTGCGCAAGGGCAGCAAGCTTCCCAAGCAGGCAAGCATGTTCCCGTCGCAGAAGCCCTATCAGCCGACGGTGCAGGATCTGCACAATAACGGCAGGCTGTTCCCGCCAAACTATCTGCATGACAGCTGGCTCGACTATCTCTACTGGGATACCGAACTGCAGCCTTGATCAAGCGGCTTTGCGAACGCCTGCGAAGGCGAAGGCTGCGAGCAGAATTCCGGCAATCACGTTCCAGCCCGCAAAAGACAGGCCGAGCACCCTGAGTGCTGCATCGGTGCAGGATGGGCCCTTGATCGTGTTGAGTTCGCCGAGCAGATCGCCGGCATTGGTCGTCATGCTGCTGGCCGTCGTCGAGCAGGTGGCCGGGCCGGCCCAGAAATGCCATTCGACGCCGGCGTGATAGACGCCCATGCCCGCGGTGACCAGCATTAGCATGCCGGCGGCAAGAATGAGCGCGCGGGTGATCCAGTTCGGCAGGCCGACGAGTTCCGAAATCGCTGCGAGGATGGCGATCGGGATGGCGTAATAATAAGGCTGGCGCTGCAGCAGGCAGAGTGCGCAGGGAATGTAGCCGCCGATATATTGGAAACCAAGCGCCGTGCCGACCGCGGCCGCCATGCCGATGGCGAGCAATATGGAATAGACAAACCCGGGGCGGGCGAGCGGCGAGGAAGTGGCAGTCATGGCGGAACTCCGCGAAGTTGGCTTAGTGGCACGATGCCGAAAAGCGCGAGCGGTTTTCGGACAACCTTATGTTCTAGTGAGCGAGGTAGCGGTAGGCGATGTATAAAACGATCACGGCAGTTGCACCGAAGCCGACGATCTGGCCGAGGCGCTTCTCGATGAAGTCCCGGATCGGTTCGCCGTAGCGGCGCAGCAGCCAGGCGAGGAAGAGGAAACGCGCCCCGCGCGCAACGATCGCCGAAACAATGAAAAGGCCCAGATTGACGTGAATGACGCCGGACAGGATTGTGACGATCTTGATCGGCGGCAGATGCGCAACACCTGATGTGACAAGCAGCAGCAGGATCGTCTCGTAGGTGACATAGGCTTTCATCTGCTCGAAGGCGTCGAGCTTGCCGTAGAATTCGAGAACCGGCCGGGCCACCGTCTCATAGGCGTAATAGCCGAGCGCCCAGCCGGCGATGCCGCCGAGCACGGAAGCGATGGTCGCGATCAACGCGTAGCGATAGGAGCGCTCCGGCTTGGCAAGCGCCATCGGCAGGAAAAGCACATCGGCGGGGACGAGAAAGATGGAGCTTTCGACGAAGGCGATGACGGCGAGCCAGACTTCGGCCGATTTGCGCGAGGCCAAAGACATGGTCCAGTCGTAAAGTCTGCGGAGCATTCCGTTCCCTTCCTGTTGCAGTGCGAAAAGCTTTAGGGGGCGTGTGCGGCGCTGTAAATGCTTGCCCGTGTCCTTCGTGCCACCCCTGTCCAAAAATTTTCGTGATGTGGGGCATCGGCGCCTCTCCCAAGATTTCACGGGATGGCGAATCGGCGATTCTCCGGCAAGCTGTCTCAGAGCATGATACCGAAAACTGTGGGCGGTTTTCTTAAGACATCATGCTCCAGCCGAATTGGGGCGACTGCAGGGTGGCATGAGCATGTTCAAAGTGATTGAAGGCGGCCGCGGGCAGGCCGTGCACATGGTTGAGCGGTTCGAAGAGGGCGGCGGGCCGAGCCGAGACGACGTGCGCCGGGAGGCGGCGCGGCGGTTGAGTGCCAGCGGCTATCATCTCTCGCGCATCCGGGAGTTCGCGACCGGCGTGCCGATGCTGGCGTCTCTTCAATACCTGTCGCTGCAGATCGATTTTGCGGCCGAGAGCTTGTCGCGACTCGATCCGATCCCGGAGGATTTCCGCGCCGATGGCTATTGGCCGGCAGGCTGAGCAATCGTGCTATCGCCGAGACATGCGCCCATGTTGCGTCATGAGAGATCCATCGATTTTTCCCATTGCTGACGCTGGTCGTTCATCTCCGTGCGTTTCTGGGCCATTTCGCTGACTGCGGCGCGCAAATTGGGATGACGCGCCATGAACATGTTGAAGTCGCGCCGCTCGAGCACCTCGAACTGGCAGAAGTCGACGGCAATGACGTCGGCAGTGCGCCGTCCGCCGGTCAGAAGCGCCATTTCGCCGAAAAAGGCACCGGGCTCCAGGCGGATCGCGCCACTGGCGAGGCGGACTTCCACCGCTCCCGATGAGATAAAATACATGCCGTCGCCGCGATCGCCGCGGCGGATGACGCGCTCGCCGGGCGGCGCGGATTTCGCCTTGAAGAGCAGCAGCAGTTCCTCTTGCGCGTCTTCGTCGACCTCAGAGAATAGCGGGAAAGTCTCGATCAGCTGCTGCATCTTCAGTTGATGCTCGCGTTCGCGCTCCTCACCGAGCGCCTTGATTTTTTCCAGTTCCTTGCCGAGCGCCTTCTGCCTCTTCCTGCCGTAGCTTTCCCAAAGGGAGGGCCATTTCGAATGGATATATTTCTTCAGCCCGTCGGTCGCGAAGATTACGATGGGATTGAGTGTGATCGACAGGATTGCCGCAGCAAGGATCAGATCCTGGCCCTCATGCGGCAGCAGCCCAAGCGAGACACCGAGGCCGGCGAGGATGAAGGAGAATTCGCCGATCTGGGCAAGGCCGCCGGCCAAGGTCAGCCCCAGGCCGATCGGATATCGCAGCAGCATGACGATCGTGAAGGTGATGATGCCCTTGCCGAGGATGATGAGCGCCAGCGCGCCGATCACCGCCAGCGGCTGGCGCACCAGGATCGATGGGTCGAAGAGCATGCCGACGGAGACGAAGAACAGCACGGAGAAGGCATTCTGCAACGGCAGCGAGTCGGCCGCTGCCCTGTGGCTGAGCTGGGATTCGCTCATGACGACGCCGGCAAAAAAGGCGCCGAGCGCGAAGGAGACGCCGAAGATCGCCGCCGAGCCGAAGGCGATGCCGAGGGCGATCGCCAGTACCGTCAGCGTGAAGAGTTCGCGCGAGCCGGTGCGGGCGACCATCGTCAGCAGCCAGGGCACGATGCGCGGGCCGAGGAAGATCGCCATGGCGGCGAAACCCATAACCTTCAGCAGCGTCAGGCCGATCGTCAGCACCAGGGAAAGCTCGCCGAGGCCGTGGTTGGCCGTAGCGACGGCATTGCCACCCAGAAGTTCTGCAAGGGCCGGCAGCAGCACTAGCGCCAGCACCATCACCAGATCCTCGACGATCAGCCAGCCAACGGCGACGCGCCCGCTCGGCGCGTTGACGAGATTGCGCTCCTCCAGCGCCTTCAGCAGAACGACGGTGCTCGCCACAGACAGGCTCAGGCCCAGGACGATGCCGGCACCGAGGCTCCAGCCCCAGAGTTTGCAAAGGCCGATGCCCATGAGGGTGGCGAGGATGATGCGCCCGATCGCGCCCGGCACGGCGATGCCACGCACGGCCAGCAGGTCGGAGGCGGAAAAATGCAGGCCGACGCCGAACATCAGAAGGATGACGCCCATTTCGGCGAGTTGACCGGCAAGGGCGGTATCGGCGACGAAGCCCGGCGTGAACGGCCCCATCAGGATACCGGCCATCAGGTAGCCGACCAGCGGCGGCAGCCGAAGCCGGTCAGCAGCATACCCCAGGACCGCCGCGAAAACGAAACTGACGGCAACCGTCGCGATGAGCCCTACTTCCTGATGCACGTCTGACCCTTCCTGTGATTGCGGCGGCCACTCTGTACGAAGTCCAAGCGGAATTAAACAGTTGATTTGGGTGCGCTGCCCTTGTTTGCGGTCTTGCCCGTGAGGCCCGGAACTCGTTTGCCGCAAGGTCGGGCCTCCGGCGATGTTGGAACCACTTGTCTCTTGTCTCGTTGCTCTTTCATCAAGAAAGGAGAAACGACATGCGGAAGATCATCCTGAATTGTACTGTAGCGGCCCTTGCCGCCTGCTCGTTTGCAGCGCCTGTTCTCGCCGACAGCGTCTATGTCCGGGAGCGTTCCTATGACGACGGCTATCGTCATGAGCGGGTACGACCCGGCATCACCATCAGCGAGCGTGGCGTCACTTTCGGTGCGGTGCGCGAACGCGAGCACCGCCGCTATCGCGACTATGGCTGCGAAACCAGGAGCGTCACCCGACAGACCGACGAAGGCGAGGTTACCAAGACGGTCCGGCGTTGCGATTGACCAGGATTACCCGACGAAGGCGAAGCCCGGTTCCAATGAGCCGGGTTTTCGCCTTTCGTGGCGCGAATATCGCAATGCAGTGGTGAAACTCGTCCGTCGGTGTTATGAGCACGCCTTTGGTACAAGCGCATTCCCAGCGCAAACAACACCTGCACAGGATCTTTTAGTATGATTGAGCTTACGCCGTCCCAGATTGCCGCACTGAAACTCGCCAGGGATGGAGACCTTTACCCTCAGCCAGCCAATAAATGGACGCATCAGAACGCGACGGTGACCTACGCAAAGACCGACCGTTGGAAAGAGCGGCCTCAGAAAATCAAATCGGTCACCGCCAAGACGCTGGGTGAGCTGAAGGAGCCTGGTTTTCTCGAGCGGCGGCACCTCGATGACGATGTCTCGAAAGACGTCTACGGCATCACCATGGCCGGCAAGATGTGGCTGTTGAAGAACAAGTAGTTTTATTCGGATACGGATTCGTTGCGTGCTCCCGCGTCAGTTTGTTGATGCGGAGGTACGACACAATTGTATTCGGGATGAACTATCGAACCAGTCCGCCTTCATTCCTGACGGAACTGCGGCGCGACAGCCTCCGCTTAGCTGCTCTCTTCGGCTGGCCGAGCCGAAGCTCATAGAGCGTAGGCTGGTGCCCCATGCCGGAGTCGAACCAGCACTTCTTTCGAAACTCGATTTTGAGTCGAGCGCGTCTACCAATTCCGCCAATGGGGCAACGGATACGACCGGGCGGCTGTCTAACATGTGAGCGCCTGCACGCGCAAGACGGGCAAGCGAAGTTATCCAACTGATCCTGTAGAGAGATCCGACCTCGTTTCGAGGCCGGATGCTTTTGATATCAATGGGCCGCCGCGGGTGCCGGAGCGGTCAGGCCGGACTTCTTCAGCGTGATCGCCAGGATCGATGCCAGCAGGCAGAAGGCGCCGGCGATGAAGAAGGCGGGCAGGTAGCTCGAAAGCTCCGTGCGCGAGAGGCCGGCGCCATAGGCGGCGGTGGCGGCTCCCAGCTGATGGCCGGCGAAGACCCAGCCGAAGACGAGGCCGGCCTTTTCGCGGCCGAAGCGGTCGGCGGCGATCTTGACGGTCGGCGGCACGGTGGCGATCCAGTCGAGGCCGTAGAAGACGGCGAAGATGGAGAGGCCGTAAAAGCTGAAATCGCTGAAGGGCAGGTAGAGCAGCGACAGGCCGCGAAAGCCGTAATAAAAGAACAGCAGCCAGCGATTGTCGAAGCGGTCGGACAGCCAGCCGGAGCCGATGGTGCCGAAGAAATCGAAGATGCCCATGACGGCCAGCACACTGGCGGCGGCCACCGGCACGATGCCAAAATCGCCGCAGAGGGTGACGAAATGGGTCTGGATTAGGCCATTGGTGCTGAGGCCGCAGATGAAGAAGGTGGCAAACAGGATCCAGAAAGTCGACGTCTTCGAGATGTCTCTGAGCACTGTGATTGGCGTCATCAGCGCGACTCCGAGAGAGGTGCTTGCCGGCGGCGGCGTTACCTGGGTTTCGCCGAGGGCGGGCAAGTTGAGGTCGGCCGGCCGGTCGCGCATGAAGGCTAGCACGGCAAGGGCTGCGACCATGATCATGGCGCAGACAAAAAACACCGTCGAGTGCCAGCCATAGCGTTGCGTCAGCTCCGCCATCAGCGGCAGAAAGACGAGCTGGCCGGTGGCCGAACTTGCCGAAAGCATGCCGACGACGAGGCCACGATGCTTGGTGAACCAGCGGGTGGAGATCGTTGCGGCGAGTACCATGGCCGTCAGGCCGGTGCCGAAGCCGACGACAATGCCCCAGAGCAGCAGCAGCTGCCACAGCGTGGTCATGAACAGCGAACCGATGAAGCCAGCGCCGATCAGGGTGAGGGCGAAAACGATGACCTTGCGCACGCCGAAATAATTCATGAAGGCGGCGGCGAACGGGCCCATGAAACCGAAAAGGATCAGGCGGATGGCAAGGGCTGAGGAGATCTGCGACGTCTCCCAGCCGAACTCGTCCTGCAGCGGCTTGATGAGAACGCCAGGTGCGCCCATGGCGCCTGCGGTGACCAGCATGGTGAGAAAGGTTGCGGCAGCGACGACCCAGCCGTAGTGGATGTTACGCCGGGCAAGAGAGGAGGCAAGGGCTGTGGAAACCATGGGCGAGATTCCGTTCGAATTCAGCTTGGGGAAAATGCAAGATCGATTTACATGATGGCCATCATATTTGTTGCCTATTGATGATGGACGTCATATATTTTGTCAAGCGACTATTTCTGGAGATGAAAAATGCGGGTGAGCCGCGAGAAGTTTGCCGAAAACCGAGAGAAAATCCTGGGCGTTGCCGGCGTGCTCTTCCGCGAGAACGGTTTCGACGGGGTCGGCGTCGCCGACATCATGAAGGCGGCGGGGCTGACGCATGGCGGTTTCTACGGTCATTTCGCTTCGAAGGACGACCTGGCGCTGGAGGTCAGCCGTAAGCTGATCGACAAGGTCGAAACGCGCTGGAAGGAGCATATCGCCGATTCTCCGGATCGGCCGCTGGAATCGCTGCTCGACCATTATATCCACTGGCGCACGGTCGACGATCCGGGCGGCAGCTGCGTCTTCGCGACGCTGATCCAGGAGGTGAGCCGCAGCCGCGGTGCTGTCCGCGCCGTCTTCAGCGACGGGCTGTCCGTGCTGGTCGACACACTCGCCGATATCGTTCCCGGCGAGACCGAAGAAGAACGCCGCGCCAATGCCGCGACGACCCTCTCATCGATGATGGGCGCCGTCATTCTGGCGCGCGCGGTGGAGGACAGGGCGCTTGCCGAGCAGTTTCTGGTGACGATGCGCCGGCAGCTCGATCCCGGCAGTCGGATATAATCTCAGGATGGTGATGGTTTCGATTTCCCCTCCGCGCAAACGGAGGGGATCTGCCTTGATCGCTGAGGCTGAAAACCCGCCGGCGGCTATTTGAAACCGGCGACGGCGTGCGGGATGTAGGGTGCTTCCAGTGCGGCGATTTCTTCAGTGGTGAGCTTGACGGAGAGCGCGGCAACCGCGTCGCTGAGGTGGCCCGGTTTGGAAGCGCCGATGATCGGGGCGGTCACGGCACTCTTCTGCAGGATCCAGGCGGTTGCGACCTGGGCGCGGGAGACGCCGCGAGCCTTGGCGATCTCGGCCACGGCCTCGACGATTTTGCGGTCTGCATCGCTCGACTGCGTGTAGAGCGTCTTGCCGAATTCGTCGGTTTCGCTGCGCGCCGTCGCCTCGTCCCAGTCGCGGGTCAGTCGGCCGCGGGCAAGCGGGCTCCAGGGGATGACGGCGATCTTCTGATCTTCGCAGAGCGGCAGCATTTCACGTTCTTCTTCGCGGTAGAGCAGGTTCAGGTGGTCCTGCATGCTGACGAATTCGGTCCAGCCGTTCAGCCTGGAGACGTAGAGCGCCTTGGCAAATTGCCACGCATACATGGAGGAGGCGCCGATATAACGCGCTTTGCCGGATTTGACGACGTCGTGCAGCGCTTCCAGCGTTTCCTCGATCGGCGTCGTGTAATCGAAGCGGTGGATCTGATAGAGGTCGACATAGTCGGTGCCGAGACGGCGCAGGCTGTTGTCGATTTCATCGAAGATCGCCTTGCGCGACAGGCCGGCGCCGTTGGGGCCTGGCCGCATGCGATTGAACACCTTGGTCGCCAGCACGATGTCCTCTCGCTTGGCGAAATCTTTAATAGCACGGCCGACGATCTCTTCCGAGGAGCCGTTGGAATAGGTGTTGGCGGTGTCGAGGAAATTGATGCCGAGGTCGATCGCCTGCTTGATCATCGCCCGGCTTTCTTCTTCCCGCAGGCTCCAGGCATGATTGCCGCGGCCGGGATCGCCGAAGGTCATGCAGCCCAGGCAGATTTTCGAAACTTCCAGACCGGTCTTGCCAAATTTTGCGTATTCCATGAAACGACTCCGCGATTAAAATTTGATCACCCAATTCGATGCCCCCAATTCCATGCCCCGGGGGATGGCCTCCATGATCTAGCGCGGAACCGGCAAAGTCGCAGGGCGGCCGACGAAGAACCGTTCTGCCAGGCACACAACAATGCGTGATGGGCTCGGAAGCCAGGCCTGTCATCGCCGCCCCGGACCGGCTGCTTGCGCAATTGCAGCACAAGGTGTTAGCTGGTGCAGCATTCACCGGATTTCGCCTATGATCCTGCCGTCCCACGATCGCTACGACGATCTCTATCGCGATTTCTCGTGGCGGATTCCCGAAGGCTTCAATATCGGCCGCGCCGTCAGCGACGACTGGGCGGCGAGGGCGCCGGAGCGCGTCTGCCTCGAACATTTCAGCCCGGACGGCCATCACCGCACCCTGACCTATCGCGCGCTCGCCGACCGTTCCTCGGCCTTTGCAAATGCGCTGGTTTCGCTTGGTATCGAACGTGGCGATCGCGTCGCGCTGCTCTTGCCGCAATCCTTCGAGACGGTGATTGCGCATGTGGCGATCTACAAGAGCGGCGCGATCGCGCTGCCGCTGGCGCTGCTCTTCGGCGTCGAGGCGTTGGAATACCGGCTGAAGGCGGCAGGCGTCGTGGCCGTCGTCACCAATGGCTTCGGTCTCGAACGCATCCGCCAGATCCGCGATCGGCTGCCGATGCTGAAACATCTCATCAGCATCGACGGGGCGAGTACCGATGCAGCCGCCTTCGGCGAATTGGTGGACGGCCATTCTCCCGTCTTCGATGTCGTCAAGACCGGTCCGGACGATCCCGCATTGATGATCTTCACTTCGGGAACGACGGGGCCGCCGAAGGGTGCGCTGCATGGCCACCGTGTGCTGCCCGGCCATATTCCCGGCATGCAGTTTGCCCATGAGGATTTTCCGAAAGCGGGCGACAAGGTCTGGACGCCGTCCGACTGGGCCTGGGCGGGTGGGCTGCTCAACGCGCTGCTGCCGAGCCTGCTGCTCGGCGTTCCCGTCGTCTCGTCGCCGGCGCAGAAATTCGATGCCGACATGGCCTATCGGATCATGGCCGAGATGGGGGTGCGCAACGCCTTCATTCCGCCGACGGCATTGAGGCTGATGCGATCTGTTTCGGATCCACGCTCGAAATACCATCTGGTGCTGCGCACCATCGGCTCGGCCGGGGAGGCGCTCGGCCGCGAGACCTATGAATGGGCACAGCGCACGCTCGGCATCACCGTCAACGAATTCTACGGCCAGACGGAGTGCAATTTCGTGCTCGCTTCGAGCGCTGCCCATGGCGTCACCAAGGCGGGCGCCATCGGACGGGCGGTGCCCGGGCATCGCGTTGCGATCGTCAGCGAAGCGGGTGACGCTTTGCCAGTCGGCGAACCGGGCCAGATCGCTATCGCCAGTCCCGATCCCGTGATGTTCCTCGGCTATTGGGACGATGCGGCGGCGACGGCGCGAAAATTCGCCAAAGGCTGGCTGCTTACCGGCGATATCGGCCGGCAGGACGCCGACGGTTACGTCACTTTCGAGGGCCGCGATGACGACGTCATCACCTCGTCGGGATATCGCATCGGCCCGGCCGAAATCGAGGATTGCCTGATCGGCCATCCCGCCGTGCAGCTTGCCGCCGCCGTCGGCAAACCCGATACGGTGCGCACCGAGATCGTCAAGGCCTATATCGTTCTGTCGCCAGGCCATCATCCAAGCGAAGCGCTGGCCGCCGATATCAGGGAGTGGGTGAAGACGCGGCTTTCAATGCACGAATATCCGCGCGAGGTGGAATTCATCGATGCCTTGCCGCTGACGACCACCGGCAAGGTGATCCGCCGGCTGCTGCGCGAAAAGGCGGCGGCCGAAGATTAGTGCATATCGCCCGGAAGTGTGTAGCGGTTCCGGAAGAACGATATGCAAATAAAGGGCTTTAGCCCCGGCCGGCCAGCGACATGATCTTCTCGCGCAGCATCTTCGCCATATTGCGGGTGCTGCGGTACATGTGGAGCTGGGCTGAGACCTGGCGCATGTCGCGGTCGCCGTTCTGCGTCAGGCCGATCACCAGCGTTCCCATCTCCTCGCGCTCCTGCCAGAAGCGGCTCATGATCGGATGATCCGAGACGGCGCAGGAATCGGAGCGCACGATATTGGCGTCGTCGAGATGCCATTCGGTGAGTTCGCTCATCAATAGCTTGCCCGGCGAATAGCGGGCATAGTTCTCGTCATAGGCGGTCTTCCAGGTGTAGGCCTCGCCACCCATCATCAAAACGACGATGGCGGCAATCGCCTTGCCGTTGAGGTCGATCGTGTGAATACGCACGGCGTCGACGGCGGCAAGGTTCGACACCGCCTCGCGGGCGAAAGCCGTATGATAGCGATCGGTGACAAGAGCGCTTCGCCGCTTACCCTTCCAGCCGCCGGCTTCCATCGCCAGGAATTCCTCGAAACGGATGTGGATTTCGCGGGGCTGGCGGGCGACGGCATACACCGCCGTTCCCTGTTCCTCCAGCAGACGCCACTGGCGGCGCATCTCGCGCATGTGCGAGGAAGAGATGGTGCGGCCGAGATAGGCCGGCGCCTCTTCGTCACTCTGCAGCATCGGCCGCAAGTAGGGATTGGTGACGGTGACGGGAAGATTGCGGCTGAGCGCCACGGCCTTGACCATGCGCACGAAGATGCCGTTCAGCCTGAGATCCGGCAGAACCAGTATGCCGGGCAGATTGAGATCGCGCGCGGTCAGTCCCTCGAAGAGGTTGTCGAGGGTCTCGGCTGCATCCTCGCTGTCGACCAGCGGCGTGCCAAGCGGGCCGAAGCTGTTCGACCAGCCGCGGATGATCGACGGACCGACGGCAAAGCCCGGCTTGTCGATCGAAAACGGCATCAGAAAGCGCATGCGGCTGCGGCCGGCATTGTGGTCGCGGATCAGGGCGAAGTTTACCTGCCGGTCTTCGAGCCGCGGCATGGCGGGAGCGAGAAAGCGGCCGGAGAAGAAGACGTTCGGTTCCATAGCCCGGTGGGAGAGAAAGTCGAGTTCTTCCTGCAGCTCATAGCCGAGCTTGCCCGGGTAGAGGCAGAGCTCGCGTCCCGGTCGTCCGATCTCGGCGCGCGCCTCGGCCCGCGGCGCTTCGAAATGCAGCGCGGCGAGATCATGCACCATGCGGTTGGCAGCGCTGTCGGTGCTTTCGGTAACGGGAGGAATACGCACCATCTATCGAACTCTCATCTCTGGCGTTGCGGCGGAGGGGCTGGCGAAGGCGAAAAGGACGATGCCGAGCGTGCGGCGCACGGCGAGATGCAGCAGGATTGCCTCGACCGCCATGGCGGAAGCCGTGGCGATCGCTGTGCCTTCGATGCCGTAATGCGGGATCAAAGCAAGGTTGAGGCCGACATTGGCCGTCAGCGCGCCGGCGTAGAGCGCGACGCAGATATTCTGTCTGCCGGCCATCATCAGCAGCGTTTCGGCCGGGCCGACCAACGACTTGGCGAGGATGCCGGCGAGCAGGATCGCCATGACCAGATAACCTGAGGTGAAGGCGCCGCCGAAGAGCGACAGCAGAAGATGTCCGGCGGCAAGCACCGCAAGTCCAACACCGAGCGCCGGCCAGAAGGTCCAGCGGGCGGCGTCGATGGCGGCGGTCGCCAGCTGGGCGTGGTCGCCTTCGGCGATAATCGAGGAGAAGCGCGGGCCGGAGGCCGCCTTGACCGAGAAATTGATGAAATGCACCAGCGCCATCGTCTTGGCGGCGGCGAAGTAGATAGCGACGTCGTGCGGCTCGAGGAAAATGCCGACAACGACGACATCGGAATTGGTGAGCAGGAAGCTGACGCCCTCGATCAGGAAAATCGGAAAAGCGACGCTGAACCAGGCGAGGAAATCGACCTTGTGCGGGCCTTTGTCATAATGCCGGCGAAGGCGATAGAGCGTTGCGGCATACTGGCCAAGCGCGGTGACGAAGGTCGCGGCGAGTGCGGCCTGCATCGCGGTGACGGCCGTATGCTCGGCGCCGCTGGCAATGGCGATGAGCATGAAGGCGATGATGAGAATCGGGCGGATAATATAGACCGGGCTCAGCGCCATCACCGGCCAGTGGTTCGCCCGCGAGGTGCCTTCCAGAATGTCGCCGAGCGCGATCATCGGCATGGCGAGCAGGCCGAGGAAGATCGGGACGAGATAATAGACCTGGATCATATCGCCGAAGAAATGCAGCCCGAGCATGCCGGCGGCGAGCACTGCAGTGCCCGAAAGCAATGCAAAGATGCGCGCCGTGCCGGTCAGGCCGCGGATTTCCTCGACGGCGCCGGCTGCCCGGTATTGCGGCAGGAAGCGGATGATCGCGGTGTGGAAACCAAGGCATGAGAGATCGCCGAAGACGACGACCAGTACCCAGACGAAAACGAAGATGCCGTATTCATATTCGCCCATCAGCCGGGCAAGCACGATCTGGGAGACGAAGGCGAGTGCCGCGCTAAGGATGCGGATCGTGAAGGCCGTCAGCGCCATGCGCTGAGCGGCCGCCTTCTCACCACGTTCGGTGAGCACGGCTGCAAGCATGCGCAACGCGCGGCCGCCGATCGGGCGCAGGCCCGCGGGCAGCATTTTCTCCGCTGTTTCTATGACCGCCATGATGAACACGCAAAACTCTGAAAGTCAGGCAAATCGTCCCGAAGTCTTGACAGAACAGGGTTAAGAAACGGTTCCGGATCGGGCTTGCCGCCCGACACTGTAATTCCGGTTTTCCGGCGCTGCCGCAGAAAAGAAAATGCCGCCCGAAGGCGGCATTTCCGCAGTCTTTGCGGCTTGCCTCAGACCTGTTCGAAGGCGCCGTGGCAATGCTTGTATTTCTTGCCGGAACCGCAGGGGCAGGTCTCGTTGCGGCCGACTTTGCCCCAGGTGGCCGGGTCATCAGGATTGCGGTTCTCGGGAGAAACGAGGACTTCCGATGCCTGGTAGATCGCCGGGGCGAAATCGTCCTCGCCGGTCGTCGGATCCAGGTGGTGGGCCTGCATCAACGGCGGTTCGGGCTCGACAGGGGCCTGCTGCACCAGCTCGACGCGCATCAGCTGCGCGGTCACCGCCTCGCGCAGATTGTTCAGCAGCGCGGTGAACAGCTCGAAGGCTTCCGACTTGTATTCCTGCAGCGGATCGCGCTGGGCATAGCCGCGGAAGCCGATGACGGAGCGCAGATGGTCGAGATTGACGATGTGCTCGCGCCAGAGATGATCGAGCGTCTGCATGACCACCGAGCGTTCGACATAATGCATGATGTCGTCGCCGAAACGCTCGGCCTTTTCTGTGAAGGCGGCGTTGGTGGCTTCCGTCAGGCGCTCGCGGATATCGTCTTCGCCAATGCCTTCTTCCTTCACCCAATCCTCAACCGGCAGGTCGAGATTGAGGATGTTCAAAGCACCGGTCTTCAGGCCGGCGGCATCCCATTGCTCGGCATAAGCGCGCTCGGGGATGTGCTTTTCGACCAGATCCTCGATCACCTCACGACGCATGTCGGAAACGGTTTCGGAAATATTGGTCGATTCCATCAGTTCGAGGCGCTGCTCGAAGATCACCTTGCGCTGATCGTTGAGAACGTCGTCGTACTTCAACAGGTTCTTGCGGATATCGAAGTTGCGGGCTTCGACCTTCTTCTGGGCGCGCTCCAGGGCCTTGTTGATCCACGGATGGACGATCGCCTCGCCCTCCTTGAGCCCGAGCTTCGTCAGCATGCTGTCCATGCGGTCGGAGCCGAAGATGCGCATCAGGTCGTCCTGAAGCGAGAGGTAGAATTTCGAGCGGCCGGGGTCGCCCTGACGGCCGGAGCGGCCGCGCAGCTGGTTGTCGATGCGGCGGCTTTCATGGCGTTCGGTGGCGATGACGTAGAGACCGCCGGCGGCGAGCGCCTTCTGTTTGAGTTCCTTGATTTCCTCGACGATTGCCTGGATCCGGGCGTCACGCTCCGGACCGGCTTCGACTTCGCCGAGTTCGCGCTCGATGCGCATGTCGAGGTTGCCGCCGAGCTGAATATCGGTGCCGCGGCCGGCCATATTGGTGGCGATCGTGATGGCACCGGGCACGCCGGCCTGGGCGACGATATAGGCTTCCTGCTCGTGATAGCGGGCGTTCAGCACCTTGAAGTCGTCGAAGCCCTGATTGCGCAGGCGCTCTGCGAGCAGTTCGGATTTTTCGATCGACGTGGTACCGACCAGCACCGGCTGACCGCGGTTGTGGGCGTCGAGGATCTCCTCGATGATCGCCTTGAACTTCTCGTCAAAGGTCCGGTAAACCTCGTCGTCTTCGTCGAGGCGCTGGATCGGCAGGTTGGTCGGAACCTCGATGACATCGAGATTATAGATGTTGGCGAATTCTTCCGCTTCCGTCTGCGCCGTGCCGGTCATGCCGGCGAGCTTGGCGTACATGCGGAAATAGTTCTGGAAGGTGATCGACGCCAGCGTCTGGTTTTCCGGCTGGATCTGCACCCTTTCCTTGGCTTCGAGCGCCTGGTGCTGACCTTCCGAATAGCGGCGGCCCGGCATCATGCGGCCGGTGAACTCGTCGATGATGACGACTTCGTCGTTGCGGACGATATAGTCCTTATCGCGCTGGAACAGCTTGTGGGCCTTCAGCGCGTTGTTGACGTGGTGGACGATCGCGACGTTCTCGATGTCGTAGAGTGCGTTGCCCTTCAAGAGGCCGGCCTGACGAAGCAGGTTTTCCAGCTTCTCGGTGCCCTCTTCGGAGAAGTTGGCCGAGCGCTGCTTCTCGTCGATCTCGTAATCGCTAGGCACCAGCATCGGAATGTAGGCGTCGATCGTATTATAGAGTTCGGAGCGGTCGTCGAGCGGACCGGAGATGATCAGCGGCGTGCGCGCCTCGTCGACGAGGATCGAGTCCACTTCGTCGACGATCGCGAAGTTGTGGCCGCGCTGGACCATCTGGTTCTTCTCGTACTTCATGTTATCGCGCAGATAATCGAAGCCGAGTTCGTTGTTGGTGGCGTAAGTGATGTCGCAGGCATAGGCCGCGTGACGTTCCTCGTCGGAGAGGCCGTGGACGATGACGCCGGTGGTCATGCCGAGGAAGCTGTAGACGCGGCCCATGGTCGCGGCATCGCGCTGGGCGAGGTAATCGTTGACGGTGACGACGTGCACGCCCTTGCCGGAAAGCGCGTTCAGATAGACCGGCAGGGTGGCGACGAGGGTCTTGCCTTCGCCGGTCTTCATTTCGGCGATCGCATTCGAATGCAGGATCATGCCGCCGACCAGCTGTACATCAAAAGGCCGCAGGCCGAGAACGCGGCGCGAGGCTTCGCGCACGACGGCAAAGGCCGGGATCAGAATGTCGTCGAGCGTCTTGCCCTCGGCAAGCAGCGCACGAAACTCTACGGTCTTTGCCGTGAGCTGCTCGTCCGTCAGGGCCTTGGTCTTCTCTTCGATAGAGTTGATGGCAGTGACGTTCGGCTGGAAAGACCGCACGCGGCGGTCATTGGAAGATCCAAACAACTTGCGGGCTAGACCGCCAAAGCTGACCATATGACTGGTCCTTTCTCAAATATTCATCCCCGACGTTTGTTGTTCGCGGCCCAGCCGAAAATCAGGCGCGCGGCTAAAACGCCCGGAAACTGTTCTGGACGCGAGGTTGCGTGACAGATAAGAGGGGGGTCGAATGATGTCAACGGATTTGGCGGATACAGAAAGGCCACAATCCGGTGTTGATGGCTATTTTGGGCCGATTCAGGCGATGCTGAAACCGGTGATGTAACTGTGAAGGGTATTTCATGTTGAGCACCAACAAACTTGCCGTACTGGCGTTTGCAACTTTTGTTGCGCTCCAGGCCCCGGCCTATGCCGATGACGCCGTCATCGCCAAGGTCGGCACGCTGGAGATTCACCAGTCGGAACTCGACCTCGCCGTCGCCAATCTCGACCCGCAACTGGCGCAGCTTCCCGATGACCAAAAGAAGGTCGCAGCCCTTTCCGCCGCCATCGACGTGAAGCTGCTCGCCGCCGACGCTGCGGCCGAGAAGCTCGATCAGACCGACGAATTCAAGAAGCGCATGCAGTATCTCACCGACCGCGAGCTGCACAACGCCTACTTCAAGAAGCATGTCGTCGACATCGTGACGCCTGAAGAAGTCAAGGCTCGCTACGACAAGGAAGTCGCTGCTCTGCCGAAGCAGGAGGAAGTTCACGCCCGTCATATCCTCGTCAAGACCGAGGACGAAGCCAAGGACATCATCAAGCAGCTCGACGCCGGCAAGGATTTCGCCGAACTCGCCAAGGAAAAGTCCACCGATCCGAACAAGTCGGAAGGCGGCGATCTCGGTTATTTCTCGCGCGGCCGGATGGTCAAGGAATTCGAGGACGCGGCCTTCGCGCTGGAGAAGGGCACCTATTCCAAGACGCCCGTCAAGACCGATTTCGGCTATCACGTCATCAAGGTCGAGGATAAACGCGACGCCGCGCCGCCGCCCTTCGAGCAGGTGCAGGATCAGGTTCGTCAGCTCGTCATGCGCGACAAGTATCTTGAGCTTCTGAATAAGGCGAAGGCCTCCGCCAAGATCGAAATCACCGACGAGACGCTGCGCAAGGGTTACGATCAGGCCAACAAGCAGCCGGAGCCGGGCAGTGATCCCGTCGCGCCGGCGCCGAAGCAGTAATATTCGCATCAGGGCCCGGTTTTTCCGGGCCCTTTAATATCATTGTTGTTGTTGCATTTCCGGACGGCGAACCGGTTTCCATTCGCCTGGAAATGCCCATTGGCAGGTTTCATCATGTCCGGTTCCGTCTCTCCGCTCGCTCCGAAATCCTTCGTCTCGATGCCGCCGCTGCGCGGCGTGCGCATGGCGACGGCTTCCGCCGGCATCAAGTACAAGGACCGCACCGACGTGCTGATGATGGTCTTTGACAAGCCGGCGGCCGTTGCGGGCGTCTTCACCCGTTCGAAGTGCCCGTCGGCGCCGGTCGATTTCTGCCGGGCCAATCTGCCGCATGGCAGTGCCCGCGCCGTCGTCGTCAATTCCGGCAATGCCAATGCCTTCACCGGCCTGAAGGGCCGCCAGGCGACCGCACTGACGGCGAAGTCGGCTGCCGCTGCAGTCGGCTGCGCCGAAAACGAAGTCTATCTGGCCTCGACCGGCGTCATCGGCGAGCCGCTCGACGCCACCAAATTCTCAGGCGTTCTGGAGCGGATGCAGGTCGAAGCGACCGGCGATTTCTGGTTCGAGGCCGCCAAGGCGATCATGACGACCGACACCTATCCAAAAGTTTCGACCCGCAGCGCCGAGATCGGCGGCGTCGTCGTGACGATCAACGGCATTGCCAAGGGCGCCGGCATGATCGCGCCCGATATGGCGACGATGCTTTCCTTCGTCGTCACCGATGCCGACATCGCGCCCGAGGCGCTGCAAGTGCTTCTGTCCGATGGCGTCGGCCCGACCTTCAATTCCATGACCGTCGACAGCGACACTTCCACCTCCGACACGCTGATGCTGTTTGCGACGGGTGCTGCGGCCAAGGACGGCCAGGCCCGTATCGAAAGTGCCGACGACCCGCGCCTTGCAGCATTCCGGGCCGCACTCAACGACGTGCTGAAGGATCTGTCGCTGCAGGTGGTGCGGGACGGCGAGGGCGCCACCAAGATGCTCGAAATCACCGTGACGGGCGCCGAGAGCGATGCCGCAGCCAAGCGCATCGGACTGTCGATCGCCAATTCGCCGCTGGTCAAGACGGCGGCCGCCGGCGAAGACGCCAATTGGGGCCGCATCGTCATGGCGGTCGGCAAATCGGGCGAGATGGCCGACCGCGACCGGCTGGCCATCTGGTTCGGCGACATCAGGGTCGCGGTCAATGGCGAGCGCGATCCCGATTATTCCGAGGAGGCCGCCTCGAAGGTCATGAAGGCGCAGGATATCCCCGTCAAAGTTGACATTGGACTCGGCACTGGTTCGGCAACCGTCTGGACCTGCGACCTCACCAAGGAATATGTTGCGATCAATGGCGACTATCGGAGCTGATCGTTCTTTGGTGCAGGCATCCATCTCTTCACACAATCTGCCGCTGGTGCGCAGGCTGGAGGCCGTCGGCTTCCGGGCCTGGCCGGCGGCGTCCGTGCAATATGACGGCAGCTGGCAGGTGCGGCTGACGGCCGGCCATCCGTCCAACCGGCTGAATTCGATCGTGCCGCTCGATCCCTCGGACCATCGCGATGTCGAAATCCGCCTGGAAAAGGCGAGCCGGAAGTTCGAGGCCTATGGCCGCGCCGCCGTCATCCGCCAGACGCCGCTTGCTTCGCCGGTGCTGATCGAGCTTCTGCGCGCGCAGAGCTGGACGCGGTTCGACGAGACGGTGGTGATGACCTGCGACCTTGCCGAGGCCGAGCTGCCGGATACGCTCGATCACCTGCCGACCCATGATATCGGCCGGTTCGTCGACGCCAACCTCGCCGTCGACCGGGCGCCACTGAACTTGAAGCCGGCGCTTGCCGAGATCATTTCGGCGATCAAGCCGCCGTCCGGCCTGTTCATGATCGAGAATGCGGCGGACGGCCCGCTGGCGACCGTGCTCTGCGTTCAGGACAACGACCTTGCCGGCATCATGTCGCTTTCGGTCTCCGAAACGCGGCGGCGCGAGGGACTGGGCACCGAGATCCTGACCTCGGCGCTGCGCTGGGCGCGCATGCGCAGCGCCCGATCGGCCTGGCTGCAGGTGAAGTTGTCCAACCGTCCGGCCATCGCACTCTATGAACGCCTCGGTTTTCGCGACGCTTATCATTATTGCTATTGGCAGCAGGAGCCGCGATGAGCGATGCCGGCCGGAAGATATTGCTGGTCGTCGCCTGTGCGCTGATCGATGCCGATGGGCGTATCCTATTGGCACAGCGCCCCGAGGGAAAGTCGCTTGCCGGGTTGTGGGAGTTTCCCGGCGGCAAGGTCGAGCCCGGCGAGACGCCGGAGGAAACGTTGGTGCGGGAGCTCGAAGAGGAGCTCGGCATCAACACCAAGATCGCCTGCCTGGCACCGCTGACTTTCGCCAGCCACTCTTACGAAACCTTCCACCTTTTGATGCCGCTTTATATCTGCCGGCGTTACGAGGGCATTCCCCAGGGCCGCGAGGGTCAAGCACTGAAATGGGTGCGTCCGCAGGCGCTACGCGATTACCCGATGCCGCCGGCCGACGAGCCGCTCATCCCGATGCTGCAGGATTTACTTTAAAGCGCATCACGCCGATCCGGATTCGGATGATGCGCTTTAGTCTTTGTCTTTTGCATGATGCCTCCCCGGAACCGCTGCAAATTTCCCGATGATATGTATTAGCGTTACCTGATTATTATCATGCCGGGCCATTTTCGGCTGTGGATATTAATGGATCATTTAACACATTCTGCCAAAGATCGGCCTCAATCAAGCATCTGGCGTGCGTGTATTAAAAGGCTTGACGTCATGGACGATGATTTCTGGAAAGCTGTCCGGGAAAAGGAACGGGTTTCGTCTGCCTCGCGCAGGACGGGTGCGCTTAATATCGCCCTTCTGTTCGGCACGGCGGTGGTCGCCCTGACGCTTATCCTGACGCCGATGCTTGCGGATTCCTCGAAGAAGAGCGTCTTTGCCAGCGCGCCGCTTGAATTCGACACGATGACAACCGGATCGATCCCGAAGAGCGAAAGCGGCAAGCGTTATACGATCCGCCGCAGCGTCCTCCAGGATACGCCCGGCTCGGTCTGCGTCGTCCAGGGCTATGGCGTCGGCGCCGGTTGCTGAAAAATGCCGGCCATCGCCCGATGGTCGTGGAATGGTCGTTTGCTGTCAGTTCGCGCCAAGGGTTGGGGTCATGCATCTTTTGAAAGCATTTCTTGCAGATAACAGAGGTGCGACGGCCATCGAGTACGGTCTGATCGCCGCGCTCATTTGCGGCGCTCTCGTCTCGGGTCTCGGGTTCTTCACCGGCGCCCTTCAGAATGTCTTCAACGTGATCAACAACGGTATGATCACAAATTGAAGAGACCGTCGCTGTCACTGGCTGAGCTTGTGCTCGTCCACCTTCAGCGCATCGGCAAGGCGTGCCTTGGCTGAACCCGGCCTCAGCGGCTTTTGCTGGCTCTCGTGCGGCGCCCATCCCGAGACATAGATGATAGAGAAGGTCGCGCGGATGCGCCCGTCGGGATCGGAATAGCGCTCGGCATAGATCTCGGCTGCACGCAGGAAGAAGGCGCGCGTCAGCGGCACCCGGCCCCTGGCTGCAAGCGGATTGCTCATGCCCATGGCTCTCAGATCCCGCATCAGCGGAAATAGCGAATCATATCGTACCGTGTAGTTTTCCGCGTCGATCACCGGCAGCGCGAAACCGGCGCGCTGCAAGAGGCTGCCGACATCGCGCACATCGGCGAAGGGGATGACACGCGGGCTTGCGCCGCCTGTCATCTCGACCTCGGCGGCCAGCAGCACGTCGCGCAGTTCCTGCAGCGTGCTGGCACCGGGGATAGCCGCCAGGAACAGGCCGTCCGGCTTTAGAGCGCGACGGATCTGGATGAAGACGCCTGGCGTATCGTTGGTCAGATGCAAGCTGAGCGGAGCAAGGATGAGATTGGCCGATTGCGGCTGGAGCGGCACGTCCTCAAGCGGCGCCTCGATCAAGGTTTCGCCTGGGCTCGCATAGGCCCTCTCGCTCTCGACGCGCATCATCGTGCCGATCTTGCCGGTCGCCAGCGCGGCACGGGCGGCGGCTCCAGTTGCGCCATGCAGTTCGACGGCGGTCTCGAAGGTCCGCTCGACAACAGCAAGCCTTTCCGCCATTTCCTCAGCGGCAATGTCGAGCAGGAAGGCGGCTTTCGGGTCGTTATTGGCGAGCGCGCGATGACGATGTGCGGCGATCAGGGCTCTGTCGAAGATCGATTCCATGACGATGTCATTAATCCTGTGGCGCTTACGCAGCAAGACGATTTTCCTTTCTGAAAGAACGCGCTAAAGCGCGTCGCGATCTTTCAGATTCGCTCCATGCGCTTTAGCTCTTTGTTTTTACGCATGTGGTTGACGCAAAAACCGCTGCACACTTTTGCGCGACATGCTTTAGTCTCAGCCGGATGAGGCCGATCGATGGCAAAACACGGACGGAGTTCTTGCGGGCGCAGCTTTTGCGGCCGTTTTCCGTGCTTGCAGATTTTCTCTATCCCCCGGCCTGTTCCGTCTGCGGCATTTCGACCGGCGGCCATCGCGGGCTGTGTGCGAAGTGCTGGTCCGGCATCCGCTTCATCGAACGGCCCTATTGCGAGGTGCTCGGCATTCCCTTCTCGCATGATCTCGGCGCCGGCATCCTCAGCGCCGAGGCGATTGCTCACCCGCCGCCCTTCGATCGGTTGCGGTCGGCTGCGACCCACGACCATGCGGTTCGCGATCTCGTGCATGGGTTGAAATATCGCGACCGCACCGATCTGGCACCGATGATGGCTGCCTGGATGCTGCGCGCTTCCGAAGGGACGGTCGAAAGCTGCGATGCGCTGATCCCGGTGCCGCTGCACCGCACCCGTATGCTGGCGCGCAAATTCAACCAGGCAGCCGAACTTGCCCGCCATATGGCGAGGCTCTCGGGTAAGCCGCTTCTTGCCGCCACACTTGTGCGCGTCAAGCGCACCAGCCAGCAGGTTGGCCTTGGCGCGAAGGCGCGCGAAGATAATGTCAGGGGCGCTTTCGCGATTGCCAAAGGTTGCGAAAACGACATTTTCGGCAAGCGCATCGTCCTCGTCGACGACGTCTATACAACAGGGGCGACGGTGGCTGCGGCAAGCCAGACGCTGCGCAAGGCGGGCGCGGCCGAGATAACGGTTTTGACCTTTGCAAGGGCATTGTCCGAGCCTATATGACAGAAATACCCGGCATCGGTCTGGAGAGATTATGATACCCGTCACCATCTATACGCGGCAGTTCTGCGGTTTTTGCACCCGCGCCAAGTCCCTTCTCGAAGAAAAGGGTGTCGACTACGTCGAGCACGATGCGACATATTCACCGGACCTTCGCCGAGAGATGATCGGCAAGTCGAACGGGCGTACCACCTTCCCGCAGATATTCATCGGCGCCGATCATGTCGGCGGTTGCGACGATCTGTTTGCGCTCGATCGGGCCGGCAAGCTCGATACGATGCTGGCGGCTTGAGGAAGAACCGATGAGTTTCAAGGCTGCCGCCGTCCAGATGTGCTCCGGGGTTGATCCGGTGAAGAATGCCGCCACCATGGCACGGCTGGTGCGCGAGGCCGCCGCCCAAGGCGCGACCTATGTGCAGACGCCTGAGATGACCGGCATGCTGCAGCGTGACCGCGCGGCGGCGCGTGCGGTGCTCGCAGACGAGACGCATGACATCATCGTCAAAACCGGCTCCGAGCTCGCCCGGGAACTCGGCATCCACATGCATGTCGGCTCGACGGCGATTGCGCTAGCCGACGGCAAGATCGCCAATCGCGGTTTCCTGTTTGGCCCCGACGGCAGGATCCTCAATCGCTACGACAAGATCCACATGTTCGACGTCGACCTCGACAATGGCGAGAGTTGGCGGGAAAGTGCCGCCTATACGGCTGGCTCGGAGGCGCGCGTCCTGTCGCTGCCCTTTGCCGAAGTGGGCTTTGCGATCTGCTACGATGTGCGCTTTCCAGCACTCTTCCGCGCCCAGGCGGTTGCCGGCGCCGAGGTGATGACAGTTCCCGCCGCCTTTACCAAGCAGACCGGCGAAGCGCATTGGGAGATACTGCTCAGGGCACGCGCGATCGAGAACGGTGTCTTTGTCATCGCCGCCGCGCAGGCCGGCCGGCACGAGGATGGGCGCGAGACCTTCGGCCATTCGATGATCGTCGATCCCTGGGGCACGGTGCTGGCGTCGGCCGGCGCCACAGGGGAGGCGGTCATCATCGCCGACATCGATCCCGGCGCGGTCAAGGCTGCGCATGACAAGATCCCGAACCTGAGGAACGGCCGGGAGTTCTCGGTCGAGAAGATTGCGGGAGCAGTCGCCGGAGGCGTCGCCGCTTGATCCGCTATTCCCTCACTTGCGACAATGCCCATGAATTCGAAGGCTGGTTTTCGGAAAGTGCCGATTTCGATCGCCAGGTCGCGACCGGTTTCCTGACCTGTCCGGTCTGTCATTCCGCCGCCGTCTCCAAGCTCCTGATGGCGCCCTCGGTGTCGACGGCGCGGAAGAAGGACGAGAGGCAGACGCTGGCGATGGATGCCCTGCGTCAGGAGGCGCTGCAAAAGCTCAAAGAGGCGGTCGCCGCGGTCAAGGCCAATTCCGAGGACGTCGGCACGCAGTTTCCCGAGGAAGCCCGCAAGATCCATTATGGCGAGGCGGATGCCCGCGGCATCATCGGCCAGGCGACGGTCGACGAGGCGCAGGCGCTTCTCGAAGAGGGCATCGAGATCGCCGCCATTCCCGTTTTGCCTGAAGATGTGAATTAAGATTTCAAGTCATCCATCGAAGGATGCGGGCGTAATCGCGCGCGCCATGCGGGATACGCAACACCTTCACGGTAGAGCCTTCAACTCGAAAGAAGATGAAAAAGCCACCTTCACCGAGCGCGGAGCTTGTCCAGACCAAGTTCCGCGTAGACACTGTCGAACGTCTCGTCGAGGGACATGACTTGTCCCGCTTCCAGATCGTCGATGCCCTTCTGTAACTCGTCTTCCAGTTCGTGAACGCGTTGATCATCATCGTAGCGCTCGCGGAGCACACTTTCGATATAGTCGCTACTCGATTTATAGGCGCCGCGGGCGACATCGTCGCGCACATATTCTTCGAGACGAGGCTCGAGAGTAACGGTAACTTCTGCGGCTTCGCCCATCGGTTTTCTCTTCGGATGACCGGATCATCTTATCACAATTTTCTGGGTGCAAGGACTTTGCTTACGCCCCGCGCCTGGCCAGCAGCATATAGTTCACGTCCATATCCTTGGACAGGTTCCACTGGTTCGACAGCGGATTGAAGAAGACGCCGGTGCGGTCGGTGATTTCGAGCCCGCTTGCCGCCAATGGCTTTTCCAGCTCTTCCGGGCGCACCAGTTTTTCATACTGGTGGGTGCCGCGCGGCAGCCAGCGTAAGATGTTCTCGGCAGCGAAGATGGCAAGCGCTGCCGCCTTCATGGTGCGGTTGATGGTGGCAACGAAGATCAGGCCGCCGGGGCGGACCATTTTCGCGCAGGTGGTCATGAAGAACTCGACGTCGGCGACGTGTTCGACCACTTCCATGTTTAAAACGATGTCGAAAGTTTCGCCGGCGTCTGCCAGCTCCTCGGCGGTGACGGCGCGATAATCGACCGAAACGCCGGAAGCCCTGGCATGGGTCGAGGCGATGCCGATATTCTTCTCGGACGGATCGGCGCCGGTGACTGAGGCGCCCATGCGGGCGACCGGTTCAGACAACAGACCGCCGCCGCAGCCGATATCGAGTACGCGCAGGCCGTCGAGCGGGCGGGCGCTTTTCGGATCACGGCCGAAATTCTCGCAGGCCTTGTCTCTTATATAGGTGAGGCGGACGGGGTTGAATTTGTGCAGCGGCTTGAACTTGCCGGTCGGGCTCCACCATTCCGCCGCCATTGCCGAGAAGCGGTCCACCTCGGTCTGGTCGATCGTGCTTCTGGCGGTTTCCGTCATCGTCCTCTCCTTCGTTCGTCCCAAGTGAAGTCGGACGATCGCGGGCATAAGTCAAGGGGCACGGTTCAGGGTGGCGGCAGACGCGTTGGGTGATGCCGGTTGCGATTAGGCGTGCCTCCAGTGCAGCACCATGGGAAAGTACATGTTCGTCGCCGAAACGGCGGCCGACAATCTGCAACCCGACGGGCAGCGAGAGGGCCGGAAGCTGCGGCAGCATATTGAAGGGACAGGTCATGTCGAGACCCTTGAAGCGGCCATCGGTAAGCGTCGAGACATGCATATTGTTTTTGTGAACAAATGACGAAGGAAGGCGGACGGATCGAACATAACCCCAAGAGGTTATGCCGAGCGAGCGGTGCGGCCCTGTTCCCAGAGGAGATCCGAGTTGCAGGGGCAGGAGAAGCGTATGCGACGGTCGCAATGCTTGCTACCGCCGCTTACGGGCATCAGGCAGTTGCCGCTGGCCGGTTGGCGATCTTGTCGTACCAGGCCTTCAATGCCGTCGTCTCAGCAGGGATTGGCGCGGAGATTGCGTTTGTAGCGAAATCCACGGTCACCAGTGCCGTGATATCGGCCACCGAGAAGGCATTGCCGGCAACAAAGGGGACGTCTTTTAGGCGCATTTCGAGATCGCCGTAGAAATTGGCGAGACGTTTCCTGCTACGGTCGATGAGGGCAGGGATCTGTTCGTAATCATGCGGGCCAGCAATGGCGCGGTCCTTCAGTCCTGGCACAGTGTTGCGGATCGCTTCCATTGTGGAGGCGAAGCCTTCCGCCTCTACCCGCCGATCCCACATGGCAATGATCGCTTTTTCCTTCGGCGTCGTACCGAGCAGCGGCACATCAGGATATGCCTCGTCGAGATAACGCTGGATGGCGGGAACCTCGCCGATCGCCGTGCCGTCATCGAGCACGAGGGTCGGCACCACCACGCGCGGGTTGACCGCCTGGTAGCTATCGGAGAATTGCTCCTTGGCGCCCAGGTCGATAGCGACCAGTTCGACGTCGAGGTGCTTTTCGGCGATCAGTATCCGCACGCGGCGAGAATTGGGCGAACCCTTGGATTGATAGAGTTTCATTGTCCTGTCCTTGAAGGATTGAGATGGATGAGCGTTTACAGTTTCGATCCGCCGTCGACGCGGAGTGTGTCGCCGGTGATCCACCGGGCATCGTCGGAAGCGAGGAAGACGATGGCGCCGGCAATATCGTCCGGTTGGGCGATGCGCTTCAGCGCCTGCATGCCGAGCGTGAAATCCCGGCCGGCATCCGTCTTGGTGAAGTTCGACATGTCGGTCTCGACGACACCGGGGGCAACGGCATTGACTCGGATGCCATGCGGGCCGAGCGCCGAGGCAAAATGCTTGACCAGTGTATCGATTGCGCCCTTCGTCGCGGCATAGGCCGAAAGCGTGCCGACCGAGGCATGCGCCGCGAGCGAGGAGACGAAGATGACACTGCTGTCGGTGCACATCACCGGCCGCAGCTGCTGCACGAGGAAAAAAGGCGCCCGGACATTGACGGCGTAGAGACCGTCGAAGTCTTCGACCGTCATGTCCTCGATTGTCGCGGCTTTCGAGACGCCGGCGTTTGCCACCAGAATGTCAAGTCGCCCGCCGATAATGTCGCGGGTCTGCCTGGCGAGCTTGTGCGGTCCGTCTACTGCCGAAAGGTCGGCACCAATTTTTTCGGCGCGACCGCCGGTTGCGCGGATCTCGGCGACAACAGCGACGGCTTCGGCCGGGCTGCTAGCGTAGTGGACGAGCACCTGTGCGCCTGCCTTGGCCAGCGCCCGCGCGCTGGCGCGGCCGATGCCGCGCGAGGCACCAGTGACGAGGGCGGTTTTACCTGAAAGATTGGGCACGAAGGTCTCCTTTCGAGTTGGAATTCAGGATGATCCACGCATGGTCCATCGGCCGGTAGTCGCGTGCCGGGTGTCGGCTGGGTTTGTCGGAGTGCTGGATTGCGCCGGTTTGGGTCGGCTACTTCAGTGCATCGAGGAAATGAGATGCGTGCGCGACGAAGAGTTCGGGATACTGATACTGCGAGCCGTGGTTCGCATCGGGGTAGATGATGAGCTGCGCGTTCGGGATCTGTTGCTGCAGGATGAAGGAGTTGACGGTATAGATGATCACGTCGTGTCCTCCATTCACGACCAGCGTCGGCTGATGGATCGCCTTGAGATAGTCGAAGGGATTCTCGCGAGGAGCGCCCCACTTGCCAAGTGCTGCGATCTGGGCCGATGCTACCTTGTCGCTGACGTCCGGATCACGACCTTCGCTGCGTAGACGGAAGCGCTTCAGATATTCGCGGCCGGCCGTCTGGCTTTTCTCGGAAGGTGTGAAAAAGGCGCCAAGCCAGAGTTTATCCGGATCCGCATAACTTGCGCCGAAGATCTGTTGGGCCTCGGGCGTCAATGTTGTCATGCCTTCACCGCTGCGCGGACCGGTACCGACGAGGATCAGCCGGCGCACGAGCAACGGTTCTGCGATCGCCAGTTCCTGTGCGACAAGTCCGCCGAGCGAGAAGCCGAGAACGTCGACCTCAGTCAGCCCAAGCGCCTTGATGAAGACTGCGGCGTTGATGGCCATTTCTTCGATTGAAGTTGGCACTTCGCCAGAGGTGCTTGATATGCCGGCATTGTTGAACAGGATCACCTCGCGATTCCTTGCCAAACCATCGGTTACCAGTGGATCCCAATGATCCATCGTACCGGTGAAGTGCATATTGAAGACGAGCGGAATGCCGTCTTTATTGCCAAAGCGGCGATAGGCGAAGCGGATACCGTTGGCGTCGACGAATTCGGTCGGGGCGGTCTGGTGGGTAAACATCGTATTCATCCTTTGCTGGAGTTTGGAGGATGCGGGCGGCCAGGGGCCGCCCTTGAGTTCGGCATTAACCAGCAGTCTTGCCGCCATCGACCGTGACGATCTGGCCGGTGATGAACGAAGCCTTGTCGGAAGCAAGGAAGGCGATGGCATGGGCCATTTCTTCCGGCTGGCCGATACGGCCAAGCGGCACGCCAGAAAGCAGTGCAGTCTTGTTCTCTGGTGTGCCGGTGAAGCGGTTCAGCATGCCCGTCTCGGTCGGGCCAGGTGCCACGGCATTGACACGAACGCCGGTCGCGGCGACTTCGAGCGCCGCCGACTTGGTCATGCCTTCGACCGCATGCTTGCTGCCGACGTAAACGGACGCGCCGGCGGCTCCTTCATGACCATAGGTCGACGAGATATTAATGATACTGCCGCGGCCCTGCGCCTGCATGACGCGCAACTCGTGCTTCATCGAAAGCAGCGTACCGAGCACGTTGGTATCGAAGGTCGCTCCATAGCTCTCAGCGGTTTGTTCGGTCACGGCACCCGGCTTGCCTTCGGTGCCGGCGTTGTTGACCGCTGCATCCAACCGACCGAAGCGTTCGATCGTCTGATCCACCAGCTTGCGGACATCGTCATCGTCGCGAACATCCGCGCGGATGAACTCGGCTTCAGCGCCTAGCGAGCGAAGCTCGGTTTCCAGGGCATGGCCTGCTTCCTCATTGCGGCCGGAAACGACAACTCGGTTACCTTCCTTGGCCAGTGCTACTGCAGCGGCTCGACCGATGCCGGTCAGCGCGCCTGTGATAAGAACGACGGGGGTAGACATGATATTAATCCTTTGAAAGTCGTTGTTTTTCCGAAAGATCGATCAAAACAGGCGCAGATTTTGTCGTCTGATTTTGTTTCCGTGATCGTTTCCGTTGAGCAAAGATCTAGGCGCTTCTTGCGCCGATGAAAAAGACTTTGTAAGTTGGTAGCCATGCCTTCCAGGCATGGAGGTAAAGATGGAACTCCGGCATCTTCGCTATTTTGTCGCCGTCGTCGAAGAAGGCAGCCTGACGCTTGCCGCTGAACAACGGCTGCACACGGCACAGCCTTCGCTCAGCCGTCAAATCAGGGATCTCGAATACGAGGTCGGCGTTCCGCTGCTGACGCGTAGCGCGCGGGGTGTGGAGGCGACGGCAGCCGGGCTTGCCTTTCTGGAGCATGCACGTCAGGCGATTGCTCAGGCGGAAGCTGCGGTGGAGGCGGCGCGGCGCGCTGCAGAGCCTAGCAAACCGGTGTTCTCCATCGGCTTTCTGACGGGACAGGAGGTGGATTGGCTCCCTCATGCCACGAGAATTCTTCGGGACGAGCTGCCCAACATCGAGATCAGGGTCTCGAGCCAGTATTCGCCGCAGCTTGCCGATGAACTCCAGCGCGGAAAACTCGATATCGCCTTTCTGCGCCGCGAACCGAAGCCGGATATCGAATATGTCGTCATCGCAAGAGAACCGCTGGTGGTGATCCTGCCAAGCGACCATCGCCTTGCCGCATGCAAGGCGATCGATCCCATGGATCTTGCCAGCGAGACTTTCATCGGGATGTCCGATACGCCGCATATACTCCGCGGCGTCATCAACGACTATTTCGATCGGCTCGGTCTCAAGATCGCGCCGAAGCACCTGATCGACAATTTCGCCATGGGCGTGTCGCTTGTCGCGTCCACCCGCGGCGTCGCGCTGCTTCCCGCCTATGCCGAGAACTTCCTATCCTGGTCGGTCATCAGCCGCCCGCTCATCGGCGAGGCGCCGACAATCGATCTGATGGTGGGGTATCACAAGGCAAACAGCTCGCCATTGCTCAAGCTCTTCCTGTCGCGTGTGGACGATATGATCGAGCGTTTTTCCGACAAGGTGAAATGAGAGTCCTGCGATCTGTTTTCTCAATCCTACGTGCCGGGACCTCCGCGGGCAACGTGACGGGTAGTCAGGGACAGCTTTTGACGCAAAGTTGGGTAATTGCTTTTATCGCGCGCGCTTGCCTCCCCCTGCCAAACTCGCTAAGAGACGCCGCAACTTGGGGCCTTGGGGACCTAGGCTTTTTGAGCGGTTCCGGAAGTCGGGAGCCCGGCTCTCTGGCCAAGCGGTCTGCCCCAGAGCTTTCGTGATGCCGGGTCCGGTTTTCCGCTTTCCCGGCGCCAGTCGTGGTAGAGGCATATGGCACGCATCGTAATGAAATTCGGCGGCACGTCCGTCGCTGACCTGGACCGCATCAAGAACGTCGCCCGCCATGTAAAACGCGAAGTCGATGCCGGCCACGAGGTGGCGGTTGTGGTGTCGGCCATGTCCGGCAAGACCAATGAACTGGTCGGCTGGGTCCAGGGCATGCCGAAGGTGATCGGCGCCAATTCGCCGTTTTACGATGCGCGGGAATATGATGCGGTGGTCGCCTCCGGCGAGCAGGTGACCTCCGGGTTGCTGGCGATCGCATTGCAGGCGATGGATATCAATGCGCGCTCCTGGCAGGGATGGCAGATCCCGATCCGCACCGACAATGCGCATGGCGCGGCGCGCATCATGGAAATCGACGGTTCCGACATCGTCAAACGGATGGGCGAGGGGCAGGTTGCCGTCATTGCCGGCTTCCAGGGACTGGGACCAGACAACCGCCTCGCGACGCTCGGGCGCGGTGGATCCGACACGTCGGCCGTCGCAATCGCGGCAGCTGTCAAGGCGGATCGCTGTGATATCTATACTGATGTCGACGGCGTTTACACGACCGACCCGCGCATCGTGCCGAAGGCGCGCAGGCTGAAGAAGATCGCCTTCGAGGAAATGCTCGAGATGGCTTCGCTCGGCGCCAAGGTGCTGCAGGTGCGCTCGGTCGAGCTTGCCATGGTGCACAAGGTGCGCACCTTCGTGCGCTCGTCATTCGAAGATCCCGATGCTCCGGGCATGGGCGATCTGCTAAACCCGCCCGGAACGCTGATTTGTGACGAGGATGAAATCGTGGAACAGGAAGTAGTCACCGGCATCGCCTATGCCAAGGATGAGGCTCAGATCTCGCTTCGCCGTCTAGCCGATAGGCCGGGCGTTTCCGCGGCGATCTTCGGGCCGCTCGCGGAATCCCATATCAATGTCGACATGATCGTCCAGAATATCTCCGAGGACGGGTCGAAGACCGACATGACCTTCACCGTACCGTCAGGTGACGTCGAGAAGGCAATCAAGGTGCTCGGCGACCATAAGGAGAAGATCGGCTACGATGTCGTGCAGAACGAATCGGGGCTGGTGAAAGTGTCGGTCATCGGCATCGGCATGCGCAGTCACGCCGGCGTTGCGGCTACCGCATTTCGTGCACTTGCCGAAAAAGGCATCAACATCAAGGCGATCACGACCTCCGAGATCAAGATTTCCATCCTGATCGACGGTCCCTATGCAGAACTCGCTGTCAGGACTTTGCATTCCTGCTACGGTCTGGATAAGAATTGATTCCCAGTGGGCGGCCTGCCCCTTCAGGTTGAGGAGACGAAGGCCGGCCCGCCGGGACTGAGTGCGTTGTTTCGGGAGCTTGAGACGCCATGAGAGACCTTTCCGGCGGTCCGCGCGTGCTGCTCAGGCGGCTGCGCGAGTTGATGGCGGAGCCGCTGGAGCCGCAGGATCGTCTTGACCGGATCGTCCGCCAGATCGCCGGCAACATGGTGGCGGAGGTGTGCTCCGTTTACGTGCTGCGGGCCGACGGCGTGCTCGAACTCTATGCGACCGAAGGCCTCAACCGTGAGGCCGTGCACCTGGCGCAACTGAAAATGGGGCAAGGCCTGGTCGGCACGATCGCCGCCTCGGCCCAGCCGCTGAACCTTTCCGATGCGCAGTCGCACCCTGCTTTCCGCTACCTGCCGGAAACGGGCGAAGAGATTTACCATTCCTTCCTCGGCGTGCCGATCCTCAGGACCGGGCGCTCGCTTGGCGTTCTCGTCGTGCAGAACAAGGCGAGCCGCAACTATCGCGAGGAAGAGCTGGAAGCGCTCGAGACGACGGCGATGGTGCTGGCCGAGATGATCGCCACCGGCGAGCTGAAGAAGATCACCAAGCCGGGCCTCGAACTTGACCTGACGCGTTCAGTGACCGTCGACGGCGACACGTATAATGACGGCATCGGCCTCGGTTACGTCGTGCTGCACGAGCCGCGCATCGTCGTCACCAATTTGTTGAACGAGGATGCCGAGAAGGAAATCCGGCGGCTGGCCGAAGCCATGGGCTCGCTGCGGATCTCGATCGACGACATGCTGTCGCGTCGCGATGTCTCGATGGAGGGCGAACATCGAGAGGTGCTCGAGACCTATCGCATGTTCGCGCATGACCAGGGCTGGGTGCGCAAGCTCGAGGAGGCGATCCGCAACGGCCTGACGGCGGAAGCGGCGGTCGAGAAGGTGCAGAGCGACACCAAAGCCCGGATGATGCGGTTGACCGACCCCTATCTGCGCGAACGCATGCATGATTTCGAGGATCTGGCGAACCGGCTGCTCAGACAATTGACGGGGTATACCGGGCGGACGACTGCCGAAGGTTTCCCCAACGATGCGGTCGTACTGGCGCGTGCCATGGGCGCGGCGGAGCTGCTCGATTATCCGCGGGCCAATGTGCGCGGGCTGGTGCTGGAAGAAGGCGCGGTGACAAGCCACGTGGTGATCGTTGCGCGCGCCATGGGTATTCCGGTCATCGGCCAGGCAGCCGGTGTGGTGGCGCTCGCCGAGAACGGCGATGCCGTGATCATCGACGCCGACGAGGGACATGTACATCTGCGACCGATGGCCGATCACCGGCGTTCCTACGAGGAAAAGGTTCGCTTCCGCGCCAGGCGGCAGGAACAGTTCCGGGCGCTGCGCGCCGTCGAGCCGGTGACCAAGGATGGGCAGCGGATTGGGTTGATGATGAATGCGGGGCTGCTGGTCGACCTGCCGCAGCTTTCGGAATCGGGTGCCGAGGGCATCGGCCTCTTCCGCACCGAACTGCAGTTCATGATCGCCTCCACCATGCCGAAGGCGGACGAGCAGGAACAGTTCTATCGCAATGTGATAAAACAGGCGGCGGGCCGCGCCGTCACCTTCCGTACGCTTGATATCGGCGGCGACAAGGTCGTGCCGTATTTCCGCGGCCATGAGGAAGAAAATCCCGCACTCGGCTGGCGCGCCATCCGGCTGTCGCTCGACCGGCCGGGACTGTTGCGTACCCAGCTGCGCGCTCTGTTGAAGGCATCGGCAGACACCGAGCTGAAGTTGATGGTGCCGATGGTGACCGAGGTTTCCGAGCTGAAGATCGTGCGCGAGCTGTTGCAGAAGGAAGTGCAGCATCTCTCGCGCTTCGGCCACGGGCTGCCGCGCAAGCTGCAATTCGGCGCGATGCTGGAGGTGCCTGCACTGCTTTGGCAGCTCGATGAACTGATGGAGGCGGTCGATTTCGTCTCGGTCGGTTCGAACGACCTCTTCCAGTTTTCGATGGCGGTCGATCGTGGCAATGCGCGGGTCTCGGACCGCTTCGATCCGCTCGGCAAACCGTTTTTGCGCATTCTGCGCGATATCGTGCGCGGCGCGGACCGGAACAAGACGCCGGTAACGCTCTGCGGCGAGCTTGCCAGCAAACCGATCTCGGCGATGGCGCTGCTCGGCATCGGCTTCCGTTCGATCTCGATGTCGCCGGCCTCGATCGGGCCGGTGAAGGCAATGCTGCTCGGGCTTGATGTCGGGGCGCTGACCAAGGCGATGGACGAGGTGCTGGACGATATCCACGCCATGATGCCGATGCGCGAGGTGCTTGCCCGCTTCGCCGAAAGCCACAATATTCCCCTTTAGACAGAGACTAAGAAGAATCGGAGTGAAGGGTGGCGAAGCTTCCCGTTGAAAAGATGCGCGAGCTGGAACGCCGTTTCGGCGAGATCGAAGCGCGCATGTCGGCCGGCCCGGCTGCCGATGTCTATGTGAAGCTCGCATCCGAATATTCCGAGCTGCAGCCCGTCGTGACGAAGATCCGCGCCTATGAGAGGGCGATCGCCGAGCTTGCCGATCTCGAAACGCTGCTCGAAGACAAGTCGGTCGACCGCGAAATGCGCGACCTTGCGGAGCTGGAGCTGCCCGAGGTGAAAGAGCAGATCGAGGCGCTTGAGCAGGAGATGCAGATCCTGCTGCTGCCGAAGGATGCGGCTGACGAGAAGAGCGCCATCCTCGAAATCCGCGCCGGCACAGGCGGCTCTGAAGCGGCCCTTTTTGCCGGCGATCTCTTTCGCATGTACGAGCGTTTTGCGGCGGAGAAAGGCTGGAAGGTTGAGATGCTCTCGGCGAGCGAGGGCGAAGCCGGCGGCTACAAGGAAATCATCGCGACGATCACCGGCCGGGGCGTGTTCGCCAAGCTGAAATTCGAATCCGGCGTGCATCGTGTGCAGCGTGTGCCGGAGACCGAGGCGGGCGGGCGCATCCATACGTCGGCCGCAACGGTGGCCGTGCTGCCGGAGGCCGAGGAGATCGACATCGAGATCCGCCAGGAGGATATCCGCATCGACACGATGCGCTCTTCGGGTGCGGGTGGCCAGCACGTCAATACGACGGACTCCGCGGTGCGTATCACCCATCTGCCGAGCGGTATCGTCGTCACCAGCTCGGAAAAATCGCAGCACCAGAATCGCGCCAAGGCGATGCAGGTGCTGCGCTCCAGGCTCTACGATGCCGAGCGGCAGAGGGCCGACAGCGAGCGCTCGGCCGACCGCAAGAGCCAGGTCGGCTCCGGCGACCGCTCGGAACGCATCCGAACCTATAATTTCCCGCAGGGTCGCATTACCGACCACCGTATTAATCTGACGCTCTACAAGCTTGACCGGATGATGGAAGGTGAGATCGAGGAGGTGGTGGATGCGCTTATGGCCGATTACCAGGCAAGCCAGCTGGCACAACTCGGCGAGCAACAATGAGCTCGACGGTCGCCGATACGCTTGCCGAAGCGCGCCGCCGCTTCATCGAAGCAGGTGTCGCCGACCCGGCGACCGATGCGCGGTTGCTTGTCGCGGGCCTTCTGAAACTATCGCCGACCGAGCTTTTGACGCGATCGTCCGAGCGGCTTTCTTCTGAGCAGGCCGAGGTGATTTTCAAGGCGGTGCAACGGCGGCTCGGTCATGAGCCGGTGCATCGCATTCTCGGCGAGCGGGAGTTCTATGGCCTGCCGCTTCGGCTCTCAGTGGAAACGCTGGAACCGCGACCGGATACGGAAATCCTGGTCGATACGGTGCTTGCCTATCTGAATGACCTTGCAGAGGCGCAAGACCATCTCCATATCCTTGATATGGGAACCGGGACGGGGGCGATATGCCTTGCGCTTTTGCGCGAATGTCCCGAAGCGTCAGGTATCGGCAGCGATATTTCGGCGGATGCACTTCGGACGGCAACATCCAATGCAGAAAGGAACGGATTACAGGATCGTTTCCAAGCCGTACAGTCGAGATGGTTCGAGAGCATCCAGGGTTGGTTTCATGCGATCGTCTCAAATCCGCCCTATATTGCTTCCAATGTCATTCACGATCTTGCTCCCGAAGTGACGAAATTTGATCCGGTTGCGGCACTGGATGGCGGCCCGGATGGGCTTGACGCCTACCGCGCGATCGCCAAAGATGCCGCAAGGTTCATGAGGCCCGATGCGGTCGTCGGACTCGAAATCGGCTACGATCAGCGAAACGATGTGACGGCGATTTTTGAAGCGAAAGGCTTCAAATGCCTCAAATCCGTAAAAGATTATGGTCAGAATGATAGAGTGCTCGTGTTCGCGCTCGCGTGACTGGCGATAATTGCTGCATTGAACAGGACATTATTGTTATTGCGAAGAAAAGGCTTGGATTTCCACGGGAAGCAATATAGGTTGCGGTCACGTGTTGGGCAGATAGGAATGAACGAGATTCGTTCGGTACTTGGTTTGCCTCGGGGGTCCGCTCTTTTAAACGAGAGTTTCAACGGTTGAACACGACCCAATGCGTGAATCAGTCAATCTGACTTGAAAACCAAGCGGCAGGTCGGCGCAAAGGCGCAGTATGCTCGCGGCACAAAGGTCCTGACCCGCTTTTCGGTCATGGCGGTTGGTGCCATGTATCCATCATAAACAGAGAATTCAGGTGAACGATCTATGAGGCCAGGACAGCAGAACAAGCGCGGTCGAGGGCGTGGTAACAACAATAACGGCGGTGGCGGCGGCGGAAGTAACAATAACAATAACAATAACAATAACAATAACAACAATTTCAACCGCAAGGGCGGCAATCCGCTGACCCGGACCTATGACAGTTCCGGCCCCGATGTGAAGATTCGCGGTACTGCTCAGCATATCGCCGAAAAATACGCACAGCTCGGCCGCGACGCCCAAAGCTCCGGCGACCGCGTGATTGCCGAGAACTATCTCCAGCACGCCGAACATTACTATCGTATCATCGCCAGCGCCCAGGCGCAGATGCAGGAACGCTTCCAGCGCGACGATCGCGGCGAATATGATCGCGATGGTTCTGATCGGGACGGTGCGGATCGCGACGGCGACGATATGGATAACAACGACAATGACGGCGACGATGTCGTTATCGTCCAGCCGCCGCAGAGCAGGCAGCAGCACCGGCCGCAGGCACAGCCGCAACCGGCGCCTGCCCCGGCGGCTGCACCGGCACCCCAGCCCGAGGTGATCGACGGAACCGGCCCGCAGCCGGAGATCGAAGGCATTCCGGCCGAGGTCGCCATGGATGAGGAAGGCTCCGGCGGTCAGCCGCGCCAGCCCCGCCGTCGCAGCACCGGCAGCCGTCCCCGTCGCCCGCGTCGCGGCGCTGAAGGCGAAGCAGCCGCTGAGGGCGAGGGTTCCTCTGGCGAGGCGCCGGTACTGGCTGACGCCGCATCGGAATGAGGATTTCGCTTCTCCTTCAGGGGGAGTATGAGGTTCATGCCATCTGTTAGAATTGCGACGAAAATCCCCGGCTTCGCGCCGGGGATTTTCGTTTTGTCGGCTCTTTAAACTCGCAGAACAGGGTACCATATTCTCCTCGACTGCTTCGCCCAAATCTGAGATGGGCCAAGCGCGGCCTGCCTTTTCAGGGGGTCGATCTCAATCATCGGTCTGCGCCTCGTCAGGGCAGGGCGATCCATGGAGGTAGAATATGAATATCGAGAAATACTCCGAGCGGGTGCGCGGCTTCATTCAGTCGGCGCAGACCTATGCGCTGGCGCAGGGTCACCAGCAATTCACGCCCGAACATGTGCTGAAAGTGCTGCTCGACGACGATCAGGGCATGGCGGCGTCGCTAATCGAGCGCGCCGGCGGCGATGCCAAGGCTGCACGCCTCGCCAATGACGCAGCGCTGGCCAAACTGCCGAAAATTTCCGGCGGTAACGGCAATATCTATCTGGCGCAGCCGCTCGCCAAGGTGCTCTCGACCGCCGAAGAGGCGGCGAAGAAGGCCGGCGACAGCTTCGTCACCGTCGAGCGCCTGCTGCAGGCGCTGGCGATCGAATCCTCGGCCTCGACGTTTTCGACACTGAAAAACGCAGGCGTGACGGCCCAGGGCCTGAACCAGGTCATCAACGACATCCGCAAGGGCCGGACGGCGGATTCTTCCAATGCGGAGCAGGGTTTCGATTCGCTGAAGAAGTTCGCACGTGATCTCACCGCCGAAGCCCGCGACGGCAAGCTCGACCCGGTGATCGGCCGCGACGACGAAATCCGCCGCACCATTCAGGTGCTTTCGCGCCGCACAAAGAACAATCCTGTGCTGATCGGCGAACCCGGTGTCGGCAAGACCGCGATCGTCGAGGGTCTGGCGTTGCGCATCGTCAACGGTGACGTGCCGGAATCGCTGAAGGACAAGAAGCTGATGGCGCTCGATATGGGCGCGCTGATTGCCGGTGCAAAATACCGCGGCGAATTCGAGGAGCGGCTGAAGGCCGTGCTCAACGAGGTGCAAGCTGAGAACGGCGAGATCATCCTGTTCATCGATGAGATGCACACGCTGGTCGGCGCCGGCAAGGCCGATGGGGCAATGGACGCGTCCAACCTTCTGAAGCCCGCTCTTGCCCGCGGTGAGCTGCATTGCGTCGGCGCGACCACGCTCGACGAATATCGCAAACATGTCGAAAAAGACCCGGCGCTTGCTCGGCGCTTCCAGCCTGTTGTCGTCGACGAGCCGACGGTCGAAGACACGATCTCGATCCTGCGCGGCCTGAAGGAAAAATACGAGCAGCATCACAAGGTGCGCATCGCCGATGCCGCGCTGGTGGCGGCTGCGACGCTTTCCAACCGCTATATCACCGATCGTTTCCTGCCCGACAAGGCGATCGACCTGATGGACGAGGCGGCGGCGCGGTTGCGCATGCAGGTGGATTCCAAGCCGGAAGAACTCGACGAACTCGACCGCCGCATCATCCAGCTGAAGATCGAGCGCGAGGCACTGAAGAAGGAAACCGACGTTGCCTCGGCCGACCGGCTGAAGCGGCTGGAGACCGAACTGACCGGCCTCGAAGAGGAAGCCGATGCGCTGACGGCCCGCTGGCAGGCGGAAAAGCAGAAGCTCGGCCTTGCTGCCGATCTCAAGAAGCAGCTCGACGATGCCCGCAACGAACTGGCGATTGCCCAGCGCAAGGGTGAATTCCAGCGCGCCGGCGAGTTGACCTACGGTGTCATCCCGGATCTGGAAAAGCAGCTGGTCGATGCTGAGAGGCAGGATGGCGAACGCGGGGCGATGGTGCAGGAGGTTGTTATCCCCGACAATATCGCCCATGTCGTTTCCCGCTGGACCGGCATTCCGGTCGACAGGATGCTGGAGGGCGAACGCGACAAGCTGCTTCGGATGGAGGATGAACTGGCGAAATCGGTAATCGGCCAGGGCGATGCGGTTCAGGCGGTGTCGCGCGCTGTGCGCCGCGCCCGCGCCGGTCTGCAGGATCCGAACCGGCCGATCGGCTCGTTCATTTTCCTCGGCCCAACCGGCGTCGGTAAAACGGAGCTCACCAAGGCGCTCGCCCGCTTCCTCTTCGACGACGAAACGGCGATGGTGCGCATGGACATGTCGGAATATATGGAGAAGCACTCCGTTGCCCGGATGATCGGTGCGCCTCCGGGCTATGTCGGTTATGACGAAGGCGGGGCGCTGACGGAGGCCGTGCGCCGCCGGCCGTATCAGGTCGTGCTGTTCGATGAGATCGAAAAGGCGCATCCAGACGTCTTCAACATCCTGCTGCAGGTGCTGGATGACGGACGCCTGACGGACGGCCAGGGGCGGACCGTCGATTTCCGCAACACGATGATCATCATGACCTCGAACCTCGGCGCCGAATATCTGACGCAGCTCAAGGACGGTGACGACAGCGATACGGTTCGCGAGGAGGTGATGGAGGTCGTGCGCGGGCATTTCCGGCCGGAATTCCTGAACCGCATCGATGAGATCATTCTGTTCCACCGGCTGAAGCGTGAGGAGATGGGCGCGATCGTCGATATCCAGCTGAAGCGGCTGGTGGCGCTGCTGTCCGAACGCAAGATCGTCATCGACCTTGACGAGGAAGCGCGCCACTGGCTGGCGAATAAGGGTTACGATCCGGTCTACGGCGCAAGGCCGTTGAAGCGGGTGATCCAGAAATTCGTGCAGGATCCGCTGGCCGAGCAGATCCTGTCGGGCCAGGTGCCGGATGGATCGACGGTGAAGGTGACGAATGGTTCCGACCGGCTGCAGTTCAGGACCGGCCAGACGGTGAGCGAAGCGGCATAGGCCGGCTTTGCTGGATAAATGAGAAATGGCGGCTTCGGCCGCCATTTTATTTTGCGGGGACGAGACGAGGAAAAGGTTGCAAATTACTTGCTCGCCACCTGATCCGAGGTCTGGTTGTTCAGCAGCGTATCAATGCGCTTGCGCTCGTCCTCGAATTTCGCCAGCGCCTCGCCCTGCAGTGACTTGCCGCCCGGCAGGCGGATGCGCAGGGGATCAACCTTTGTGCCGTTGACGATCAGCTCGTAGTGCAGGTGCGGTCCGGTGGACTCGCCCGTCGTGCCGACCCATCCGATCACCTGACCCTGACGAATCTTGGCGCCGGGGATAACGCCCTTGGCGATGGCGCTTTGGTGATTGTAGGAGGATTCATAGCCGTTGGCATGGCGGATGATCGTCTGGTTGCCGTAACCGCCGGAATCCCAGCCGGCTTTTTCGACCGTGCCGTTGCCGGCGGCGATGATTGCGGTACCGCGGGGGGCCGCCCAGTCGACACCGGTGTGCATGCGGGCGAAACCGAGGATCGGGTGACGGCGCATGCCGAAGCCCGATTTGAAGATGCCGTTGGGAACTGGGTTGCGCAGCAGGAACTGGCGGATGCTCTTGCCGTTCTCGTCGAAATAGTCGAGCGTGCCGTCATCGGGGTCCTGGAAGCGGTAGAAGCGCGTCTGCGTATCGCCGAAACGAGCGTTGACGTAGAGCAGTTCGGAATCCTCGGTCGCCTGGCCGGCGCTGTCGGCGACGGAGAAGAAGGCCTCGAGACTATCGGTCGACCTCAGCTGCGCCTGGAAATCGACATTGCTGGCGAGCAGCTTGATGATCAGCGCCGTCATATCCTTGGTCATGCCGTAGGACAGGGCCGCGCGATAGATGCCGTCATAGACGCGCGGCAGGTTCTGACCGGGTGGCGGCGCGAATGAATTGTCATCGAAGGCGGTGGCGATGGCATCCAGCATCGGCGGCTCGCTTCCGGGCACGTATCTGCCCTTGTCGTCGACGGCCACGGTGACGAGATGGCGCGTGCCGCGATAGACGCTGGCTCGAATGATCTTTGC